>JBDHVK010000020.1:0-40907 GCA_039809645.1 Gemmatimonas sp.
TTCGGTGTGGTGCAATACCGTTGCGCCGCCGGTTGCCGCCGCATCAGATATCACGAAGCCCGGGAATCGCCACTCGCGCTTGAGCCAGCCGGTGAGGAGCGCCGCACTCTGCGTCGCCGGCGATCCGTCGACGGAGTTGTAGGCACTCATGACACTCCGTGCGCCGGCATCGTGCAGCGCGCTCTCGAACGGCGGGAAGTACCGCTCGCGCAGCAACCGCTCGCTGAATTCGATCGGATAGCTGTCGCGACCGCCGTCGCCGACGTTTGCGATGAAGTGTTTGGGGGTGGCCACGACCCCGCGCCGCTCGAAGGTGCTGATATACGAGCGTCCCATGGCCGACGTGAGGTACGGATCTTCACCGTACGTTTCTTCCACGCGCCCCCAGCGCACATCGTTCGCGATGTTGATGACGGGCGAAAGGGACATGCGGATGCCGCGGCTCCGTGTCTCATCGGCGATGGCGCCTGCAACACGCGCCACGAGCGCGGTGTCCCACGTGGCGGCCAGCGCGATGGCCTGCGGGAACGTCGTGGCGCCTTCGCGGCCCAGCCCGTGGAGTGTCTCCTCGAATGGAAGCAGCGGGATGCCGAGCCGGGTGGAATCCACGAAGTAGTGCTGGAGCGCATTGATCCGCTGGGCATGCGCCCGGGCCACCGCCGCCGCGGCCAGCGTATCGGAGCGCGCGGCGTCCGCGCGCATTGCGGCCGGCACGTTGATCTGCAGACCGAAACTCCCGGCACGGTAATCGTGCTGCGGGTTGTCGCGGTCGCCGGGGATCATGAAAAGCTGCCAGAACTTCTCGGCGAGCGTCATGCGCGCGAGCAGGTCCTGGGTGCGCGCGGCCGCGCTCAGCTGCGGTGCGCGATACGGGGCGTCAGCCGGCGGACGAGCGGTGCTGTCGCCGGCGGTCTGAGCGAGGAGGGCGACAGGGCAGACAAGTGCGGCGAAGAGCAGGGCACGGAAGCGCATGCCCAAGGCTACCGCCCGATGCTACAGGTGCCAACCGGGCGAGCGCCGCGGCGGCGGCGACTACTTGCGGACTTCGAGGGCCGCCTGCGCTGCGGTCAACTCACGTCCGCCGAAGTCCACCACGGCATAGAGCGTGTACTTGCCGGGCGGGAGCTCGGGCATGGCCACCTTGAACGTCTGGCGCTTGCCGGCTTCAATGCGCACCGACTCCACGATCGGTACCGTGGCGACGAGCGAGTCGTCTTCGGCGCGTACCTGAAGCTCACCGAGCAGTTCCGTCGCGACGGTGCCGGTGTTGCGGTAGCGGACCTCGAGCAGCTTGCCCTTCAGCACCACATCCGACACCTCTCCATCCACGGTGTCCGGCCGCGCCACGATGCTCGGTGACCCGTTCGGGGCGGCGCCCGACGGCGCGCCCTGGGCGCGCACGGTGGCCGCGGGATACAGGGCCAGGAGCGCGAGCAGGAACATCGCGACCACCAGCAGCGGGGCGCGGAGCAGCGAGGTACGGCGGGAGGCGTGGCGCATGCAATTCCCTACTGAAAGGGTCGTGCCAGCCTGAACCGTAGGGAAATCGACGCGAATACCCCCAAACTGTGGAGCCCGGCCCACAGTCGCTGTCGCGAGCAATCCTCAAACGCTGGCGTGGCGGATGCGCAGCAGTTGCACCTGCTGCCTGACCACGTGATCGGCGTACGGGACCGTGGTGCTCCCGACGAGGTGCAGGCCATGAACCGGAAGTGCCGCCCTGAACGCCGGGAGCGCGAGTCGCCCGGGATCGGCGATGATCGCCTCGCCCGACGGCGCCAGCGCCCGCGCAAGGCACTGGGCCACCAGCGTGGCATACTCCTTCTCGTACAGCACATCGGCGGCAATGACCACATCGAACTGCCCGAGATCGTCGGGCCAATGGCGCCAGTTCACCATGCGCACCACCGGTTCGCGGCCGACGTTGCGCGCCGCGTTGGCGCGGGCCATGTGAATGGCCTGCTCGTAGTAGTCCGTCGACGTGACGTCGAAGCCGGCCGCCATCGCGGAGACGGTATCAAGGCCGAGTCCGCAGCCCAGCTCGAGCAGTCGGCGGCCGCTTCCGGGTTCGTCGAGCAACGCTCCCGCGAGTACCCGTGCCGACGGCCACAAATCGGCCCAGTACGGGAGCCGCTCATCAACGACGTAGTCGGCTTCGCTGATGAGGTGGTCGGCATTCTGCGGTTTGCGCAGAACGAATTCCCGCTGGTTCGCGCCGGTCCCCACCGCCACCGTCTCCTCCGCCACGGTAAAGCCACGGGCCAGCGCCTCGTCGAGCGCGTCGCCGTGCAGCGCCGCGAGGTGGGCAAAGCTCGGCAGCGAGGGCGTCTGTTCGATCATGCGGGAGCCACGAGCGGCGGTGCATCAGGGAGCAGGATGGCGTGCATCAGACTGTCCGGTTCGACGCGTGCCTGCGACTCGGGAACGACGAGCAGCGCATCGGCCAATGCCATCGATCGCAGGAGATTGGAGCCTTGTCCGCCGGAGAGCCGTGCCTCGAGCATTCCATCCGATCCCGCCGACAGGCTGACGCGCAGGAAGTACGTGAGCGGCGCCGGCGTCTCGGCAGCGTCGCGCATGTGCACGGGCAGTTTCACGTGACACACTGTGGCGTGGCCGCCGAGCTGGCGAATGAGTGGCCAGGCGAAGAGCGAACCGGTCACCATCGTCGACACCGGATTCCCCGGGAGCCCGATCCAGGGAATCCGCCCCACCATACCGGTGCCGATCGGCCCTCCCGGCCGTATACGGGCGCGCCAGAAACGCTGGACGCCCCCGATCGCCGCGAGCGCCTCGCGCGTGTAATCATGCTCGCCCACCGACACACCGCCGGTCGTGATCAGCAGATCGCAGTGCGGTGCCGCCTCACGCAACACCTCGGTGAGCGCCTCGAGTGAATCGGGCACGAGTGGCGCCATCGTCACCTCGGCGCCGGCGGTGCTCAACAGCGCCGGCAGCGCGTAGCTGCTGGAGGCGACGATCCGTGCGCCATTCTCGACTTCATCGAAGCGGTCGAGGAGGACCAGTTCATCGCCGCTCGACACGATCGTCACCCGCGGTTTCCGATAGACCGGCACGACCGCCAATCCGATCGCCGCCAACGCGCCAAGATGCGACGAGCGCAACGTCGTACCGGCGGTGAACAGCACGCGCCCCGGCTCGATATCCTCGCCGCGCGGCCGGATGTTGCCGCGGCCGTGCGTGTCGCGATCGTCAAGCACGAGCACGGTATCGTCTTCGCGGCGGGTATCCTCGACGCGAATCACCACATCGGCGCCGGGCGGCACCGGGGCACCGGTCATGATGCGCATGGCCGTCCCGGGCTGGAGCCACGGCAACTGCGTGGGGTCGCTGCCGGCGACGCTGGCGCCGATCAGCGGCAGCGCGCGCGGCGCCTCGGCGCGGGCGCCCACGACATCCGCGCGGCGGGTGGCGATGCCATCCATTCCGGCGTTGTCCCACGGGGGCAGTGCCAGTCGGCTCGTGATGTCCTGCGCGAGCGCTCGGCCCAAGGCCTGCTCGAGGGGGAGCATCTCGATGGCACGGGGCGAGCCAGACGCCTGTGCGAGGATGGCGGCAAGCGCCTCCTCGTAACTCAGGCTATCGCCCCGACTACGTGCGGGGCTGCTCACTTGGCGGGCGCACTCACCGCTTGCGCGCCCAGTGACCGACTCGCAAGCAGCGTCACGAGGGCGTCCTGGACCCGCTCCACTTCCCGCGTCGGCACCGTGTAGTTGTTGCACAGCAGCGAAAAGAGCACGAGTTGCTGATCGGCCGAGGTAACGTATCCCGAGAGCGATCGCGCCTTGTCGAGTGTGCCCGTCTTGCCGCGGGCGTTCCCCTGCGCCGGCGTGCCTTTCATGCGGTTGCGAATCGTGCCGTCCACGCCGGCAATCGGCAGCGCATCGCGATAGATCGCAAAGTGTGGTGAGCGACGCATGGCGTCGAGCACCTTCACAATGGCCCGCGGCGACACGTAGTCGTGACGCGACAGCCCGCTGCCGTCGCGATAGGCGGCGTCGGCCGTGGTCACGCCCCAACCGGCCAGCGTACGCGCCGCAACGGCTCGCGCACTGTCCACCGATCCGCTTCCCGACACCACGCGCCCGCTCGTGCGGAAGAACAGCTCGGCGATCTGGTTCTGCGAGGGCTTCTGCATGCGACGCAACACGTCCGCGAACGACGCCGACTGCAGCACGGTCAGCGTGTCCACGGCCCGCTTCGCCGTGTCGCGCGCAGCGAGCGCGCGGTGCTGCACCACGATCCCGCTGTCGGCCAGTGCCTGCTCGAGCGCTGCCACGTAGGCGTCGTTCGGATGACGATACGACACGGTGGTGATCACGCTGTCGCCAACGGCCAGCGTGCCGCTGATGATCAGGGTCTCACCGAGGCTGTCGTACGCCGCGCGGATCGGCTCCGGACGCGAACCGGTTGACGACAGCGAATCGCGTGTCCGGGCCTCGATGCGGAGACGCGGATAGGCGCGTGTCGGCGCGCGCTCGACGGTCACGGGCTTCCCCGCCCGCGCGGCCGCGCGGATGCGCAGGGTCAGCTCGCCTTCGTTGAAGGTGAGTTCGTCGACCGGCGCGCTGTACTCCTCATCGAAGTCGTCGAACGCCCAGCCGAACCCCGTGGTGGCGCCGGGAAGGGCGTCGCCCTCGGCGCGAACGTGGCCGGCCACGCGCGTAATTCCGCGTGCCTTGAGCGCCGCGATGACCGGCGCGAAGGCATTCGCGGCGCGGCCGCCCTGCAGCGTATCACTCACGCTGGGGTCGCCGCTGCCCATCACCAGCAGATCGCCCTGCCAAGTCGTGCCACGCGATCGGCCGGCGAGGAGCACGGGCGTCGTCCATCGGAAGTCTGGCCCGAGGCGCTCCATCGCAATCGCGCCGGTCAGGAGCTTCTGGTTCGAAGCCGGCATGAAGATCCGGTCGGCGTCGACGGCAACGAGCGTGTCCGCGCGCGCGGGGTCGACGACGAGCATCCCCCAGCGGGCATTGCGCCACATCGGTGCGCGCTGCACGGAGTCGACGAACGCCCGCACGAGCTCGCGCGTCGTCGGCTCGGCCACCACGAGCGGCGCCGGAGTGACCGGTGGCGGCGCTGGCTCGGGCCGACGCGCCGGAATGGCCGCTACCGGCGCCGACGTCCGCGCGCAGGCGGCACCCACCAACACGCTTCCGAGGAACAATCGCCGCATCACGCGTCCACCTCGTAGGCACTCGACAGCGTGCTGTCTTCGGCGAGGTGGACCTTCACCACGCGCGCCGAGGTGTGGGCCAACGCTGTTTGCACGCGGTCGCAGATGAATCGGGCCAGGTTCTCGCCGGTGGGAATCAGCTTGCCCTCGGCGAACTCCGGCACGTCGAGATTGATGTTCCGATGATCGAAGCGCTCACGCACTTCCTTGGCGAGAACCCGGTCGAGAAATCCGAGGTCGACCAGAAAGCCCGTCTCCTCATCCACCGGTCCCGCCACGGTCACGTCGCAGACATAGGTGTGCCCGTGATAGTGCGGATGCGCGCACGCCCCGAAGACGTCGGCGTTTTCCTGGTCGCTCCAATCCGGGCGACGGTAGCGATGCGCGGCCGCGAAGACCACGCGGCGCGTGAGCGACGTGCGGGGCATGCGTCTAGCGAAAGATGGGGACGGTGACGCCGAGCGAGATCGCCTTGTTCGGACGCCAGGCGCTGCGCTGACGGGTCAGCGTCAGCACCGACGTGGTGTCCGACGCCTTCACGTAGTACGTGTCGGGAAACTGATACTTCCAGAACACGTTCGAGACATCGAGACGCAGCTGCGGTCCGTGCCGCGGGATGAACCGCAGGACGCCGCCGTACGTAAATGAGAAGTTCGAGCCGAACGAATACTGCCCGCTGTCCGCCTTGGTAAAGTCGCTCGCCATGCCGACGCCGGCGAAGATGCTGGGCAGGAACCGACGATAGGTCTTCTTGCCGGTCAGGTCGAGATTGAGACCACCGTCGAAGACCTGCGTGAAGACGCTCGGCGTGGCAATCACGCGCGTGGCGCGCGGATTGGTGGGCTTGAGTTCATTGCGCTCGGACGGTGCGCCGAGGTACCGCACGTACAGCCCGGCCGGACCGCCGAGGCGAATGTCGTAGCGAACCTGCCCCACGAGTCCGTTCTTCGGCGCGACGCCGGCGGGATCCTTCCCCAGCAGCAGCTGGCCCGCGGAGAGGGTGAGGGTCTGCGTCACCGCATAGTCCTCGTACGGGCTCTTGCTGGGCGCATGACCGATCTGCGCCGAGGCGCCGAGCGGCGCGAGCACCAGCATCGCCGCGGTGGCGCGCACGACGGAACGGCGGACGGAAAGGAAGGGCAGGGGCATCAGGCAGAGACCGAAGCGGAGAGCGAAGGCGAGCGATCGCGCAGATCGCGACCGGTGGTATCAGCAGGAAGGGGCAGGCCAAGCAGCGCCAGTACCGTCGGCCCCACGTCGCAGAGGGCGCCGCCGGCCCGAAGGGGCGCCGTCTCGTCGGGGTCGAGCACCACCAGCGGCACCGGGTTCGTGGTATGCGCCGTGTGCGGCTGATGCGTGAGTGGATCGACCATCAGGTCGGCGTTGCCGTGGTCGGCGGTGATGATCAGGCGGGCGCCGCCTTGCTCCGCCGCTACCAGGATGCGTCCCAGGCAGGCGTCGATAGTCTCAGCGGCCTTGATTGCGGCCGGAAGCGATCCGGTGTGCCCCACCATATCCGTGTTGGCGAAGTTGCACAGCACGAAGTCGTGCGTGCGATTCGCGAGCGCGTCGCAGAGAATGTCGCAGACGCCGCTCGCGCTCATCTCCGGCTGCAGGTCGTAGGTGGCCACCTTGGGGCTGGCGACCATGCGCCGGTCTTCACCGGGGAACGGTTCGTCGCGTCCGCCATTGAAGAAGAAGGTGACGTGCGGGTACTTCTCCGTCTCCGCGGTGCGCAGCTGGGTGAGCCCGGCGTTCGACACCACTTCACCGACCAGGTTGTGCATCGATTGCGGCGCGAAGGCGACCGGAAACGGAAACGCGTCGTCGTAGTTGGTCATCGTCGTGACGGCCACCTGCGGGCGCGGCCCGGTGTCGAAGCCCGTGAAGTCGGGCATGGCGAGCGCGCGCAGCGACTGCCGCATGCGATCGCTGCGGAAGTTGAAACAGATCAGGGCATCGCCATCGCGCATCGGCGCGAGCGCCTTGCCGTCCGGACCCGCCATCACCCAGGGCTGCACGAATTCGTCGGTGATGCCGGCGTCGTACGAGCGCTGCAGGGCCGCCAAGGCATCGGCTTCCACGGGAGCGTCGCCCAGCACGGCGGCACGATACCAGCGACCCGTGCGCTCCCACCGATTGTCGCGGTCCATGCCGAAGTAGCGCCCCGACACCGACGCCAGCTGCGCCTTGCCGGCCAGGTGCACCAGGGTCTCGTTGAGGAAGCCCATCGCGCTGGTCGGCGGCGTATCCCGTCCATCGAGCAGTGCGTGCAGCACCACCCGTGGCACCTGCTGGCGGGAGGCCAGATCCACCAGCGCGAAGAGGTGCTCCTCGAACGCGTGAACGCCACCGTCGCCGAGCAGGCCGACCAGGTGCAGCGTGCCGCCGTTCGTCTTGGCGTGCGAGCACGCCGCAACGAGCGCCGAATTGGTGTAGAACGTCCCCGATTCGATCGACGCGCCGATGCGGACCAGATCCTGCATGACGACGCGACCGGCGCCCAGATTGAGGTGACCCACTTCGCTGTTGCCCATCTGGCCGTCCGGGAGCCCCACCGCGCGACCGGAGGCGGTCAGCAGCGTGCGGGATTCGTGGGCCCAGATACGGTTCCAATTCGGCGTGTTGGCCAGCAGAATGGCGTTGGCTTCGCGCTCCTCGCGATAGCCCCATCCGTCCAGGATGATCAGGGCCACGGCGCGCGACGGACGAGCAGACATCGGTCTCCAGGGTGAGGGACGTCAGGATGCAGCAATCTAGCGGAAACATCAGGGCTGACGGGCCATACCCGGCGAGCCGTTCAAAGTGCGCGGGTACGGCATGCCGCCTGGGGGTGGCATGAGCCGCTTCCGGTTCCGCCGCCGAAGCGTGATCCTGTCCGTCAGTCTGCTCCTGCTGCTGGTGGTGGATGGCCTGCTCGTCTGGCGTCGCTCGCGGTATCGCGACGAAATCGACCGGCTGCGCGCCGGCATGACGGCGATCGAGCGGCAGCGCGCGGACGCCATCGTGGCCGCCGACAACGACAAGGCAACGGTCATGCTGGAGCTCATGCGTCGCCAGTCGCAGGGCGATGACGCCATTCATCTGGCCGTGAATACCGATTCCGGCTACGTGGCGCTCGAGCGGGGGGCCGCCCGTTTGCGCGTGATGCCCGCCGAGATCGGTCCCGAGCGGCGGGTCGGCACACCACCCGACACCCTGCACGCGGTGGTCCCCCGTGGGGTCCGCGGCATCGAGCGGCTCCTTGGGGATTCCGACCGCTATGCGCTGCCGGCCTGGCTCTGGGCCGACCGCGGGCTTCCGATGCCCGCAGAACGGGCCGGGGCCGGCTGGACCGGTCCGGCCGCGATCGTCACCACCGGCGGCACGCTGCTCTATGCGCGCCCGGCGTCGGGACCGCTGGCCGACAGCGCCTATGTCATGCCGGGCGCCATTCGCCTCAGCGTTCGTGATCTCCGTGCCATTCGCGAGAACCTTGTGGCCGGTACCCGGGTGTACTTCTTCTGATGACCACGTCGCCTCTCTCTCTTCCGCACGCCAAACGCCGCGGCTGGTGGCGGGCCCCGCTGTGGCTGCTCGGCGCCAATCTGCTGGTCGCCGCGCTCACTGGCTGGCTGCTCTTCCTCACCCTGCGGGTCCGCTTCCAGCGCGACGTGGCACGGCTGGTGTACAACGACAATTCGGAGGCGCTCGAGCAGGCGGTACTCCAGGCCGGCAGCGACGCGGACAGTCTGCGGGCGGTACTCGGCGCCACCACGCCCCCGGCCGGTGCCAATGCGCCGTATATCGTCGTGTCCATTGCCGACCGTCGACTCTGGTACAAGCAGGGCGACAGCGTGCTCTTCACCGCGCCGGTGGCGACGGGATCAGGGCGTCAGTTGGTGGTGAAGGGCAATAGCCAGGTCCTTCGCTTCGAGACGCCACGCGGGCGGCTGGTCGTGCAGCGTCGCGATTCGGCGCCGGCGTGGATACCCCCCGACTGGCACTACCAGGAG
Organism: Gemmatimonas sp.; assembly: GCA_039809645.1. GTDB lineage: Bacteria > Gemmatimonadota > Gemmatimonadetes > Gemmatimonadales > Gemmatimonadaceae > Gemmatimonas. The sequence continues at coordinate 9,196 of JBDHVK010000020.1, forward strand.
CAGGCGAACAAGCGACGCCTTGGGGTGGTGCAGCTGGTGCGCGGGCAGTCGCTCGCGCTGCGAGACGGATCGCAGATCACGGTGCGGGGCAACGATGTCGTCAGGCTCGGCAAGGACGGCTCCACCCAGCCCCTGACGGCATCCGACGGCCGAGAGATCGTTGCCGATGGCAAGATTGTCATCCCGCCATTTGGAACGAACCAGCGCAAGTACGGCGCGGTGCTGGGAACGCGTCGCCTGTATCTGGGCGATGGCTATGCACTCCACGGCACCAACAACCCGGCCAGCGTGGGGCAGGCGGTGAGTCACGGATGCGTGCGGCTGCGGAACCCTGACATCGAAGCGCTGTACGACATGGTCGCTGTGGGGACCCCCGTCTACATCTACTAGCCACAAGGTGACGTAAATCGCAGTCCGGCATGGAGTTTCCTCCCGTGCCGGTGCTGTGACTCCGGGGGCTGTGCGGCTATATTTCCCAGCCTGTCGCTCGATCGTCTGTAGGGGGTACCCGATGCCGGTTGTCCGAGGCACCGATCGCGCGCCACACCCGAGTCCGTGACCCAGCGCTCATCTGAAAACCCCGGGGGCCGTGCCCCCCGTGTTCGTATTCCACGGTTGACCATCGTCGCCGGCCTGACGGCCGGCGCGGCGCTGGTCGCCTTTGCGCGTCCAGTCCCGGCGCGCGGTGCGGTCGTGTCGGCGGAAACCGCGGCGATGGCCGTCGCACCCACGTCCTCGCCGACGCTGTTCCCGCTCCTCGATTCGCTGCGGGGAGCCAGCCGCAAACTTCGCGCCCGTTTCGTCAGCCCCCGCGTCGCGCGTGGCCTGCCCATTCTGCGCGAGCTCTTCGGCGATTCCGCGGCGTCTCGCGCCGGCGTCTACGCCGCCGGCGATTCGTCGGGCGCATTTCACTTCATCACCATGCGCCCCTTCACGGACAAGGTCGCCGGGCGCATCGGCAGCTACCGCATCGGCTTCTTTCCCGCTGAGCAGCGGGGGGTGCGTTCCACCGCCTACGGCAATCCCGAGGGGTTCCTCGAGGTCACCTCGGGCAATCAGGACACGCCCATTTCCGAGCATTTCCGGCTGCGCGATTTCCTGACGCACGATCAGGCGCAGGTGTGGCCCAAGTACCTCGTCCTGCGCGAGCCGCTCGTGGACAAGCTCGAACTGGTGCTCGCCGAGTTGCGCGACATGGGGATCGCGGCGCGATCGCTGCGGGTCATGTCCGGCTTCCGCACGCCGCAGTACAACGCCCAGGGCGTTGGTGCCGGCGGTCGCGTCCAGGATAGCCGCCACCAGTACGGCGATGCGGCCGACGTGTACGTCGTGAACGGCACGCGCGACTGGATGGGTGATCTCAACCGCGACGGGCGTGTCGACACGCGAGACGCCCGCGTGCTGGCGCAGGCGGCCGAACGCGTCGAGCGGGCGCACCCCGAGCTCATCGGCGGCGTGGGGATTTATCGCGCCACATCGGCGCATGGTCCGTTCGTGCACATCGATGTGCGGGGCACTCGCGCGCGGTGGGGCGAACTGTGAGCGCGACATGATCCATCGCCGCACCGCCATCCTCCTGTCGGGGCTTGCCGCGATTACGGCGGCCCTGATCTATCAGCCGCCGCGCGAACTCATGGCCGACTCGTCGGCCGAGAGCGCCAAGGAAGCCGTGCCCCGCGTGGAAGCCGCACCCGAAATCCGGGGCGTGAGCGGCGACGTCGCGATGCACTTCGTGCGCGCCGGCGAACGCGTGGCGTTTCCGGTTCGGGTGCGCGCGGCACTGCCGAGCGCCCGATCGGGCTTCACGTATCAGTGGGTGGCGGTCGGTTCGAATTCCTCGGGCGATGTCTCGCGGCCGCTCGACAGCGACACGCTGCTCGCGCCGCTGACGCCGGGGTTCTACGAACTGGTGCTCAAGCGCGGCGGCATTCACCAGCGCATCAGTGAGCCGCGTCTGGCCGTGCTCGTCCCCTTCGAACTCAAGCTCGGCACCACGCTCAACGGCTACCAGATCGGCCACTATCCGGCGGAATGGAGCACGGATGAGCAGGGGGAGAAGCCGGCCGGGTTCGCCGAGGTGAACGAGGCCAATCTCGACCTGCCGCTCACCAAGCACCTCAAGGTGCGCGACTTCATCACGCACGATCAGCAAACGGTCTGGCCGCGCTACGTGGCCATCGACCCGCGCGTGCTCGACAAGATCGAGTTGGTGATGCGGGAACTGGCCCGTCGCCGCGGTGAGGAGGCGATGGAGTTCGAACTCGAGGTGCACAGCGGGTTCCGCACGCCGCTGCACAACGCCACCGTCGAGGGCTCCGCCCGGGACTCGCGTCACCTGTACGGCGACGCGGCCGACGTCGCGATCGACGCCGACGGGGATGGCCGGTTGACCATTTTCGACGCCTACCGCGTCGAGCAGGCCGTGGATTGGGTGGAGCGGCTGCACCCGGAACTCACCGGAGGCCTCGGGGTCTACAGCAGCCGGCGGTTCGCCACGCCATATTGCCACATCGACGCGCGCGGCGAACGGAAACGTTGGCGCGGCTGAGTGCGTAGGGCGTGCCAGGAGGAAGCCCCGATGAATCCGTACGTCCGCGACCGCATCAACCGAAAGCTCGATACGCTCTCCGATGAGCGACTCTATCAGGTGCTCGACTACGTCGAGTTTCTGGAGACGAAGTACGCCGAAAAGCCGGCCCCTGTCACCAATGTCTTCCAGCGCTTCGCCGACGGCGTCGAGGACAAGCTGCGCGCCGGCGGGCTGGCGGTCAGCACCGTTTCGGAAGCCATGGGCTTTCTCAACAAGGCGGTTGGCGTCCTGCAGAACGTCGCCGAAACGACCAAGACCGTCGCGTCGGATGTCGTGACCGCGGCCAAGTCAGCGGCCGACCAGATCGGTGCCCCTGCCGCGACGGAGGTGGTTGCCGCTGGTTCGGCGGCGACCACCGCAGCGCCAGCGTCAGGCGCCGCAACCGCGCCGTCGCCCGCGCCCTCGGCTGCTCCCTCTCCAGTCGCTCCCGCGCCGACGGCGGCCCATGGCACGTAACGGCCCGCGCACGGGACTGCGGCGGTCAGTGGTGCGGGCCGTGCGTCTCATCCCGAACTATATCCGGCTGCTCTTCGGCCTCTTTCGCGACCAGCGCGTGTCGCGCACCGATCGGTTGCTGGTGCTCGGCGCACTCGCGTACGTCATTTCGCCGCTTGACTTCATTCCCGACGTGATTCCGTTCCTCGGGGAAGTCGACGACCTGTTCCTGATCGTGCTCGCGCTTCAGCGGTTGATCGATCGGGCAGGCCACGCGGTCCTGCTGGACCACTGGCGAGGCGACCCGGCGGAGCTCGAGGAGTCGAGCCTCATGCGTGTCCTGGCGGCGGCCAGCTTCTTCCTGCCGCCGGCCATGCGGCGACGCATTCGACGGATCGCGCGGGCCTGACCTTCGGGTCCAGACCGCATGAAACGACGGGGCGCGCTGGAACCGACGTCATCCTGATAGTACATTTCAGGATGGCACCCTCGACTGGCCCCACTGGCGGCGCTCGCCGCATTCGCGAAGGCATTGCCCTGACGTTCGACGACGTCCTGTTGGCGCCTCGCCACTCGCTCGTTCATCCCAAAGACGTCAGTCTGTCGTCGCGCTTCACGCGCGGGATCACGCTCAACGTGCCGCTGGCCTCGGCGGCCATGGACACGGTCACCGAAAGCGAGATGGCGATCGCCATGGCTCGCTACGGCGCGATCGGCGTGCTCCACAAGAACATGTCGGTCGATCGGCAGGCGGCCGAAGTCGATCGCGTGAAGCGCAGCGAAAGCGGCATGATCCTCAATCCGATCACGCTGTCGCCGACGGCCTCCCTCAAGGAGGCGGTGGCGCTGATGATGCGCTTCAAGATCTCCGGGGTGCCGATCGTCGATGCCACCGGCAAGCTGGTGGGCATCCTCACCAATCGGGACCTGCAATTCGAGCGCAACCTCGAGCAGCCGCTCGCCGGCGTCATGACCAGCGAGGAGCTGATCACCGCCCCGCTCGGTACGACGCTCGACGAAGCCGAGCGCATCCTGGCCAAGCATCGCATCGAGAAGCTGCCGGTCGTCGATGGTGAGGGGATGCTCAAGGGGCTCATCACGGTCAAGGACATCCACAAGCGCCGTCAGTATCCGGATGCGAACAAGGATCAGTACGGTCGGCTCCGCGTGGCGGCCGCGATCGGCGCCGGGGGCGATTATCTCGATCGGGCGCGCGCGCTCGTGCAGGCCGGCGTCGATGTGCTGATCATCGATACGGCGCATGGCCATAGCGAAGGGGTGCTGCAGGCCACCGCCAAGGTGCGGGAGGCGTTCCCCGATGTGCAGCTCATCGCCGGCAACGTGGCGACGAAGGCCGGCGCCGCGGCGCTGGTGGAGCGCGGAGTCGACGCCGTGAAGGTGGGCGTGGGACCAGGTTCGATCTGCACCACGCGCGTCGTCACCGGCGTCGGCGTGCCCCAGATCGCCGCGGTGATGGACGCCGTGGAAGGCGCGGGCGACGTGCCGGTCATCGCCGATGGTGGCATCAAGTACTCGGGCGACATCGTGAAGGCCCTCGCCGCCGGCGCATCGAGCGTGATGATGGGCTCCATGCTCGCCGGCACCGAAGAGAGCCCGGGCGAGTCGTTCCTGCTCGAAGGGCGCCGCTTCAAGATGATTCGCGGCATGGGCTCGCTCTCGGCCATGCAGGACGGTTCCGCCGATCGCTACTTCCAGGACGGCGAGATGGGGCCCAAGAAGCTCGTCCCGGAAGGGATCGAAGGGCGCGTTCCCTACAAGGGCCCGGTGGGCGACGTGCTCTTCCAGATGATCGGCGGCCTCCGCAGTGGCATGGGCTATGTCGGCTGTGGCACCATCGAGCAGTTGCGCACCGAAGCCGAGTTCGTGCGTATCACCACGGCCGGTTTGCGCGAGTCGCATCCTCACGATGTGACGATCACCCGCGAGGCGCCGAACTACTCGGTGTGATCGCGACGTGACCCCAGGGCCGGTTCACCCGCATCGGGTGGCCGGCCCTTGGCGTGTCGAGTCGGCACGCCCGGTCTGGAATGGATGTTGGGCGAAGCATACGCGAAGCGTTCGCGAGGCATCCCCGGGGCCGTCCAGACTGTCAGAAGGTTCGGACAATAGCAGCGCGAAGGCTGTCCACAGCGTATTGTTCCGTCCGACCGTCCCCCCGCACGCCCGCCTTCACTCCCCAGGGCGCGCCAAACCTCGACCTCACCCCCCGACCGATGGGAATCTGGTCCAAGAAGTCAATCGTAGCGCTCCGCGCCGAAGCGGACAGCTCCGAGGGTGGCCTCAAGCGCACGCTCGGCGCGCTGAACCTCACGATGCTCGGCATCGGTGCCATCATCGGCGCCGGCATCTTCGTGCTGACGGGAACCGCGGCGGCGAACTTCGCCGGCCCGGGCGTCTCGCTCTCCTTCGTGCTGGCCGGCCTGGCCTGTCTGTTCGCCGGCCTGTGCTACGCCGAGTTCGCGAGCATGATCCCGATCGCCGGGTCCGCGTACACGTACAGCTACGCGACGATGGGTGAAGGCGTGGCGTGGTTCATCGGCTGGAACCTGATCCTCGAGTACCTGTTCGCGGCGTCCACCGTGAGTGTGGGCTGGTCCGGCTACTTCAGCGCCATGCTGAACGAGGTGGGCATTCACATTCCGGCGGCCTTCGCCAGCGCGCCGTTGGGTGTGGAAGGCGGCCATACGGTGGTGCGCGCGTTCACGTGCGTCGACGGCACGGGCGCGACGCTGGTGGACACGGTGGCCAAGGCGGCCTTCGCCACGCGTGATGCGTGCACGGCGGCGGGCGGCACGGTGGTCGATGGTCTGATCAACCTGCCGGCGGTGCTCCTCATCCTGGCACTCACGATGCTGCTCGTGCGCGGCGTGCAGGAGTCGGCGACGCTCAACAACGTCATCGTCGCCATCAAGATGGTCATCGTACTCCTCGTGATCGGCTTCGGGTTCATGTACGTGAATCGCGAGAACTGGACGCCGTTCATCCCGGAGATGGTCACCAATCCGGACGGCAGCACGAAGTACGGTGTGTCCGGTGTGCTTCGCGCGGCGCCGGTGGTCTTCTTCGCCTACATCGGTTTCGACGCCGTCTCCACGGCGGCCCAGGAAGCGAAGAACCCGCAGCGCGACCTGCCGATCGGCATGATCGCCTCGCTGCTGATCTGCACGGTGCTCTACATCCTGATGTCGCTGGTCATGACGGGCCTCACCAAGTACACGGCGCTTGGCGTCGCGCACCCGGTGTCGGCCGCCCTCGAAGCGGTGCCGCAGCTCAAGTGGCTGGAGTACCTCGTCAACATCGGCGCCGTCGCGGGTCTGTCCTCGGTCGTGCTCGTGATGCTCATGGGCCAGCCGCGTATCTTCTACACCATGTCGCGCGACGGCCTGCTGCCGAAGGTCTTCGCCAAGGTGCACCCGCGCTACCAGACGCCGGCCGCGTCGACGTGGATCGTCGGGATCATCGCCATCATCATCGCCGGCTTCTTCCCGCTCGGCCTGCTGGGTGAACTGGTGTCGGGTGGTACGCTCGCCGCATTCGCCACGGTGTGCATCGGCGTGATGGTGCTGCGTTCGCGCTCGCCGGAACTCGAGCGCCCCTTCCGCACGCCGCTCGTGCCGCTCGTGCCGATCCTCGGCGCCGGCGCCACCTTGTACATGATGTACCAGCTGCCCAAGCTGACATGGATGCTGCTCGCCGGTTGGACGGCGATCGGCATGACCACGTACTTCGTGTACGGCATGCGCAACTCCACCATCGGCAAGAAGGAAGCGGGACGGTAATGGGCACAGGGGTGGCCGATGGGCTGCTGAGCGCATCGGAGGCGCGTCGGGCAGCGATACGTACGTGGGCCGACGCGCTGCGCCCCGGGATGACCGTGGCGCTCTCCACCCATATCAATGCGGACGGTGACGGGTGCGGTTCGGAAACCGCACTCGCCCGTCTGCTCGCCCAGCGTGGGATCACCTGCCGGATCGTGAATCCCACGCCGTGGCCCGGCATGTTTCAGTTCCTCCTGGGCGAGGACGTCGACGACGCCAGTGCGCGCGGTGCCGCCGCGCTCGATGACGTCGATGCGCTCGTGGTGCTCGATATCAATGATGTGCGCCGGCTCGGTGTGCTCGCCGATCGCGTGCGCGCCCTGACGGTGCCGATCTCCGTGATCGACCACCACATTGCCGGTGACGAGCCCGTGGGGACGCTCGCCGTGACCGATACTGCGGCGTGCGCCACCGGAGAGTTGGTGTATGACATCGCGATCGCGCTCGATCTCGACATCACACCCGCCATCGCGCAGTCGCTGTACGCCGCGATCCTGACGGACACCGGGAGCTTCCGCTACAGCAACACCTCGCCCCGCGCCCATGCGGTGGCGAGCCACCTGCTGTCGGCCGGCGTCGATCCCGAGGAGATGTACCGCCGTATCTACGCCCAGGTGAGCGTCGGCCGGCTGCAACTGCTGCGCGCCGCCCTCGAATCGCTCGAGGTGGACAGCGCCATCGGCCTCTCGTGGATCTCGGTCGAGGCCGATGCCATGGAGCGCTTCAAGGTCAGCAGCGAAGATCTGGATGGAATCGTGGAACACCCGCGCTCCATTTCGGGCACGCGGCTGGCGCTGTTCTTCCGCGACCTCGGGCACGGCAAGGTCAAGGTGAGCTTTCGCAGCACCGGGCAGGTGGATGTGCAGCAGTTCGCGCGACGCTACGGTGGTGGTGGCCACGCGAAAGCCAGCGGGGCGCTGCTCACCGGGAACCTCGCGGACGTGCGGGCGCAGGTGGTGAGCGACGCGCGGCAGTATCTCGCAGGGGCGCACTAGACTTTCGCGCACGGTCGAGTTCGCGCTGCACGGCCTTGTTCAGGCGCTCGGGGCGGAAGGCCACGAGCGCCTGAATGTTTTCTTCGATCACGGCACCGAAGAACGTGCCGTCGTCGTCGATCGCCAAGGCGACCAGCGGGAAGGGCAAGCGACGCGAGTAGAGGTATCGCCCGGTCGCGCGCTCGTAGTAGTCCAGCAGACGGTGAGGATCAGATCGCGTGCGCGCGCCCATCACAATCACCGTGTCCCGCCGCAGCAGAACGCCCTTGGCAATCGGTGGGGTCTCGGTCACCTCCGGTACGACCTTTGGCATCGGGTCGGTAGGTGACATCGGCGTTTCATTTCGAATCACGACCGGCTCGCCGCCCGGTTCGATGTAGCGATGGATCGAAATCCGTCGGCCCGTGGCTTCGCCCGGAATCACGGCCCACTCCGCGCCGAAGTACGACACCAGCGCGCACGAGCCGTCGGCCGCCACCGGGCTCATGAATGCCTCGTGCAGGAAGGTCATGGTCGATGGTCTGGCCGCGGTCCAGGGAATGGAGCGGACCGACAGCCGACGTCCCGCACTGTCGAAGACCACCATCGATGAATCGCGCCGTTTGTAGTGTACCAGGACGCGAGTGGGCGACAGAAAGCAGAGATCCGAGACCCGAAAGATCTCCGGAATGATGATGTCCCATCGCATGCGCCCCTGCGCGTCGAACGAGGACAGGCGCATGTTCGCGTGATCCACCACCGCAAAGCCGTCACCCGTGGTCACGAGATGCGCTGGCCGCTTGAACTCGCCCGGACCGTTGCCCCGCGCCGGGAGACGGAGCAGGGAACGCCCCGTGCGCCGATCGAACGACAGCACCTCGCGCGTCCCGCGATCGAGCACCGTGACACGACCCTGATGGACGACCACCGCGCGCGGCTCCACGAAGAGCCCATCGTCCTTGGAGCCCGCCGTCCAGAGACGACGCCAGAAGGTGTCGGCGGGGAAGCGGCGAATCGGCTGGGCGTCCAAACGCCCGGATCCCCCGGCGATCACGGCAAACGCCAGCCAGCGTCGGATCAGGCGGTACCTCATAGTTCTTCGATCCATGTCAGTCCCTCGATCGCTCGACGCAGCCCCGCGAATTCACGCGAGGACCGCGGGCTTTGAGATGTGAGCCGAACGCGCCCCTCCTGATCGAACAGCACCACCAGCGGCGTACTGCGGTGGCCAAGCGATGCGAGTTCCGCCAGCACTCGGCGCGGCACCGGTCGGAGCGGTGTGGTGGACGTCCAGCGCGGTAGCAGCGCGCGAATTGCCGTGGAGTCCGTCGTGGCACCGGCGTACCAGATCACGCCCAGGCGCAGGCGCTCCCGCACGTCGCCGCGATGCAGCAGTTCGAAGAGCCGCAGGTTGCCCGTGCAATCCGACCGCTGCAGCAGTACCGCCGACCGCAGACGCCCGTCGGGTGACAGCGACGGAGCTGCGGTGCTGAGCACCTCCGCCCGCATGGCACTGACCGCTGGCGGCCGGATGGAGTCGATCACGACTCCACCCAGCGCCAACGCGCCGATCGCCGCGAACCATCGTCCGAGGCTGATCGACGAGCCCACTACATCTCCTCCTCGGAGCACCCGCTCCCCTTCGGCATGCCCAGGAAGGGGGCCAGCGCGTCGCAGGAGCCGCTCAGCGACGACGACGCGTTGGTGTTCTTGTAGATCTTCACGCTGCCCATCGAGTGACAGTTCGTCCGGCCGATCTTGAAGCTGAAGACGCCGCCCAGTCCCTGGCCGAACTCCACGATCCAGTCGCAGACGATGATGGGCCGCTCGCCACACTCCTCGATCGTCCCCGCGCCGCACGTCGTCGAGATGGGGTCACCCTCGTCCGCGCGGGCGGTGGCAACGTTGACCGTGGCCAGCGCGACCAGCGTGGCAAAGACGGCAGTGGCGAGGCGCGGAATGCGTGTCGTCATGAGCTCCTCCTTGTGGATCTATCCGTGAAATGGCGCGCGGCCCCTACCGCGCGGCCGGCCGGTGGTCGCCCCGCAGGCGCCCGCACCGACGGGCCCACTCTATCGTCCCCGTGTCATCCCTGTGTCATCGTTCCGACGGGCATTGGGCCTTTCCGACGCAGGTTGGCGTCGCCTTGGAGAGCCTCCCGCACCTGCCTAGCTTTCAGGGGCTGTCCCAGACCCTGAAACGCAGAGACCCAATGCAGCCCCTGATGGAGCGGATCACCGGCGCCCTCGCCGGCGTCCGCAACCCGCGCACTGGCGCCGATGTGATGGCCGCCGAACAGGTGCGCGATATCGCCACGACCGTCGACGGCAAGGTCCGCCTGACGCTCCTGCTTGCGCCGGAGGACGACGCCACGCTCGTGCGTGATGTGCGTCAGGCGGTGGAAGCGCTCGCAGGTGTCACCGACGTGCGCGTCGATGTGCGCGACCCCGCGCAATCCGAACCCACACCGGCGCGTCGCGCGCCTACAGGTATGAACGAACCCAAGGCTCCTGCTGCCGGTGGTTTCGGCCGCGCATTGCCCGTGATGGATGCCGCACCCGCCAAGGCGCCGCCCAAGGTCCCCGAACCGGTCCAGTATCCGAACCTCGGTCGCATCATCGCCGTGTCGTCGGGCAAGGGCGGCGTGGGAAAGAGCACGGTGGCGGTGAACCTCGCCGTCGCGCTCGCCAAGGCCGGCAAGCGCGTCGGCATCATGGACGCCGACATCTACGGTCCGAATCTCCCGCTGATGCTCGGCGTCGACGCGGCGCCGGCGGTGCGCGACGAGAAGATCATCCCGCTCGAGGCCTACGGCGTGAAGGTCATCTCGCTCGGCTTCCTCATCGAGAAGGAGCAGCCGGCGATCTGGCGCGGCCCGATCGTCATGAAGATCATCACGCAGTTCCTGCGTGACGTGAATTGGGGGCAGCTCGACTACTTCCTGGTGGACATGCCGCCGGGAACCGGCGATGCCCAGCTGTCGCTCGTGCAGGCCACGCAGGTGCATGGCGCCGTGATCGTCACCACGCCGCAGCAGGTCGCGGTGGGCGATGCACTCCGCGGCGTCAAGATGTTCGAGCGCACGGCGGTGCCGGTGCTCGGCATCGTGGAGAACATGTCGTACTTCGAGAATCCCGAGACCGGCAAGCCGATTGCGATCTTCGGCAGTGGCGGCGGTGAACGGCTCGCGAAGGAGTGCGATTTGCCGCTCATCGGGCAGGTGCCGCTCGATCCGCGCATTCAGGAAGGCGGCGATACCGGTCGCCCCATCGTGGATGCGCAGCCCGATTCGCGTGCCGCGAAGGCCATCACGCAGGTGGCTGAACGGGTGATGCAGCGACTTGACGAACGCTACGGCTGATCGGGAACCACTCGATGCCCCACGCGGCGAACTCGTTGGCGAACCGCTTTCGCTGACGATTCGCCGCGTGGCGCTTCCGGCCGTCATCGCGAACCTGCTGATGACGGCCTTTCACAACATCGACACCTTCTGGATCGGGCGGTCGTTGGGCGCCGAATCGCTGGCGGCGGTCACGGGGGCGGTGTTCTGGATCTGGCTGGTGATCTCGATCGGCGAGATGGTATCGATTGGGCTCGATGCCATCGTGGCCCGCCGTCACGGTGAGCGGCGGCCGCACGAAGCGGCGCATGCGGCGAGCGAGGGGTTGTGGCTCGCCTTGGGGCTCGGTTCGTGCATTGCCGCCGCGGCGCCGTTCGTGGTGCGTGCACTGTTCGTGCTCGAAGAAACGAGCGCCGAGGTCAGCGCCATCGGGCAGACGTATCTCGGGCTCTATCTGCTCGGCATGCCGCTCGTCTTCGGCTTCTTCGCCGTCGATGCGACATTCCGTGGCAAGGGCGATACGCGCTCACCGCTCGTGATCCTGGCGGTCACCACGGTGCTCGGTCTCATCCTCGATCCGATTCTCATTCGCGGATTCGGACCGATCCCGGCACTCGGCGTGCGCGGAGCCGCCCTCGCGACGCTGGTGCCGCGCGCGCTCGCGTGCGTGGTGGGCGTGTGGTGGCTTCACCAGCGCGCGATGATCAGCTGGCGGGCGCCCCGCTGGCAGTCGGTGGCAACCATCGCGCGCATTGGAGCACCGGCGGCAGCGACCGGCGTGGCATTCAGCGCCATCTACGTCTGGCTGACGCGGATCACCACACAATTCGGAACGCCGGCGCTGGCGGCGCTCGGTCTGGGATTTCGTGTCGAGAGCGTGGTGTACGTGGTGAGTGTCGGCATGGGTGCCGCGACGGCCGCCATCGTGGGCCAGAGTCTTGGTGCCGGTGACGAGCGGCGAGCGATTCGCGCGGGATGGGCGGGGATGGGCGTGGTGAGCGCGATCGGCGCGCTGATGGCGGTCGTGACCTATCTGTGGCCTGCGGAGCTTGCCGCGATCTTCTCGACCGACGCGGCCGTGGTCGCCGAAGCCGCGCATTACCTGCGCATCGCGGCATTCTCCCAGCTCTTTCTCGGCGCCGAGGTCGTGCTCGAGAGTGCGATGGGCGGCGCTGGTTGGACCTTTGTGCCGATGGTGTTGAGCACGGCACTGACCGCGCTGCGCTTGCCGGTGGGCGCGTGGGCGGCCGCGCACTGGGGTACCACTGGGCTCTGGTGGACGATCGCGCTCACTGCGGCGGCGCGCGGCATGGTGATGGTGGCGCTCTGGGCCTGGGGACGCTGGCGTCGCTCACGCGTCTGAGGCACGTTATGCAGATGACTGCCCCGGCGATCACGCTCCTGACGGACTTTGGCACGGCCGACGGCTATGTGGCCGAGCTCAAGGGCGTGCTGGTGTCACGCGCGCCGCGCGTGCCACTCGTCGATCTGTCGCATGAGGTGCCGCCGCAGGACGTGGCCGCCGCGCGATTGGCCGTGGCGCGCTACTGGCGCCGCTTTCCGCCGGGAACGGTGCACGTGGTCGTGGTCGACCCCGGCGTGGGTACGGGGCGCGCCGCAATCGCGGTGGAGAGCGACGGACGCTTTCTTGTTGGTCCCGACAACGGCGTGCTGTCGCCCGCGCTGTTCACGCTCGATGCACGGGTCATTGCGTTGCCGGTGGATGCCCACGCATCGCCCACGTTTCACGGTCGCGATGTATTCGCGCCCGTCGCCGCCGAGCTGGCCATCGGCGCCGCCATCGAGTCACTCGGTGACCTGTTCACCGGAGCCCTCCGTTTGCGCACGCCGCAACCGCAACGGCAACCCGACGGATCGTTGCAGGGCGAAGTGCTGACGATCGATCGATTCGGCAATGCCATCACCAACCTGGCCGTGCGCGACGGCGGCACGATCGAGGTGGCGGGGCATCGTGCGCCGCTGGTGCGCACCTACGGCGACGCCGACGCGGGAGCGCTGGTGGCGCTCACGGGCTCGAATGGGTTTGTGGAGGTCGCCATCCGCGAGGGGAACGCGGCGGCGACGCTGGGGCTTACCCGAGGCGCGCGTGTGGTGCTGCGCGCACGCTGACTCCAGAACGGCGCGCTAAAGCTCTGCGCCCGGACCGGTGCCGCTCGTGGTATTCACCGGCCGACGGGCGGCCACCACGCCTTGCACCGGGGTCGGCGTCTGCCAGCTTGGCGCCGGGGCTTCCATCGTCGTCGTGGTCGACGCCGCGCCCCACTTGGCGCCCTTGAAGCGGCCGAACTGCACACTGAGCTTTGCCACGCCGATGCGCGACTTCACGACGGCACCCAGTCCGACCGTGCCAACCGCCCACGTGAACGCGACCGCAATGAGGCGCGCGATGCCACCAGCCACGGGAATCGGCGCCGCGAACGCCGTGCCGAACCAGACGAGGCTCAACGCGACAAGCCCCACCGTGAGGCCGCGCAGCGCGGCGCCGCGCTCGCTCGGGCCCGCACCGCGGCCTGCCAAGGCACGACCGATGACCATGGCCACCGCCAGTATGCCCAGCGTGAAGGCGCCGGCGTAGGCCAACGCCCAAGCGAGCGCCACGATGGGCGTGGCGAGCAGTCCGACGATCGTGATGGCGCAGGCGAGCAGCAGCACCGCCAGCAACGGGGCGGCGAGCAGCTGCCAGAGAATGCCGGCCCAGAAACTCCCGGAGACGTCGCGGGCGGCGGTCTTGGCCACTGCCAGCAGCGCTTCCTCGGCGGTCATCAGCACCACGACCCCGATCAGCAGGCCAATGCCGAAAACCCCGGTGATCGCGTAGAGGGTTGTCAGCATCGCGGCCCCGTCAGCTCGTGCGGCGTGACGCCGTGGCGAGGGCCCGAATACCTACAACGCCGAGCCCGGCGGCGGCCACGAAACCGCCGAGGGCCAGCGCCATCGTTTCGGGGGTGCTGGCGCGGAGGGCGTCGATGCCGGGCTGTCCGAGCACCGTGGCCATCAGGTCGTTGCCGGCGGCCAGCACCTGCTCCCGGAAGCGCTCAAGGCCCAGGGAGGCGAGGACGAGGCCCATGTCTGCCCGAGCCACGGCCCAGGTTGCGGCGGCGGTGCCCAGACCAGCCGCGAAGGCGGCGCCGATGCCGGCCGCAATTCGGGCGGGACGTGACGCCGGCACGTAGCTCTCGACCGTGCGGGTCGCGGCCGCGTGCCAGGGCTCAAACACCTGCACCTGCGACATGACCCGGTCGGCGAACCCGACCGACGGGGCGAAGTCGGGAAGCGTATCGAGCGCCAGCATGAGCTCCCGGGCACTCTCCAGTTCGCCCTGGCACTCCAAACACGAACGGACGTGAGCCCTGAGGGGCGCCACGCCGAAGCCTTCTTCGCCATCGAGCAGGAGCTCGATTTCGTCGGGTCTGAGGTGTCTGTCCTGCATGCTAGGGTGCCTCCATGCGAGCACTACGCGGCCGCCGGACGGCGGGTTTCAGGGAACGTGAACATGAACGGGTGATCATTCGCGAAGCGGTTCAAGCGCCTTCCGGAGCTCGTGCCGGGCCCGGTGGATGTAGGTCTTGACCGTGCCGAGTGGCAAGTCGAGCGTGGCCGCGATCTCCTCGTACGCTCGCCCCTCCACATGACGCAGCATGATGCAGGCCCGATACTCGGGGCGAAGTCGGGCGATCGCCTTTTCGATGGCCGACCCGAGTTCGCGGGCCTCGAGCTCGTCGAGTGCGTTCTCCTGGTCAGCTTCGAGCTCGAGGGAGCTGGCTTCCACCTCCGATGCGGTGGTCGCGTGCGGACTGCCGTCCATCGAGATCGTGTCGATGCGCCGTCGTCGCAAATGATCGATGGCGACGTTGTTGGCGATCTTGAACAGCCAGCTCGAGAACTTGAACTCGGGGCTGTACTTGTCGATGTGATTCAGGACTTTGACGAACGCGTCCTGGGCAAGGTCCTCGGACGTCTCGCGATCGCGCACCATGCGGTAGATGAGCGAGAACACCGGCCGCTCGTAGCGGCGCACGAGCTCCCGGAAGGCGAGCTCGCGCCCCTGCTGGGCGAGGCGGACGACATCGGCATCGGGGAGGGTTCCCAGCTCGTCGAGAGTCGGCATGCGCTGGGGCAAAGCTAGCGGTGTGAACAGAGGCAAACCAGCCAGTCCGACCGAGTTCCGGACTGTGCAACCTCGCGGGTTCGCCTTGCTCGCTGAGACCTGTTCCGGTGATCTTTGGGGAATGCCACGCACCATCGACGCCCCGGGGGCGACGACTCCCGAGCGCTCCGGCGCTGGTTCCGCCGATCTTGCCGCTGCCGCGCAGGCCGCGGAGGGCACGGGGAAGCGCGAATACGTGCAGCAGATGTTCTCCGACATCGCGCCACGCTACGACCTGCTGAACCACGTGCTGTCGATGAATATCGACAAGCGCTGGCGCAAGAAGGCCCTGGCGGAACTCGGTTGGGTCGATCGTCCGAAGGGGACCTATCTGGACCTGTGCGCCGGGACGCTCGACGTGGGCGCGACGTTGGTGCGTCAGGCGGGTTTTCAGGGGTTCGTGGCCGGCGCTGACTTCGCCGTGCCCATGCTGCAGCACGGCCTGGGCAAGGCCTCGCGGGCGGTGCTCGCCCCGGTGGGCGCCGATGCGCTCGCCCTGCCGTTCGGGAACGCCACGCTCGACGGCGCCATTGTGGCTTTCGGCATCCGCAATGTCGCCGATCTCGACGCCGGGCTGCGCGAGGTGCGACGCGTGCTCACCCCGGGCGCGCGCTTCGTCATCCTCGAGTTCTCGACGCCGCGATTCGCGCTCGTCCGGGCGCTCTATCACACGTACTTCCACAACGTCCTGCCGCTGATCGGTCGGCTCGTGAGCGGTCACGGCTCGGCGTACACCTACCTGCCACTCTCCGTGGCCAAGTTCCCCACGGAGGAGGCGCTCGCCGATCGGCTGCGCCAGGCAGGCTTCAGCACCGTGCAGTGGCAGCGCCTCACCTTCGGTATCGCGGCGATTCACGTCGCGACCGTGTAGCGGCGGCGCCACCGGCGGTCTCCCAGCATGGCATTCGATACCCTTTCAGATTTCCTCGCGGCCGTTGAGCGGATCGGCGAACTGCATCGCATCACGCAGCCGGTGAAGGTGCATCTCGAACTCACCGAGATCGCCGATCGCGTGTCCAAGATGCCCGGCGGCGGCAAGGCGCTGCTCTTCGAGAAGCCGGTGCTGCGCGACGGTTCCATCTCGCCGTATCCGGTCGCCATC
This sequence comes from Gemmatimonas sp., assembly GCA_039809645.1. GTDB lineage: Bacteria > Gemmatimonadota > Gemmatimonadetes > Gemmatimonadales > Gemmatimonadaceae > Gemmatimonas. The sequence goes on from JBDHVK010000020.1 coordinate 25,644, forward strand.
AACATCTTCGGCTCGATGCGCCGCATGGCGCTCGCGCTCAACGTCGAGAAGCTCGACGAGATCGGCGAGCGCATCACGCAGCTGATGGACCTCAAGGTGCCCGATGGGTTCGTGGGGAAGCTGTCATTGCTGCCGCGCCTGCTCGAGGTGTCCAAGTTTCCGCCGCGTACCAAGGGTGGCACCCCGGCGTGTCAGGAAATCGTGTGGCGCGGCGACGACATCGACCTCGACCGGATTCCCGTACTGCACTGCTGGCCGGAGGACGGCGGACCGTATATCACGATGACCGCCGTGATCTCGAAGGATCCGGCGCGCGGCATCCGCAACGTCGGCATGTACCGGGTGCAGCAGCTGGGCAAGCGCGAGGTGGCGATGCACTGGCAGCGTCACAAGACGGGCGCCGAGCACATGCGTCAGATGGCCGAGCGCGGTGAGAAGATGCCGGTGTGCATCGTGGTCGGCGCCGATCCGGCGAGCATGTACTCGGCGAGTGCGCCGCTCCCGCCCAACATCGACGAGTTTCTCTTTGCCGGGTTCCTGCGTCGCGATCCGGTGCGGCTCGCCAAGGCGGTGACCAACGATCTCGAAGTGCCGGCCGACGCCGAATTCGTGATCGAGGGATACATCGATCCGGCCGAAGCGCTCATCGTGGAGGGCCCGTTCGGTGATCACACCGGGTTCTACTCCGAGGCGGATCTCTATCCCAGGGTGCATGTCACGGCGGTGACGATGCGCAGGAACGCGGTGTACGCCTCCACGATCGTGGGGCGCCCGCCGATGGAAGACTTCTACCTCGGGCACGCCACCGAGCGGATCTTTCTGCCACTGCTCAAGCTCACGACGCCGGAGATCGTGGACTACCACATGCCGGCCGAGGGCGGATTCCACAACCTCGTGTTCGTGAGCATCGACAAGAAGTATCCCGGTCACGCCGACAAGGTGATGCACGCCTTGTGGGGGCAGGGGCTCATGTCGCTCGCCAAGGTGCTCGTGGTGGTGGACAAGGAGATCAACGTCCGCAACCCGGTCGAGGCGTGGTGGGTGGCACTCAACAACATGGATCCGCAGCGTGATGTGCGCTTCACCATGGGCCCCGTGGACGTGCTCGATCATGCGAGTCGTGCGTTCACCTACGGGAGCAAGATGGGCATCGACGCCACGCGCAAGTGGCCCGAGGAGGGGTTCACGCGTGCCTGGCCCAAGGTGATCGAGATGGATGAGGCCACCAAGCGTGCCGTTGACGCGAAGTGGGCGAGTCTCGGTCTTCCGGCCGTACCGGGCTGGTGACCGTGACGCCGCGCGGATCATTCACGCCGCCCAAGGGCATCCCCAAGGGCATCCCCAAAGGGGCGGTGGATGGGCAGCTGGTGAGCGGCGATTCGCTTCCGGTGCGCCTTGCCAATTTCGTGAAGTTGCCGCACACGGTGTTCGCGATGCCGTTCACGCTGGTGGGGGTGCTCTTCGCGAGCGTCACCTCGCCGGTCACGCCGGCGCTGGTTGGGTGGGTGCTCCTGGCATTCACCAGCGCGCGCTTTGCGGCGATGGCCTTCAATCGACTGGTCGATCGCGACGTCGACGCGAAGAATCCACGCACCGCGATGCGCGAGATCCCGCGCGGGGCGCTCACACTGGGCCAGGCGCGCGGCAGCATTCTGGTGACGAGCGCGCTCTTCCTGCTCGCGTCGTACATGATCAACCCGCTCTGCTTCGCCCTGTCACCGGTCGCGCTATTCTGGGTGCTCGGTTACAGCTACACGAAGCGATTCACGCGCTGGTCGCACCTGTGGCTCGGGCTCGGCCTCGCCATCGCGCCGGTCGGCGGCTATCTCGCGGTGACCGGGCACTGGAGCCAGCCGTGGTGGCTGCTCTGCGTGCTGGCGCTGGCGGTCGCGAGTTGGAGCGGCGGCTTCGACATGATCTACGCCCTTCAGGACGCCGAGTTCGATCGGCAGCACGGACTGCACAGCGTGCCAAGCACCTTCGGCGTGGCGCGCGCCATCACCATTGCCCGGGCGCATCACGTGCTGTCGGTGGCGTGCTTTGCGGCGGTGATGGCGGCGCATCCGATGGGCGAGATCACCCAGGCGGCCAATGCGATCCTGTGGGCCGCCGTTGCGGCAGTCGCCGTGCTGTTGATGTGGGAACACCGCCTGGTGAAGGCCGATGATCTGTCCAAGGTGGACGCGGCGTTCTTCACGATGAATGGCGTGATTTCGATGCTGTTTCTGGTGGCCGTGCTGGCGGCACGGCTGCTGTTGGGAGGAGGCAATCCGTGAGTGCGATGCAACGGCATCCCGTCGTCGTGGCCATTACCGGCGCCTCCGGGGCGCCCTATGCGGTGCGCCTGCTGAGGGCGCTGGTGGAACTGCAGGTGCCCACGTGGCTCATCGTGTCGAGCCATGGGTGGCGGCTGCTGCGGACCGAGAGCGGCCTGCACACGCTGGATGCGCTCAAGGCCCATGTGGGCGCCGCCGCGTGGGATCGCTGTGTCACCGTCTTCGACGACAACGATCGGGGAGCGAAGCCGGCCAGCGGCTCGGCCCGCACGAGTGGCATGGTGGTGTGCCCCTGTTCGATGGGCACGGTGAGCGCCATCGCGCACGGCACCTCGCGATCCCTGGTGGAGCGGGCGGCGGACGTGGCGCTCAAGGAGCGCCGACGGCTCATCGTCGTGCCACGTGAAACACCACTGTCGCTGATCCATCTCGAGAACCTCACGCACATCACGCGCGCCGGTGCCACCGTGATTCCGGCCGCCCCGGGGTTCTATCATCAGCCGTCGCGCATCGAGGATCTGGTGGACTTCATCGTGGCGCGGGTACTCGATCATCTCGACCTGGAGCACTCCGTGGGGCGTCGCTGGGGCGACGACACGCCAACCGACTGAGCGAGCGTGCTCGACTCCGCGCTCTTCGAACGGCAGCTTCGTCAACAGCGTCGCCGTCGACTGTTGAACGGCGCGGTGCTCTTCGCGGTGATCTGCATCCTCGCCTTTCTGGTGATGGACGTTGGGGTTCGGGTGATCGGCATTCCGCGGAGTCAGCGGCTCATGGTGGCGCTGCTCGCGGCGCCCCCGCTCGCGGCGGGGGTGGCGGTGGTGGTGTGGACCGTCGTGAGCAGCTCCGGGCGCGTGGCGCAGTCGATGCTGCATCCACCGTCGGGGGGACCTCGCACGATCCCGACCTCGGCGGCCGAAGCCTTGTTCACGCAGGGCGACATCGCCGGCTCCATGCTGGCCTTCGATGCGCTGCGGGAGCGGCACGGCGCCACGGTCGAGCTGCTCCGGCGCGAGGCCGATCTCCATCTCGGACGAGACGGACGTGCGGACCGGGCGCGTGAACTGCTCGTGCGCCTGCGGCAACTGCCAACGGTGTCGCGCGGCGACGAGCTCTTCGCGACGCAGCGCCTCATCGACCTCTACCTGGGCGCGCTTCGCGACGAGCCGCGTGCGCTGAGCGAGATGCGCCGGCTGGTGGAGCGTTTCCCCGGTACGCCGGACGCCGAGGGGGCGCGCGCCGAACTGGATCGGCGGCGCGGGCGCTCGTAGCCGTCGACGTCTTGCGGAGGACGGCTAGTATTCAGCCATGCCATCCAAGACCGCCACGATCATCGGCCTGATCTCCGACACGCATGGCCTCGTCCGCCCCGAGGTGTTCGAGGCGCTCGATGGCGTATCGCAGATCCTTCACGCGGGAGACGTGGGACCGGCCAGCGTGTTGGCGGAGCTGGCGGCGATCGCACCGATCCGCGCGGTCTGGGGCAACACCGACGCTCCCGGACGCCCCGAGCTCGTCGAGCGCATTGAGGACGTCATCGACGGCGTTCGCATCGTGGTGACGCATGGCCACGAGCTGGGGAGCCCGACGCCTCCCAAGTTGGTGGGCGCGTATCCCAGCGCGGACGTGATTGTGTATGGTCACACGCACCAGCAGCTCGTCACGAAGGCCGCACGCCGGGTGGTGGTGAACCCCGGGGCAGCAGGGCCGCGCCGATTCAAGCTGCAGCCGTGTGTGGCGAAGCTCTACCTCTGGCAGGGGCAGGCCGATGTGGAGCTCATTCCGTTGGGGATTCCAGACGAGCGTCCGTTGGAGGAGTAAGCGGAAGCTGTTGCAGGTGGAGCGACAGCGCCTGCAGTGCGCCGACCACGGATGCGGCGCACAGCGACGCCGACGGGTTGGCTCGGAACCACTGTTCAAGCATCAACAGCTCATCGAGCTGCTCCACCATCGCCCCGCTCGGCGCCTGCACGCCCCGATGCTCCAGTGTCTGGAGTGCCGCAACGGAGTCGGGATCGAGGCAGCGCGCTTCTCCCACCACGCGGCCGTGTCGCACGAGATAGATGCGATCGTCTCCGTCGCGCCCGGGGACCGCATAGGCGAACGACGGCCGTGCCAGCGCCTCACGGACTCGGGCCAGCTGACCGTCGAGCTCCTGCAAGGCCGTGAGACGGTCGCGTAGCCAACCCGCCCGCTCGAAGCTGAGCGCGGCGCTGGCGGCGGCCATTTCGCGCACCAGGTATTGATGCGGGGAATCATCGCGCCCCTCGAGAACGGACTTCGCGCGCGCGAGTTGCGCCCGGTACTCGTACTCGGACGCCGCGCCAACGCAGGGCCCGAGGCACCGGCGCGTTTCATAGCGATGGCAACCGGGCGTGCGCTGGAGTGCCGGATCATGCTCATCGAAAAGCTCCGCCACGTCGCTCGTGTGCATCGGGACGCGATCGGCGCAATCCCGCAGGCCCAGCGCGTCGTTGAGCACGCGCAGGGCTTCGACGAGCGGGCGACGGGACGCAAAAGGCCCGATCATCTGCGCGATGTCGCGCGATCGGGCCGCCGCGCTCGCCCGTTGGATGCGAAGCCGCGGCGCGGGGCCCTTGGCGATGGTGATCACCCACCAGCGGTCCAGCGGTCGGGCCGAGCGAATGTTGTAACGAGGGAGATGGGCCCGAATGAGCCGCACTTCCCGAAGCAGCGCGGCGAACTCGCTGGGCAATGGCTCCCATTCGATGCGTACGGTTTCGCGGAGCAGGCGCGCGTGGCGATGCTCAGGCCACGGAAGCCGGAAGTAGGAGAGCAGCCGCGTGCGCACCTGCGTGCTCTTGCCGACGTAGAGCACCTCGCCATGCGCGCCGCGCATGAGATATACGCCGGGGACGTTGCGGGTGGTTGCGCGGACCTGCTCACGGAGGCGCGCCACGTCGGCCTCCGGGCTGCCGACGGCCAGGTCGAGCTGGGTTGCGAGCGAGGGGAGCGACTTGGCACGTCGGGGACGCGCCGTCGGCACTCGCCGATCCGCCTTAGAACTGACAGCTGGGGCAGAAGACGGTACTGCGCCCGTCCACGGCGTGCGTACCAACCAGGGTGCGGCCGCAGCGTTTGCAGGGGAGGCCGGCACGACCGTAGGCGGCCAACTGCTCCACGAAAGCCCCGCGCTCGCCTCGGGCATCACGATAGTCCCGGAAGCTCGTGCCGCGAGCGGCGATGCTCTCGGCCAGGACCGCCTGCAGCTCCTGACGCAGCACCGACCATTCGGCGCTGCGGAGTGAGTCTGCTCCCCGGGAAGGATCGATCGCGGCGCGCCACAGGGCCTCGTTCGCGTAAATGTTGCCGACACCGGCCAACCGCTTCTGATCCATCAGGGCAATCTTGATGGCCTGGCGACTTGACCGAAGAGAGCCCGAAAATGCAGCATCGGTGAGGGCTGGGTCAAGAGGCTCCGCACCAAGCGCGCCGGAATACTCGGCAAATCGGTCGGGGGGCATGAGCGCCACCGTCCCCAGCCGGCGGACGTCCCGGTAGTGCAGGCGCCGGCCATCGCTCAGGTCGAGCGTCAGGCAGCGGTACGCGAGTTCGTCTGCGGGCAGGTCGCCCGCGTCCACCAGGAGCCCGCCGGTGAAGCGGGGCTGCACGACCAGATGCCAGAGCGCCGCCGTTGGTCCGGCGTGGCGCAGGTCGAGCACGATCAGCTTTGCGCGACGCCATACGCGCGTGATGTCCGCACCGATCAGCGCGCGTCGGAATGCGACGCCATCGGCTTCTCGCAGCACGTCGGGGCGCGTGATCTCAACGGCCGAAATGCGCGCGCCCACCACCATCGCGTGCAGGTCGCGCGCGATCGTCTCGGTTTCCGGAAGTTCAGGCAAGTCGCGACGCTTCGCGCCAGCCGATGTCGCGACGGTGGATCGCCCCTTCGAAGCCGATGCGACCGGCGGCCTCTCGGCTGGCTGCCTGGGCCGCCGCGAAGGTGTCGGCCAGCGCCGTGACCGCAAAGACGCGGCCACCACTGGTGCGCAGCGTACCGTCGGCGTCGCGCGTGGTGCCGGCGTGGAAGACGTGGATGCTGTCGCCGAAGGACGGCAGTTCGATGCCAATTCCCGTGCGCGGCGCATCGGGATAGCCGCCCGACGCCACGACCGTGGTGACCGAGGCGCCAGCGCGCCAGGTGAACGGCGACATGCTGCCGATGCGTGCGCCACGCGCCACGGCCAGCATCGGTTCAAGGAGACTGCTGGTGAGCATCGGGAGAATTGCCTGCGTCTCCGGATCGCCGAAGCGGCAGTTGAACTCCACCACCTTCGGGCCGTCTGGAGTGAGCATCAGTCCCGCATACAGGAGACCGGTGAACGGCGTCCCCCGCTTCCGCAGCGCATGCAGCGTGGGGAGGAACACGGATTCCGTGACGTGATCGACCAGCGCCGGCGTGGAGAACGAGACCGGCGTGTAGGCGCCCATCCCGCCGGTGTTCGGCCCGTCGTCGCCATCGAGCAGGCGCTTGTGATCCTGCGCGCCGATCATCGGCAGGACATCGGTGCCGTCGGCAATCGCGAACAGCGACAACTCCTCGCCGGTCATGAACTGCTCCACCAGGCATTCGTTGCCGGCGTCGCCGAACACCTTGTCGCCGAGAATGCGGTCGATGGCGTCGAACGCTTCACGCTCGGTCTGGCACACCATCACGCCCTTGCCCGCCGCGAGGCCGCTGGCCTTGATGACCACCGGAGCGCCGAATCGCGCCTTGACCGCGGCCTTGGCCTCGTCGGCAACACGATGCGTCTCGGCGTGCGCCGTGGGGATGCCCGCCGCCATCATGAGCGCCTTGGTGCCGGCCTTGCTCGTTTCGACCGTCGCCGCACCCATCGTCGGGCCAAAAGCGGGGATACGGCGCAGCTGCAGCGCATCGACCACGCCCGCGGCCAGTGGTGCCTCGGGGCCGACAACGACCAGATCCACCGCCTCCTGCTCCGCGAGCGCGCACACGGCCGCCGGATTGTTCGCATCGACTTTGACCAAACGCGCGAGTTCGGCAATGCCCGGATTCCCAGGGGCGGCGATGATCTCGATGGGCGTGTTCTCGCGCGACAACGCCTCGGCAAGGGCGTGCTCGCGGCCACCGGAACCAAGCAGGAGAATCTTCATGCCACAAAGGTAAGGGGCCGGGCGAGCGACAACAGTTGGCGGCCGAACGCCCCCTAGTTGACTGGCGGCGGCTCGGGAGCCGGTGGTGGCGGAGGCGGTGGCGGCGGAGGCGCCGGCGGTTCCGCCCCTCCCATCGCGCTGGCGGCCCGGAAGGCATCCCGGAACGCATCCGCCGCACGACCGATCACGTCACCCACCGTGTCAGCCGCGGCCTTCGCCTTCTCAGCGTAGTAGTCCGTCGCATCACGCAGGTCGTCGCGGTACGGCCGCTCCGCTTCCGTACCACGGCGGATATAGGCACCACCGACGATCTCGGCGTACGCGCCCGTTTGCTGCCAGCGCCGAAGTTCGCCGGCGCGCACCGTGTGAAACGGATGCTCACGCAGCGCGGTATTGAGCGCCCGCAGCACACTGTCCCATGCCGTGCCACCCAGTTCGTACTCCGACGCCTGCGTGAGATACGCCTCGAGATCGATCGTATCGCCCTCCGCACGACCGCCAGCGAGCTTCAGGAACGTCATCAGACTCGCCCGTGGATCTTGCGTGCCAAGCATGCCGGCACGGTCGGCGCTGAGCTCGCTCTTGCGATACCATTCGAGCAGGGCGAGTTGGAACGGGAGCAGCGCGATGGACGCGAGCAACGGCAGCGCGCTCATCCCGAAGAACAGCACGATGAGCGCAATGGTGCGATACGTCGTGCGCCCGGTCATGATGTGGCCGAGTTGCTGCGCGAGAATGAACTTCTGCTCGTCAGGCTCGAGCAGCTCCAGCGTGCCGGAACTGATCACGATGAAGGGCTGATCGAACCCAACGGCGCCAGCGTTGGCGATCGGCGTCTGCGTGACGTAGAGCTGCGGCACCGGCTGTCCCGCGTTGGGCCAGTCGAGCGTCTGCAGCACCTCGTGATAGAGCGCATGGAGCCGCGGGCGCTGCGTGGGCCCAACCAGAACGGCGTCGCCGAGGAAGAGATTGCGAACGCCGCGCTCGCCGAACACGCTGGCGATCTTGCGGACGACCTCATCGAATCCCGGAAGCGCCCGGAGCGTGCGCAAGGCGGCACGGTCAGCCGGGTGCTCCCAGGAGACGGAGGAGATTTGGGTAAGCGGAGTGGCCATCGTCGCGGGGGTTGGAGGCTTCGGCCGAAGTCTGTCGTCCCTACGACGGGCGCTCCGGTTAGTTCCAGCGGGCGCGGCCCTGGTTCAAAGGCCGACGAGGGCGCGCTCGAGATCCTCAATGAGGTCCTCAGCGTCCTCAATTCCGCAGCTGAGCCGGACCATGCCCTCGGTAAGCCCCATGGCGTGTTTCACATCCGCGGGCACGGACCCGTGCGTCATCGTAAACGGATGGTTGGTCAGGCTCTCGACGCCCCCCAGCGACTCGGCAAGCGAGAAGACCTGGACGCGCTCGAGGAAGCGGCGGGCGTTGTCCTGGGTCCCCAGGTCGAGGGTCATCATGCCGCCGAAGCCCGACATCTGCTGCTTAGCGAGCTCGTGGTGCGGGTGATGGGGCAGACCCGGGTAGATGACGCGGTCGGCGCCCAGGCGGTCCAGCAGGTACTGCCCGATGGCCCGGCCGTTGGCGTCGTGCTGCTTCATGCGGAGGGGCAGGGTCTTGGTACCCCGCAGGGCCAGCCAGGCGTCGAAAGGCCCGGGGACGGCGCCGGCGGCATTGAGGATGAACTGGAGCCGATCGGCCAAGTCATCCTCAAGAACGACGGCCAAACCGCCGATCATATCAGAGTGACCATTGATGTACTTCGTGGTCGAATGCCACACGATGTCGGCCCCCAGCTCCAATGGACGCTGGAAGACCGGGGTCGCGAAGGTGTTGTCCACGACGAGCAGGGCCCCGTGCCGCTTGGCGATGTCGCCCATGGCCCGGAGGTCGGTGAGTCGCATCAACGGGTTGGTCGGCGTCTCCACCAGGAGCGCTGCGGTCGCTGACGTCATGGCGTCGGCCACCCGCTGCGGCTCGCTGGAATCCACGTAGGTGAAGGACAGTCCCATATGCCGCAAGATTCGATCGAACAGCCGGAACGTCCCGCCGTAGACGTTTTCGCCGACCACGATATGGTCCCCGGCCTTGAACAGCTTCATGATCGAATCGAGGCAGCCCATGCCGCTGCCAAATGCGAAGCCATGTCGGCCGCCCTCGAGCGTGGCGACATTGCGCTCGAGCGCCTGACGCGTGGGGTTCTTGCCGCGGGCGTACTCGTACCCCTTGTTGACCCCGATGCTTTCCTGCACGTAAGTGGACGTGAGGTAGAGCGGCGTCATGATGGCGCCGGATACGGGGTCGGGGCGCTGGCCGGCGTGGATGGCGCGGGTGGCGAGGCCACCAGCGAGGTCTTCGTCAAAGATGCGCGTCATGGGCTTCGAATCATCCGTGGGGAGTTGGAGCGGGAAGCTACCGCGACGCGGCGCTGCGGGCGAGCGGTCTCCCGGCCCCTGCTGCGCATGCGACCGAGCCGGAGTTCACGCTCGGCGCCCTTCATCGACCTCGCCTGGTCGACGGTGCCCACGGATCCCACGCCGGCGGCCTGATGGACGCGCCGTGCGAAGAGGGGCGCACCGAACGCCGGTGTCTCATCGTTGACGATGAACCGGCGCTGCGCCGCGTGCTCCGCCGTCTCATGGAGGCGGAGGGCTATACGGTGCTCGAGGCCGCCTCAGCCGAGGAGGCGATCGCCCTGCAGGAACAGGCACCGGTGCCGTTGATCCTATCGGACTACCACATGCCCGGAATCGGGGGCGCCGCGCTGCTGGCCGAGGTGCATGCGCGCTGGCCGCTCACCGCGGTCGTGATGGTCACCGCGGTGTCGGACGTGCAGATCGCGGTACGCTGCCTGGACGCCGGCGCGCTGGACTATGTGACCAAGCCGTTCACGACCGACGAGGTGCGCGCCCGCGTCCAGCAGGCGCTCGAGAAGCGTCGGTTGCTGTGTGAGAACCGTGCCTATCGGGAGCATCTCGAGGAGCGCGTGGCGGTGCAGGCGCGGCGCTATGAACAGCTCTTTCTCGCCTCGCTGCGGTCACTCGCGGAAGCGCTCGAAGTCAAGGACGCGTACACGTGGGGACACTCGACGCGCGTGTCGCTGTACACGATGGCGATTGCCCGCGAGCTGTCCATCGAGCGGCCGATGAGTGCGGCGCTCCTCGAACAGCTCGAGTTGGGCAGCCGATTGCACGACATCGGTAAGATCGGGGTGCGGGAGGAAGTGCTGAACAAGCCCGGCCCGCTGACGGACGAGGAGTATGCGCACATCATGGAGCATCCGGTGATCGGATGGCGTCTGCTCGCGCCGTTGCTCACCGAGATGCCACATGCGCTGGCGGTGGTGCGGTCGCATCACGAGCGCGTGGACGGCGAGGGGGTGCCCGATCGACTTCGTGGCGACGACATTCCGCTCGTGGCGCGCATCACGGCGGTCGCCGACTCGTTCGACGCCATGACCAGCGGTCGTCCCTATCGCGACGGGATGTCCGTGGGTGACGCACTCGCAGAATTGGATCGCTGCACCGGCACCCAATTCGATCCGGCCTGTGTCGCGGCCTTCCGGCGAGCCCTGGAGAAACGGCGTATCCCGTGGCCGGACCGGGCTGTGCAGCGGGCCACGCACCTGGCGGTGGCCTGACGGCTCAGGCCGCGGGCGCGTCGCCGTGGGTAATGGTGCCGCCCTGCAGCAGCATGCCCACCTGATGCACCAGGCCGTCGAGCGTCCAGTGCGACGTCGGCGGCATCCAGTGCACCGGCGTGAGCCCCTGAACGGCGGCATGCGTGCGCGCAGCGGCCAGCAGGGCTCGGTGGGTGTGCCACCCGCCGTCGACATGCACGAACGGCTCGTCCCGCCCTTCGGTCGCGGTATCGCCCGCCAGATCGATGCCGAAGTGCGCGCCGAGATCGATGCGACGTTCCACCCGCCGGTCGCCGTCCCGCGAAATGACCGCGGCCGAGACCGGCGCGTCGTCGAGCCAGATCTGGATCAGCTCCGAGGCCAGCGCCGTGTCGGCGGCCCGGGCGAGCGGTGCCACCGTGAAGAGTGCCCCAACCCCCTCTCGAGCGCACCGGTCGGCCACGGCGATCCCGGAAAGTTGCGGGTCCAGAAGCAGCGCCCCCCGTCCGTCGCTCGCCGCCAAGGCCGTGAGCCAGGGGCCGCCGGTCGGCAGCCACACCGCCGAGCGGAGCGTCGTGAGGGCGCGGACGAGGACCGCCGAGCGCTGGAGCAGGGTATGCCCGGCAGCGACCAGCGAGCCACTGTCGTGCCCAGCCATGCGGCCACCGGCGGCGGCCACGGCCAAGGTGACCAGGGCGAGGGGATCTGTCATGCACGGACGGTAGTCCGGCAAACGGAACGATGCCACCGGCGTAACGTGCAGGCGCCGAAATCGTCTGATTCGGGATGGAAACCGAAAGGAAGTGTGACATTTGACGTAGAGTGATCTGCGTCGCGTGCCTACTATTCGCGGTTTCCCTGCGATGTCCTTTGTCGGGAGTGCTATGGCGTTTGACGGGTTGATGGTGAGTGTGTCGGGGGTGCGCGGCCGGGTGGGAGAAGCGCTCACGCCGGAGATCGTGGCGACCTTCGCCGCGGCGTTCGGCGCGTGGGCGTCCCGCGGTGGCAATCGTGCGGTGGTCGTGGGCCGTGACAGCCGGGTCTCAGGGCCGATGTTCACGAAGATCGTGCACGGCGCGCTCGAGTCGGTCGGCTGCACGGTCATCGACATCGGCATGGCCCCCACGCCCACCATTCAGCTCGCCGTCGAACACCACCATGCGGCCGGCGGGCTGGGGATCACGGCGAGCCACAATCCGATCGAGTGGAACGCGCTCAAGTTCATCGGCCCGTCGGGGCTGTTCCTGTCCGCTGCTGAGGGCGCCGAGATGCGCGCGCTGCTCGACCGCGGGATTCCGCGCGCGACATGGGATCAGCTCGGGCACGTCGTCCGCGATGACGAGGCGGTGGCGCGCCACATCGCCCAGGTGCTCTCGCTGCCGTTTCTCGACGTGGACGGCATTCGCGCCCGCCGCTTCAAGGTGGCACTCGACTGCTGCCACGGGGCAGGGAGCGTGATCATGCCCCAGCTGCTCACGGAGCTGGGATGTGAAGTTTACGCCATCAACATGGAGGCCGATGGGCGCTTTCATCGGCCGCCGGAACCGGTTGCCGAGAACCTGGGTGAACTCGCCACGCTGGTGCAGGCCACGAGGGCCGACATCGGCTTCGCCACCGATCCCGATGTCGACCGCCTCGCCCTGGTGCTCGATGACGGGGTGGCGCCAGGCGAAGACTATACGCTCGCCTTCGCGGCACGCACGGTGCTCAAGCATCGTCGTGGCCCGGTCGTCACCAACCTCTCGACCAGCAAGGTCGTGTCGGATGTCGCGGCCGAGATGGGGGTGCCGTTCCACTTCGCCAAGGTCGGCGAGGTGAACGTGGCACTGGCCATGCGCGACGCGGGAGCAACCATCGGCGGCGAAGGTAACGGTGGCGTCATCTTGCCGGAGATGCATCTGGGACGCGACGCCCCGGTGGGCGCGGCGCTGATGCTGCAGCTCATGCACGAAGAGGGACGGCCGTTGTCGCAGCTCAAGGCGGATCGGCCGCGGTACGTGATCGTGAAGGACAAGCTGGATCGCCCCGATGCGCCGCTCGATGCGGTGTACGTGGCGTTGCGGAGCGCCTTCACCGACGCGACCGCCGATACGCAGGATGGATTGCGTCTCGATTGGCCCGATCGCTGGGTGCATCTGCGCCCGAGCGGTACCGAGCCCATCGTGCGCGTGATTGCCGAAGCTCCCACGGAAGCGGCGGCCCGCGAGCTCGTCTCGCAGGCGCGCGCGCCGCTCAACGCTCTCTGACCTGAACAGCCATGTGCGGAATCGTCGGTTACGTCGGTGACAAGATCGCCACCCCGATGCTCATCGAGGGGCTCAAGCGCCTCGAGTATCGCGGCTACGACTCGGCGGGTGTCGCCATCATGAATGGCAAGGGCGTGGAAACGCGCCGGGCCGCGGGGAAGATCTCGCGCCTCGAATCGGCCATTGCCGCGAACCCGGTGCACGGCACCATGGGGATCGCGCACACGCGCTGGGCCACGCACGGTCCGCCGAACGAGACCAACGCGCACCCCCATGTGAGCCAGAACGGTCAGATCGCGGTGGTGCACAATGGCATCATCGAGAACGCCACCGTGCTCAAGGCGGGCCTCGAGGCACGCGGGTACGTGTTCAAGAGCGACACCGATACCGAGGTGCTTGCCCACCTGATCGAAACGGCGTACGCCGGCAATCTCGAGGCGGCGGTGATCGAAGCGCTGCGTCAGGTGGATGGGACCTACGGCATCGCGGTGATCTGCAGCGCCGAGAAGGACAAGATCGTGGCCGCGCGCAAGGGCAGCCCGCTGCTGGTGGGCATCGGCGACGGCGAGTTCTACATCGCGTCCGACGCGTCGGCCATTCTGTCGCACACGCGACAGGTGGTGTACCTCGATGACGGTGATATCGCGATCGTCACCCGCGACGGCTACAAGGTGCTCGACCTCGAGGCGACCGTGCGCGAGAAGCCGGTGACGCGCATCGAATGGGACCTCGCGCAGATCGAGCGTGGCGGGTATCCGCACTTCATGCTCAAGGAGATCTTCGAGCAGCCGACCACCGTGGAGAACACGATGCGTGGGCGCCTCATCCTCGACGAAGGCTTCTCCAAGCTGGGTGGCCTCAACATCTCCAAGGAAGATCTCCTGGGAATCGACAACATCATCATCACCGCGTGCGGCACCAGCTGGCACTCGGCGCTCATCGGTGAGATGATGATCGAGGAACTGTGCCGGATTCCGGTGGAAGTGGAGTACGCCTCCGAATTCCGCTACCGCAATCCGATCGTCACGCCGCGCACGCTCTGCATCGTGATCTCGCAATCGGGCGAGACGGCCGACACCCTGGCCGCCATGCGCGAAGCCAAGCGTCGTGGTGCCCGGACGCTGGGGCTCGTGAACGTGGTGGGGTCCACGATCGCGCGCGAGGACGACGGCGGTATCTATCTGCACGCCGGACCGGAGATCGGTGTGGCGTCGACGAAGGCGTTCACCAGTCAGGTGGTGGCGTTGGCGCTGTTCACGCTCAAGCTCGCGCGCCTGCGCGACCTGAGTGTGGAACGCGGCCGGCTCATCGCGCAGGCGCTGGCCGACCTGCCGGAACAGATCCAGAGCATTCTGGATCGTGCCGAGGAAATCGAGAATCTCGCCGAAGAGTTCAAGCGCGCCACGAACTTCCTGTACCTGGGTCGCGGGTACAACTTCCCGGCGGCGCTCGAGGGCGCGCTCAAGCTCAAGGAAATCTCGTACATTCACGCCGAAGGCTACCCCGCGGCCGAGATGAAGCACGGCCCGATCGCCCTGATCGACGAGATGATGCCCGTCGTGTGCATCGCGCCCCATGACGCGGTGTTCGACAAGATCACGTCGAACATCCAAGAGGTGAAGGCGCGCAAGGGGAAGGTCATCGCCATCACCACCCGCGACGAACCAAGCCTTGCCGGCAAGCTCGACTACGAGTTCCGCATCCCGGAGACGGTGGACCTGCTCACGCCGATCCTGGCGAGCGTTCCGCTGCAGCTGCTGGCGTACTACATCGCCGTCAAGCGCGGGTGCAACGTGGACCAGCCGCGTAACCTCGCGAAGAGCGTGACGGTGGAGTAAATCCTCCGGCATGCCGGAGCTCCCAGACGTCGCGCTGTACGTCGAGCACCTCGAACGCACCGTCGTTGGCCACGCGCCGGCGACGGTGCGCGTGCATAATCCCTTCGTGCTGCGCTCGGTGGCGCCGCCCCTGTCGGCGTTCGAGGGGCGCC
>JBDHVK010000021.1:0-39564 GCA_039809645.1 Gemmatimonas sp.
TCCCAGGTCGGTGCGTTCCGCGTGACCGCGGCGACGGCCTCGTGCATGGCGCGCGTGAGTCCACCGGCGCCCCGCTCGCGCTCGTCCGGCGTGGCGGCAAGCCACGCGCGCACGGAGAATGGCGTGCCGACGACGGTGCAGACGTCACTGCCATACGTTCTGGGGGCTTCGTATTGCAGACCGAACGGCACGATCATGAGATCGTTGCTCGGGTCAGCATCGAGATACTTGAGCGCCATTGAAGCAACACCAGTGCGGAAATCCGCGAGCGAGCAGGTATCGCGAACGCCGCCTTCCGGAAAGACGCCCACGACCTGACCCGCCGCCAGCGCCGCGCCCACGGCGTCGGTCGCCGCCCGGTTGATGGCCACCACATCCACGCCCGCCGCCTGCATCTTCCGGGCGTCCCGGACGCGCGCGACCGGAATTACCCCCAGCCAGTCATACGTCCTTCGCGAAAGCCACCCCGTCGCCGCCGAAATCGTGGCGAGGTAGCGCAACGGCCGATCGGTGGCCGCGTAGCCGAGGAGGACGTCCGGCAGATCATTCGGATGGTTGCCCACGAAGAGCACGGCGCCAGACGGTGGGACCCGGTCGCCGTGGAGCACGCGCGTCTCGCGATAGTGCCACCCCAGACACTGCGCCGACACCCATCGGATCGCGCGGCGAAACGCCGGTGAGCCGGATGATGGGAGGGAATCGGCGGAGGCGGTCATGCTGCATACAATGCCCCCGCCACCCGCGGTTGCGTAGTCCCGTCAGCGCACCACCAAGCGATACACACGCCCGCCGGCGTCGTCGGTCACGAGCAGCGAGCCGTCCGGCATCGCGGCGATGCCCACCGGTCGATGCTTCGCGCGATCGGGCTGCACCTGCTCCGCGGAGAGGCCCGCGAAGCCATCCGCAATCGTGGTGAAGTCGCCGTTGGTCGCGCCACCGCGCAGCGGCTGGTAGATCACGCGATAACCGGCCTGCTGTTCCGGTGCGCGATTCCACGAGCCGTGGAAAGCGATGAAGGCGCCATTCGTGTATGCGCTCGGCGCATTACCCCCGTTCGGATAGAAGAAGAGGGACATCGGCGCCCAGTGCCCCGGAAACGCCGCAACCGGCGCCTTCTTGTCGCTGCACTGCGCGCGGCTGGTGCCATCACCCCCATACTCGGGTGCGTCCACGAGCTCCTTCTTGTCCATCGCGTAGTAACAGTACGGCCAGCCGAAGTCGTCGCCTTCGTTGACCTGCATGAATTCCTCGCCGGGATTCTCCGCCTGGTACCCGGTGGTCGGGAACACCTTGGGCCAGCTGTCGTGCAGCTGATCGCGTCCGTGCTGGGTGGCGTAGAGGAGTCCGTCCGGTCCGATCGCGAGTCCCATCGCGTTGCGGATCCCCGTGGCGTACCGCTCGGCGGGCGAGAAGCGCTGTCCGGTACGATTCGCATCGAAGCGCCAGATGCCGGCGCGCGTACGCAGTTCGGGGCACGGCGAGCGCCCCTTGCTCTCCATCGCGCGGTCCTTCACCTGACAACTGTTGGTGGCCGAGCCGACGTTCACGAAGAGATCGCCGCGTGGTGAGATGGCGATGTTGCGCGCGCGATGTCCGGGCTCGAGCGGGATTCCATCGACCACGATCTCGCGTGGACCGCCGGGCACCAGGGCGGTGTCGGCCCGCTGATAGCGGACGATGCGCGCGCCTTCGTCGACGTAGAGGTAGCCGCCCGCCACGGCCACACCGGTATTGCCGAGCGTGCCGATGCGCTTGATGACATCGGCCTTGCCGTCGCGGTTGGTATCGCGCAGGGCGACAAAGCTTGCTGGCGGCGGCCCCGCTCGCTCACCCTGCATCTTCTTTTCGGGCGAGGGATTCGTCCCCTCCAGCGTGATGTACACATCACCGTTCGGCGCGACCGCGACGTGGCGCGCGTGCATGAGGCTGTCGGCAAAGACGCCGGCGCAGAAGCCGCCTGCCAGGGTGAGCCCGGCGTTGTCGGTGGTGCATCCGCGCTTGGATGTGGTGTCGGTAATGCCACTCGTCGCGCCCGCCACCGCGCCGGCGCCTACGGCAGAATCGCCCGGTGTGCCTATACTGCGGTTGTCGGCGCGGTCGACCTTGCCGCAGGCTGACAGTGTGACGAATCCCACGACGAGTGCTGCGCGTTGCATGTCTGCTCCTGGCGAATGCGTGCTGAATCGCTGAGCAAGTTCTGAACCCGAGCGTGGGGCGCGCTTTTCAATGCGTCGCCGGCAAAAACGCAAGATCTCCCACCCGCGCCGCGGCGCGCATAGACTGCCGCCATGACCGCTCCCTCCCTTGATGTACTCGCGCCCGCGCTGATCTCGCGCGTCGCGACCGAACTCTCGCTGAACCCGCAGCAGGTTCAGCGCACCCTGACCCTTTTTGCCGAAGGGGCCACGCTCCCCTTCATCGCGCGCTACCGCAAGGAAGTCACTGGCGGACTCGACGAGGTGCAGCTTCGCGATGTGCGTGAGCGCGCCGAGTATCTGCAGGAGATGGAAGACCGCCGCGCGGCCATTCTCAAGAGCATTGAAGAGCAGGGGAAGCTCGACGACACGCTGAAGGCCGCCATTCTCAGGGCCGACACCAAGCAGGCGCTCGAGGACCTGTACCTGCCGTTCAAGCCCAAGCGCCGCACGCGGGCGATGATCGCGCGCGAGCGAGGGCTGGGTCCGCTTGCCGAGGTGCTCTGGGACGGCGCGCTCTCCGATGCCGACGCCGCGGCGAAGGCTGCCGAGTTCGTGCTCCCCGAGGTGGACGGCAAGCCGAGCGAAGTGCCGACCGCCGAGGCCGCACTGCAGGGCGCGCGCGATATCCTCGCCGAGCAGATCGCCGAGGACGCCGTCGTGCGCGGCTGGGTCCGCGAAGTCACGCGCGCCAAGGGCGTGGTGAAGAGCAGCGTCATCGCCGAGAAGAAGAGCGATGAGTCGAAGTTCAAGGACTACTTCGAATTCTCCGAAGCGCTGGGCACGATTCCGAGCCATCGCATGCTCGCGATTCGCCGGGGTGAAACGGAAGGTGAGCTGCTGTGGCGGGTGGAAGCCCCTGTCGAGGACATCAACGCAAAGCTCGCGACCGAGGTGATCGGCTCCCGCAAGGCGGTGCAGCAGCTCACGCTCGTCGCGGCCGACGCGTACAAGCGACTGCTCGCCCCGGCCATCGAGGTGGAACTGCGGGTCGAGCTCAAGACGCGCGCCGACGACGAAGCCATCACGATCTTCGGTCGCAACCTCGAGCAGCTGCTCCTCGCGAGCCCGGCCGGTGAGAAGAAGGTGATCGGCCTCGATCCCGGCTTCCGCACCGGGGTGAAAGTCGCCGTGGTGAGCGCAACCGGTGCCCTCGTGCACACCGACACGCTGTACCTGCATCAGGAAGACCGTTTCGCCGGCGCGATTCGCGCCATGGTCGAGCGCTTCGCGCCGGAGCTCATCGCGATCGGCAACGGCACGGCCAGCCGCGAAACGGAAACGCTCACCAAGGCGGCGCTGCGCGAGATGGATGCCCCGCGTCCGCAGGTGGTCGTGGTGAATGAGGCGGGCGCGTCGGTGTACAGCGCGAGCGACCTGGCGCGCGCCGAGTTCCCCGAACTCGATGTGTCGCTGCGCGGCGCGGTGAGCATCGCCCGGCGTCTGCAGGATCCGCTGGCGGAGCTCGTGAAGATCGACCCGAAGAGCATCGGTGTGGGGCAGTATCAGCACGATGTGAATCAGACCAAGCTCAAGCAGCGCCTCGACGAGACGGTGGAAAGCGCCGTGAACCGCGTGGGGGTGGAAGTGAACACCGCGTCGGCCGCGCTACTGGGCTACGTGGCCGGCATCGGCCCGAGTCTGGCGCAGGCCATCGTCACGCTGCGCGACAAGAAGGGCGGCTTTGGTTCCCGCAAGGATCTCACCGAAGTGCCGCGCCTCGGCGCCAAGGCGTTCGAACAGGCCGCGGGCTTCTTGCGGGTGCGCGGCGGCGCGCATCCCCTCGATGCGAGCGCCGTGCACCCCGAGCGCTACGCCCTCGTCGAGCGCATGGCGCAGGATCTCGGCGTGGACGTGCGCGAGTTCATTGGCAACGATGCGCTGATCGATCGGATCGATCTTCGACAGTACGTGAGCGGCGATGTCGGCATGCCCACGCTGCAGGATATCGCGGCCGAGCTCAAGAAACCGGGGCGTGACCCTCGTGCGGCGTTCGAGCCGCCCGCGTTCCGCGACGACATCCAGAAACCAAGCGACCTGCTCCCCGGCATGGTGCTCGAAGGCGTGGTGACCAACATTGTCGCGTTTGGCGCCTTCGTGGACATCGGCGTGCATCAGGACGGACTCGTGCACGTCAGCCAGCTCGCCGATCGCTACGTGAAGGATCCGAACGACGCGGTGAAGGTCGGTCAGAAGGTGAAGGTCACGGTGCAGAGCATCGACCTGCCCCGCAATCGCATCGCCCTGTCGATGCGCAGCGATGGCGGCACCGAGGGTGCCAAGCGCGCGACCGGCGAGGGCGGCACGCGGCGGGACGTGGAGCAAAGCAACCGGCAGAACACGAACCGCCCGGGCGGCAACAAGCTCGCGAGCGGCTTCAAGCCGGCGGCGAAGCCGTTCGTGCCGACGAAGGGTGCCGTGGCCCCCAACGGCATCCGCTTCAAGTAGCGCTCAGATCAAGGGGTCAGAGTTGTTGATCCCGGATCAAGCGGACCGAATCCTTGATCGGCCGTGCTACCGTGCGTTTCCGCGAAATCCGTGGCCACAACGTTCTTGCCACGAATCACACGGAAACGCACGGTTTCTCGAGTAATGGGGAGTGCCGTTCGGGGCTTGAGGGGTACGCGCTCCCCGCTGCACTTTCTGGCATGACTCACGACTACGCGGCGTTGCTCCAGGTCATTCTGGATGGCTATACGCTCTCGCCCCACGGCTACCATGGTGTCGTGCACTGGGCTCGCGTGCTCGAGAACGGGCACGCGGTCGCTCAGGAGAATGGCGCCGATCATGAGGTCGTCACGCTCTTCGCGCTCTTCCACGATGCGCGGCGCGTGAACGACGACTACGACCCCGGGCACGGGATGCGCGGTGGTGATCTCGCGCACAGCCTGCGCGGATCGCTCATTCACCTCGACGACCGTCGCTTCGACCTGCTCTACGAGGCGTGTCGCCGCCACACCGATGGCGAGACCGAGGCCGATGCCACGATCCAGGCCTGCTGGGACGCCGATCGCCTCGATCTGGGCCGGGTGGGCATCACCCCCGTGCCCCACCTGCTGTGCACCGAGACTGCCCGGCGCATCGTGCCCTGGGCGCATGAGCGTGCGCGCCGGAATCACGTGCCCGATGCGTTGATCACGCAGTGGCGCTGGGAGGCCAATCCGAGTCGGTAGCCCCGCCCGGTCCGGATGTGCTTATGTTTCGGGGTTGCCCGCGAATCACCCCCTGCCCCGGACTGCTCGCCGATGATCCCTCTCGCCCTCATGCGTCGCTTCGAGCTCGACGTGCAGGGACGCGGAGAGGCGTTCGCGAACGCGGACGCCATTCAGCTGCGCGAGTCCAGCGCCGAGCTCCTCGATGGCACCCTGCAGGGAAAGACGGGCCGGTACGACGTGCGCGTGCACGCGATTCCGGGACTCCTCCGCCTGCGGTGCAGTTGCCCCCACGCCCTCGAGCACGGCGCCTGCAAGCACCTGTGGGCGCTGCTCCGCTTCGCCGATCGCGACAAGCGCTTGCAGCCGTTGCTCGATACGGCCGGTCAGCTGGCCCGCTTCGGCTTCGAGCAGGGCGGCGGTGATGCGGAGCAGGAAGAGGCCGGACCGGTCTGGCAGCAGCCGCTCCGTGAAATGCAGTGGCAGCTCCAGCTCGCCGACCCGCCGGGGACCGCGCGCGCGGCCACCGGCCTGCCCTCCGATCGACGACTGCTCTATCTCGTGGACCTCGACGCGAGCGCCAAGGCCGAGGCGCTGAAGGTCGAGGTCGGCACCGAGCGGAAGGACCGCGACGGCACCTGGGGGGACGTGCGTCGCTACCACTTCTCCGCCGCCGCCTGGTTCAACGCCCCGGATGCGATTGACCGCCAGATCGCCGAGATGCTCATCGGCGCGCACGAAGAGGAGGGGATCACCGGCATGCCCGTCGGTGGCTTCGCCATCCGCCCCCGTGCCTTCGGGACCACGCTGCGCATGATCTGCGACACCGGCCGCGCCCGCGTGCGCAGCACCGACCGCTCGATCGACGGCCGCCTGGTGAAGTGGGATGATGGCGCGCCCTGGAAGCTGCAGCTGCGCGTCGAGATGGAAGTCGATGCGACCTATTCGCTGACCGGTACCCTCACCCGCGATCGCGCCACGGTCTACTTCGACCAGGTGAAGTGGCTGCACGGCTCGGGACTCGTGCTCATGGCGGACGCGTCCAGCAATGGCACCGGCCCCCTGTCACTCGCGCGTTGTGAACACGCCGGCGCCTGGCCGCTTGCCATGGCCATGCGTGGCAGTGGTTCGCTCTCGCTTGGCGCCGACCCGTCGAGCTTTCTCGAGCAGTTCCATCGCCTCCCCAAGGTGCCGCCCATTTCGCTGCCCAAAGGGGATGAACTCGATTCGGTCGACATCACCCCGGTGCCGCTGCTGCACATCAGCCGCGAGATGGGGGGATGGCGGCAAGCGCCGGCAGCGCTCGTCCTTCGCTTCCGGTACGGCCATGCGGTGATCGAGCCCAGTTCGCGTGCGCCCACCTGCTTCGATCGCACCGCCAGCGTGCTCTATCGCCGCAACACGATGTTCGAGCGATCGGCGCGGGCGCGGCTGCTCTCACTCGGCGCGCGCGAAGACTGGATGGCGCGCAAGAGCCGCGATGCGTTCCTCGTGCCGCCCACGCAGGTCGCCGATCTGGCCGGCTCGCTGGCCGCCGACGGCTGGGAAGTGCAGCTCGACGGGCGCGCCTTCTTCGCCGCTGACCCGCTCGCGGTGCGCATTCGCACCGAGGCCAACGCCTTCGATCTCACCGGCAGCGTGAACTTCGGCCCCCACGTGGTCGGGCTGCCGACGCTCTTCGACGCCGTCCAACGTCAGGAGGAGCTCATCGAGCTGGGCGACGGTGCGGTGGGGCTCATTCCCGCCGACGCGCTCTCGCGCCTGCGCATGCTGATGGCCCTCGGCGAGCGCTCGCGCGACAAGGTGCGCTTCGGCCGCGCCCAGCTGCTGTTGCTCGACGCGCTCCTCGAGCAGATCCCGCAGGTGGATGTCGATGAGCAGCTGGCGCAGGCGCGCACGCAGCTCCGCACCTTCAGTGGGATCGCGACGCCGGAGGCGCCGGCCGGCTTTGTGGGCGAGCTGCGCCACTATCAGAAGGAAGGCCTGGGTTGGTTCGACTTCCTGCGCCGCTTTGGCCTCGGCGGATGCCTCGCCGACGACATGGGCCTCGGCAAGACCATCCAGGTGCTGGCGCTCCTCGAAGAGCGCCGCGTCGCCAGGAAGGGGCTGTCGCTGCTGGTCGTGCCTCGCTCGCTGGTGTTCAACTGGAAGCGCGAAGCCGAGCGCTTCGTGCCGCAGCTGCGCATGCTCGACCTGAGCGGATCCGATCGCGAAGTGAGCGCGCTCGACGCCGACACGGCCGACGTGGTGATCACCACCTACGGCACACTGCGGCGCGATATCCAGCAGCTGGGCGCCCGTGAGTTCGACTATGTCGTGCTCGACGAAGCACAGGCCATCAAGAACGCGTCCACCGCCACCGCGAAGGCGGCACGGCTGCTGCGCTCGCAGCATCGCCTCGCCCTTTCCGGCACGCCCATCGAGAACCGGATCGAGGAGCTCTGGAGTCTGTTCGAGTTCCTCAATCCGGGGATGCTTGGCGCGGCCACGCGCTTCAGCACCATCGTGCGCGGCGCCGAAGCGGTGGATGGTGAGCCGGTGCGCGACGCCGATGCCGTGCTGGCCCGCGCGCTCCGGCCGGTGATCCTGCGCCGCACCAAGGCGATGGTCGCGCCCGAACTGCCGAGCCGCATCGAGCAGACGCTCGAGGTGGAGCTCGAGCCCAAGCAGCGGGCGTACTACGAGCTGCTGCGCCGACAGTACCTCCAGAGTGTCATGGCCGAAGTCGACAAGAATGGCATCGGCAAGGCGCGCCTGCACATCCTGGAGGCGCTGCTGCGCCTGCGGCAGGCGGCCTGTCATCCGGCCCTCGTGGAGAGCGGCAAGTTCGGGCTCCCCAGTGCGAAGCTCGACGCGGTCGTGCCGGCCATTCAGGAAGTGGTGAGCGAAGGGCACCGCATTCTCGTGTTCTCGCAGTTCACGAGTTTCCTCGCCCTGCTCCGCGAACGGCTCGACGCCGAGAAGATCGGCTACGAGTATCTCGACGGCCGCACGCGCGATCGCCAGGCACGGGTGGAGCGCTTTCAGAGTGCCGATGGTCCACCGGTGTTTCTCATTTCGCTCAAGGCCGGCGGCCACGGGCTCAATCTCACGGCCGCCGAGTACGTGTACCTGCTCGATCCGTGGTGGAATCCCGCCGTCGAAGCCCAGGCAATCGACCGCGCGCATCGGATCGGACAGACGCATCAGGTGTTCGCCACGCGAGTCGTGGCGCGCGACACGATCGAGTCCAAGATCCTCGAACTGCAGGCGAGCAAACGCGCGCTCGCCGATGCCATCCTCACCGAGGACAAGGGTGGCCTCACGGGGATCGGACGCGCCGAGCTCGAGCTGCTGCTCGGGTAGCCCGTGTCGAGCATGGGGCCACGACTCAAGCGCCTGCAGGCGTTTCACGCGAACCGCGACCCGGAGCGTGTGCAGCGCAAGCTCGCCCGCATGCGGCGCGACCCGTTTGCATTTCTGCGCGGCACGAACGTGCTCTTTCAGGAAGACTGGGCGCTCGGCGCAGGGGTACTGAAGAAGGGCCCGCTCGCCTGGCAATGCGGCGACCTGCACGCCGAGAACGTCGGGTCATTTCGCGGCGGCAATCGCCTCACCTATTTCGATCTCACCGACTTCGACGACGCCGTGCTTGCGCCGGTGCTGCTCGACATCACGCGGCTGTGCACGAGCGTGCTCGTTGCCGCCGAATTGCACACCGAGCACGTGGCCGGTGAGTTTGATGGTCGCGCGATGGCGGCGCATCTGGTGGCGATGTATCGCGCCACGCTCGCTGACGGCAAGGCGTGGTGGATCGAGCGCGCTACCGCGACGGGGTTGGTGCGTGAACTGCTGCGCAACCTGCGCGGTCGCTCGCGGCGGGAGTTTCTCGAAACGCGCGCGCGGGTCTCGAAGCGTCGCTTACGGGTGAACGGTGTGCACGCGCTCCCCGCGCCCGACGAGGAGCGCTCCCGCGTCGCGGCCGCCGTGCAGGACGTGCTGGCGCTCACGGCGCCCACGCTCGTGGTGCACGATGTGGCCCGCCGTATCGCGGGCAATGGGAGCCTGGGCGTGCCGCGCTGGGTCCTGCTCGTGGAGAACGCCGTGCCCGATGCGCGCTTCGCGTTGCTCGACGCGAAGATCCCGGCGCCATCGCCCGCGGTCATGCATGCGCCGGTGCAACCCGCCTGGCCCGACGACGCCACGCGTGTCGTCACCATTCAACGACTGATGCAGGCCGCGCCACCGGCGCTGCATCATATCGTGCCCTTCGGCGAGAAGGCGCTGGTGCTGCGCGAACTGCAGCCAAGCGAAGACCGCGTGCGTCTGGACGTGGCCATGTCTCGCCCGCGGGCCGTGCGCAGACTGCTCGAGCAGATGGCGCAGCTCCTCGCCTGGAGCCAGCTTCGCGCCAGCGGCTGGTACGGCGCGAGCGGCGGCGATGCGCTGCAGCAGTTCGCCGCGCGCGATGATTGGGAGGGTGAAGTGATTGCCTACGCCGTGCGCGCGGCGACCACGAACCGACAGGATTGGCAGGCGTTTCTGACGACGCCGGACTGACCTGCCGTTAGGTTGTACCTGATTTGCGGAGAGGCGGAGCACCGGAGCAACGGAGAGTGTCTCGTCCTTCGTTGCACCGGTGCTCCGCCCCTCCGCACATCAGGAACGACGAGCCATCGGCAGGCTCGAACGCGAGCGATAGCTACTCCCGCACCACCCACTCGCCTCTGACGCCGTAGCGCTCGAGGCGGCGATACAGCGTGCTGCGCGTAATCCCGAGGGTGCGCGCCGCCTCGAGCATCGTGCGGGCATTGCGCACCGCCGTCAGTGTGCGCTCACGCTCGGCGTCGACCGGTGGACCAACTGGTGGCGTGGGGCGCAGGTCGGCAGGCTTCGCCGCGCGGCGCACGTGCTCCGGCAGATCCGCCGCGCTGAGCGACAGGCCCGGCGCCATCGCGACCACGCGGCGGAGCACGTTCTCGAGCTCACGCACATTGCCCGGCCAGTGGTACGCCGACAGGGCGGCAACCGCATCGGGAAGCAACGTGCACGGCGGCTTGCCGAGCGCCACACAGGTCGCCGCGACAAAGCTGCGCGCCAGCAGCGCCACATCGCCGGCGCGCTCGCGGAGCGGCGGCAGCTCGAGGCGGAGCACGTCGAGACGATAGAACAGATCTTCGCGCAGTGCGCCATCGGCCAGTGAGGATGCGATGGGGCGATTCGTCGCCGCAATCACGCGCACATTCACGCGCCGGCGCTGCGTGCTGCCGACCGCCGTGACTTCACCCTCCTGCAGCACACGCAACAGCGCCGCCTGCGCCGCCGGAGTGAGTTCGGCGATCTCGTCGAGGAAGAGCGTGCCGCCTTCGGCCGCGACGACGTAGCCCGCGTGCCCTTCACGCCGTGCGCCGGAGAAGGCCCCGCCCACATAGCCGAACAGCTCGGCCTCCAGCAGATCCCGCGGCAGCGCGGCGCAGTTCACGGCCACGAACGGTTGCGTGCGCCGCGCGCTGGCGGCGTGAATCGCCTGCGCGAACAGCTCCTTGCCGGTACCGCTTTCGCCGGTGATGAACACGGGCAGTGTGTTGCTCGCCGCGATCTCGGCCACGCGGCTCGCGGCCGCGAGCGCCGCGCTGTTGCCCACCAGATCGGCGAAGGCGTAGCGCGTTTGGGTGCCCGGGCGCCCAGACGGGTGCTCCGATCGCGCGTCGCGGTGCGAATCGCGGAGCGGCTCACGACGTGCTTCCCGCAACAGATCGCGCGCCACGTCACGCGCCACGCCGCGCACCAGCTCGCGCCGCGAGCCGAGCTCACTCGCCGGACGCGAGAAACGCACGACCGCGCCAATGGGGGTGATGCCGTCACAGACCACCTGCATGGTCGCGCCGCGCGCGAGCGGTTCGCTCAGGTCCCGCGCACTCAACTCCACGAGACCGCTGTCGCGGGTCACCTGCATCACGTGCACCAGCAGACGACGGAACGAATCGGGCAGGAGTCCCTGCGCGCTGATCGCGTCGGGCACGTTCCCCTGCGCGAACAGCACGGTGCCGGCGCGATCGATCGCCACGAACCCATCGCCCGCGTGACGCGAGGACAGCTCGAGCAGCTTGTGGACCACGAGATACCGCCGCTCGACATCTCGTGCCGCCAGCATCTGCTCCACCGCGACGCCCAGCGCGACGATCAGATCGAGCGTGTGCGGGTGCGCGCCCTGACGTGGACCCGAGATGTCGAGCGCTCCCAGCACGCGACCGGTGACCTGATCGCGCAGCGGAACGGCGGCGCAATGCCACTGCTGCCAGCTTTCGCAGAAGTGCTCGGCGCCCACGATGTGCACCGGCGCACGCGTCGCGAGCGCCGTCCCCGGTCCGTTGGTGCCCACGATCCCTTCGTGCCAGCACCCGCCCGGGCGGAAGTTGATCTCGGCCAAGCCTTCGAGCGCTCGCGGATCTCCATCGGCGTTCACCATGCGACCGTCGGCGTCGAACATGGTGAGCACGTGCCCCACGCCGTAGCTGCCATGAAGCTGCGTCAGCGCACGCGACGCCATCGGCAACCAATCGAGCCGCTCGCGGGTGGAGAGCAGGTCATCGGTGGCGAGCACCATGGGCGCCGACCGCAGATCCGGGCGGACTGCCGCCTCGCGCGAGCGGTGCCACGACCGCTTCACCACCGTGCGCACACGATCCGGCGTAAGTCCGCCGGTAACCGCGAGCTCCCACTCCTGCGCGGTGAGGCGTTGAGCGTCGCGGTCGAACGGCGGGGGCGGAGACGATGGGGCGGGAAGCCCGTCGCCGCTGGGTGGGAGAGCGGCCATGATCGGAATGTCCCGGCCGGACCGATGTCGCGCCATCCGGGAGATACCGGACACGGATGCGACAAATGTCGCGCTACGAACGTCGCAACAGAGGGCGGCACCTCACGCCGGGCAGTTCGTGGAAAGCCTGCTGCCGCAACGCGTTTCAACGACGCTGACCCCTTGAATGCGCGATGAACGCGGGTGGTACGGGCAATGCCTTAGGGAGCCGCACCGGCACATGGGAAATCACGCACCGTCACTCGACATCGCGTGAACAGGACGGGTCCGGCTGGTCTGCCTGGCCCGTCCCCATGTCGCCTCCCGCCTCCCCGCTGCACCCTCCCATCTGACTCCTGCGCCCTGAGTGCCGTTGTCAGCCCCACCACTGCGAGGTTTTCCCATGTCGGCCACGTTGCCACCGGAATCCGGTTCCGCCACGCTCCCCGAAGGCGCCCGCGCCTACGCCATCACCATCCCCATCAAGGCGCGCTACGACAACTGGATCAACGGCCGGTACGTCGCGCCGACGCGCGGGCAGTACTTCTCGAACACGACGCCGATCACCGGTCAGCACCTGTGCGATGTCGCGCGCTCGAGCGCCGAAGACGTGGAGCTCGCGCTCGATGCCGCGCACGCCGCCGCACCAGGATGGGGGCGCACGCCGGCCGCGCAGCGCGCGATCGTGCTGAACAAGATCGCCGATCGCCTCGAAGCGAATCTCGAGGCGATTGCCGTCATCGAAACCATCGACAACGGCAAGCCGGTGCGCGAAACGATGGCGGCCGATCTACCGCTCGCGGTCGATCACTTCCGCTACTTCGCGGGCTGCCTCCGCGCGCAGGAAGGCACCCTCGGCGAGCTCGATCACGATACGGTCGCCTACCACTATCACGAGCCGCTGGGAGTCGTGGCGCAGATCATTCCGTGGAACTTCCCGCTGCTCATGGCCGCGTGGAAGCTGGCCCCGGCCATCGCCGCTGGCAATGCGGTGGTGCTCAAGCCCGCCGAGCAGACGCCGGTGTCGATCACGGCGTTCGCCGAGTTGATCGCCGATCTCCTCCCGCCAGGCGTGCTCAACATCGTGCACGGCTTTGGTGTGGAAGCCGGCAAGCCGCTCGCGTCGAGCAAGCGCGTCGCCAAGGTCGCCTTCACCGGCGAGACGAGCACCGGCCGCCTCATCATGCAGTACGCCGCCGAGAACCTCATCCCCGTCACGCTCGAACTGGGGGGCAAGTCGCCCAACATCTTCTTCGCCGACGTGATGCAGGATGACGACGACTACTTCGACAAGGCGCTCGAAGGCTTCACCATGTTCGCGCTCAATCAGGGCGAGGTGTGCACCTGCCCGTCGCGCGCGCTGGTGCAGGAATCGATCTACGAGAAGTTCATGGAACGCGCGATCGAGCGCACGAAGAAGGTGAAGCAGGGGCACCCGCTCGATCCGAGCACCATGCTGGGCGCACAGGCTTCGGAAGAGCAGATGAACAAGATCCTCGGCTACCTCGAGATCGGCCGACAGGAAGGCGCGAAGTGCCTCACCGGTGGTCAGCGCGCGCACCTTGCCGGCGAACTCGCCACGGGCTTCTACGTGGAGCCCACAGTGTTCGAGGGGAACAACCAGATGCGCATCTTCCAGGAGGAAATCTTCGGCCCGGTCGTGAGCGTCACGACCTTCAAGACGCCCGAGGAGGCGCTGCACATCGCCAACGACTCGCTCTACGGCCTGGGTGCCGGCGTCTGGACGCGCGACGGCAACATGGCCTACCAGATGGGCCGCAATATCAAGGCCGGTCGCGTGTGGACGAACTGCTACCACCTGTACCCGGCTCACGCCGCATTCGGTGGCTACAAGCAGAGCGGCATCGGGCGAGAGACGCACAGCATGATGCTGGACCATTACCAGCAGACAAAGAATCTCCTGGTGTCGTACAGCCCGAAGGCGCTGGGGTTCTTCTGAGCGGCCGGCTTGGCTGAACTGAGTACCACGGACACGCGCGGAGAGGAACGGACACCGCCACGGAGAAAGCAGTCAATCTGTTCTCCGTGGCGGTGTCCATTTTTCTCCGCGCGTGTCCGTGGTAGTCAGTTAACAGCCGGTGGCCGCGACGAAATGGCCGTATGTTGATAAATGCGACTCTCCCTATTGATCCCCGCGGCCCTCTTCGCGCTCGCCTCCTCGGCCAGCGCCCAGCAACTCCCCTCCCGCCCCATGCTCCCCATCGACTTCGCCAACTCGGCGGAGGCGGGGTGGCTGGCCAAGCCCGTGAAGGCCCGGCGCGTGCTCGACGACATGCGCAGCCTCGGTGGCTGGAAACTCAGCGGCGCCGGCACGCTGTCACTGATGGACTCGACCCGCGAAGGCGATCGGCGCGCGGTGCGCGTCGAGATGAAGCTCAATCGCGATCCGCTGCCGAGTCCACTCCGGCTGCCGTCGGTGAATCTCGCGCGCGCCGTGGCCGGCGAGGATTGGCGCCCCTTCAATCGTATCGCGCTCTGGATTCGCCCCGACTTCTCGGGCGTGCCGGTCGTGCCGCTCCTCTTCGCCATGCGCAGCGACGGCGCCGAGAAGGTGCCCGATCGCTACAATCGCGAGGGTACGCATGTGATCACGCTGCAGAGGAACGGATGGCAGCTGATCACCTGGGAGATCGAGCCGCTCGCGCGCGACAAGGTCACGCGCATCGAGTTCGGCTACTTCGTGAACCGCATGCTCGCGCGCCCCGACGATCACGTGGCCTTCGAGATCGGTCCGATCGAGCTGCAGCAGGTCGACGCCGATGTGCACACCGGCTGGACGATCGGCGCGGGGAAGCTCGCCTTCAGCCACAGCGGCTATCAGGTGGCCAGCCAGAAGAGTGCGCTTGCCTCGGGGCTCACCGCCTCGTCGTTCGAGGTGCTTCGGGTGGACGATGTGGCCATGCCATGGAGCGTGCTGCGCAAGCCGGTGCGCACCGTCAACACGCCCACGGGGACCTTTCAGCAGCTCGACTTCTCGGAAATCACCGCGCCGGGCCGCTATGCCCTGCGCACCGGCGATCAGCTGAGCAAGCCGTTCACGATCGGTGACAACGCGTGGCTCCCCAGCATCTGGAAGTCACTCAACTTCTACTACGGCAACCGCTGCGGCTTTGACGTGCCCGGCGTGCATCCGCTCGATCATCAGGATTGGTTCGCCGTGAAGGGCGATCAGCGCATCAGCATGGCCGGCGGGTGGCATGATGCCGGTGACCTGTCGCAAGGCGTGATCAACACCGGCGAGGGCGCGTATGCCATGTTCGCGCTCGCCGAGCAGCTGCAGACGCAGCACGGCGACGCGGCACTCATCGACCGCCTGCTCGAAGAGGCGACGTGGGGGCTCGACTGGGTGATGAAGGTGCGATTCCCCGGCGGCTATCGACTGGGATTTGGCAGTCACAACTTCTGGACCGACAACGTCGCCGGCACGCCTGATGATCGAACCGTGGAGGCGAAGAACAACCCCAACGCCAACTACATCAGCGCCGCGGCGGAGGCCATCGCCGCGCGGGTGCTCCGGACGCGCGATCCGGTGCGGGCGGCGCAGGCGCTGCGCTTCGCGAAGGAAGATTGGGAGTACGCGATCGTTGGCATCGAAGGCCCGAGCACGTGGCATACGCCGGCCTTTGCGGCGGCGCGCATGGAACTCGCCGGCATCGGCGTCACCGCCAGCGTGGAGCTCTGGCGCGCCACCGGCGAGGCCCGTTTCCGCGAAAAGGCGATCGAGCTCGCGCATGTCATCACCGCGTCGCAGCAGGTCACGCGCGTGGGATCGCGCATGCCGCTCGCCGGATTTTTCTACACCGGCCCGGACAAGGACACGCTCTTTCATCAGTTCCATCGCGCCGCCGATCAGGCGCCGGTGGTGGCGCTCGAACTACTGGTGGAGGCGTTCCCCGATCACGCCGACTGGATGACGTGGTACGCCACGGTGGTACGCTATGCGGAGTATCAGAAGAAGTCCGCGACCATCACGGCGCCGTACGAAGTGCTGCCCGCCTATGTGTATCGTACGGTCGACAGCGTGCAGGTCCCGGACTCGGGCGGCCGCTACCTGGAGAAGCAGGCGGAGTATGCCGAGCAGGTCCGCGCCGGCACGCCCATGGGCGAAGGGTGGTATCTGCGCACCTTCCCGGTCTGGTTCCAGCGCCGCGGCAACTACGGCGTGCTCTTGTCGCAGGCCAAGGCGCTCGCGAGTGCTTCACGCCTGCGTGGCGATCGTGCCGGGCTGGAACTCGCCACACGCCAGGCCGAGTGGGTGGTGGGGCGCAATCCTTTCTCGCAGAGCACCATGTACGGCGAAGGCTACGATTGGGCGCAGCAGTACAGCGTCTCCAGCGGGGACATGGTGGGCACACTCCCCGTAGGCATGCAAAGCCGCGGCGTCACTGACCTCCCGTACTGGCCGTCGCAGAACATGTACGTCTACAAGGAGGTGTGGGTACACTCGAACAACCGCTGGCTGTGGCTGATGCAGGATCTGCTGCCGCGGCTGGCGGAGCCTATCAACCAACGTCTCTCCGTCGAGACACTCCCCTCGGGGGACATTCGATTGGGTGCCGTGCTGCCGTCAGGCACGACGGTCGCACCACCCTTGCGACTCGACAACGCTCGCCAGCGTGGCGGCGTCACGGTGACGGTGGTAGACCAGCATGATGCGCAGCCCATGGCGTTCTGGACCGTGCGCCGGACCGATCCACGCGCGCCCTGGGTCGCCGTCGTACGTCTTGGCGATCATCGTGCCGATGCGTTTGGCTGGTAGTCGTGGGCAGGTTCGTTCACTGATTACCACAGACACATTGGAAACAACAGACACCGCCACGGAGACTGCATTTTTCTTTGCAGTCTCCGTGGCGGTGTCCGTTCTTCTCCAGAGTGTCCGTGGTAAGCAGTTAGAGCGCTACTTCCCCGCCACTTTCTCCACGGCCGCCAGCACGCGCAGCAGATTGCCGCTCCAGATCTTCGCGATCTCCTGCTCGGTGTAGCCGCGCCGCACCAGCTCGGCCGTCACGTTCGGCGCCTCGGTCGCGTTGCGGAAGCCATCCACGCCGCCGCCGCCGTCGAAGTCCGAACTGATGCCGACGTGGTCGATGCCGATGCGCTTGACCACATAGTCGATGTGGTCCACGAAGTCCTTCACCGTGGCCGGCGGATCGCTCGGATAGCGGCGCGCCGTGATGTCTTCCTGCTTGGCCAGATACTCGTTGCGCTTGTCGTTCGGCAGCGCCTGGATCTGCGCCTGCTGCTCACGACGGTTCGTGGCCGTGATGCCGTACTCCTTGCGCAGCTGCTCGTTCGCCGCCGCCCGGGCCTCTTCACGGGGCACATCACGCTTGGGGTCGCACTTCACGTAGCTGTTGAACGCCACCAGCTGAATCACGCCGCCGTTCTTCTTGAGCGCGTCCAGCTGCTCGTCGTCCATGTTGCGGCTGTGATTGCAGATCGCGCGCACGCCGCTGTGGCTGGCCATGATCGGCGCCTTGGTGATCTGCAGCGTCTGCATCATCGATTCCTTCGACGGATGCGACACATCGATCATCATCCCCAGCCGGTTCATCTCCACGATCACCTGACGGCCCAGCGGCGAGAGACCATGGTGCAGCCACACCCCGTCGCGCTCGCCCGTATTCGAATCGGACAGCTGGCTGTGCCCGTTGTGCGCGAGCGACATGTAGCGTCCGCCCTGATCGTAGAACTTCTTCACGTTCCCGATGTCGCTCCCGATCGGGAAGCCGTTCTCGATCCCCATGAAGATCACGCGCTTGCCGCTCTTGTGGATGCGCAGGGCATCAGCGGCCGTGTACGCGATCTCGGCGCGATTGGGCGCGAGCTTTTCGGTGAGGCGATGCACCGCCTCGAACTTCTCCATGGCCGCCGCGTTCGCGCGCGCAAAGCCCGCGGCGTTGAGCGCCGTGTCCTGCCCCACATAGATCGCGAGGAAGGCGCCACCGAGCCCGCCCTCTTCCATCTTGGCGAGATCGACCTGCGTGCGCGGGAGCTTCGTGGTGTAGTTGGGCTGCGTTTCGGTGAAGTAGGCCGGCGAGATGTCCACGTGCGTGTCGAGTGACAGCACACGGGCATGAATCGCCTTGGCCGTCTGCTGCACGACCGCTTCATCGGTGATCTTCTTGCCTGACTGGGCCGCGGCGCTCGACAGGGCCATCAGGGACAGCGGGCCGAGCAGGGCGGTGGAACGGAATCGCATCATGGGGGAGGGGCTGAGGGTCTGAACGTACGGAAACGATACGTGCGGCAGCGGCGCCCCGCTGGCCCCGCCGTGATGAGCGGTCGTCGCTGGCACTGCTCGTGCACCCCGGCCGGACTCCACCTCAGCCGGAGCCCGTCGCATGCGCTCACCCCTCGGAACGGTCCAGTCGTCGCCCATGCTCGAGCACTTCGCCGATGTGCTCGCCGAGCGATCGGGGCCATGTCTCTCGATCTACCTGCCCACCGGCCGACGCTTTCCCGAAAAGCAGCAGGACCCGGTGCGCTTTCGGAACCTGCTGCTCGAGGTCGAGGGCACGCTCACGCCCCTCATCGGCAGCGCGGAGCGCGCGACACTCCTGGCACCCCTGCAGGAACTCGCCAACAATGAACGGTTTTGGCTCCACACGCAGGACGGCCTGGCCGTGCTGCGCAGCGGTGATTTCTACAAGGTGTGGAAGCTGCAGCGCACCGTGCCCGAGCGCGCCATTGTGGCCGACAGCTTTCACACCAAGCCGCTGCTGCGCGTGATGCAGTCGGCCGACCGGTTCGAAGTCCTCGCCCTTTCCCGCGAGCATGTGCGCCTCTTTGCCGGTAATCGGGACGCCCTCGACGAGATGGAGCTCGACCCAGCCGTGCCGCGCTCCCTTGAAATCGCCCTTGGGAGTCAGCTCACCGACGAGACCGATGTGGACGCGGACACCGAGCGCTTCTTTCGCATCGTCGACCGAGCGATACTCGAACAGCATTCCAAGCCGTCCGGGCTGCCGCTCATTCTCGCCGCGCTGACGGAGCATCACGCGCCGTTCCGCGAGGTGAGCCACAACGCGCAGCTGCAGGCGGAAGGGATCAGTGGCAATCCGAACGCCTTCTCGCTGGATGAACTGCGTCAGAAGGCGTGGGCGGCCTTCGAGCCGCGCTATCTGGCACGACTCACGAGGCTCGTCGACGAGTACGGCACCGGCGCCGCCCATGCGCTGGCGTCGGACGATCCCGATATCATCGCCATGGCCGGGCTTGGCGGGCGCATTCGCACGCTGCTCGTTGATGACGACCGGGTGGTCCCGGGGCGGGTGAACACCGACACCGGCACCGTGACCTACGGCACTCTGGACGACCCGCACATGGACGATGTGCTCGACGACCTCGCCGAGCTCACCCTCCGCATGGGCGGCGAAGTAGTCATGGTGCCGAGCGATCGCATGCCCACCCAGTCGGGCGTGGCCGCGATCTACCGATTCTGAGCAGAGGCCAGGCACTCGACAGTCCACAGACAACAGCCCACGGACAACAGGCAACAGTAAACAACAATTGACAGAGAGGTAACAGAGA
Source organism: Gemmatimonas sp. (assembly GCA_039809645.1). GTDB lineage: Bacteria > Gemmatimonadota > Gemmatimonadetes > Gemmatimonadales > Gemmatimonadaceae > Gemmatimonas. The sequence goes on from JBDHVK010000021.1 coordinate 19,677, forward strand.
GCGCACAGCAAACAACAACTGACACAGAGGTACCTGAGAGCGCACAGAGAACACAGAGGACCGCGGTCCTCTGTGTTCTCCGTGCGCTCTCTGTTTTCTCTGTGCTTATTGCTGTTTGCTGTTGCTGTTGCTGTTTGCTGTAGTCCGACCGCTAGCTCTTGCCGAGTGCGGCGGGCGACGCCGCTCGGCCGCTGGCACCGGCGAGCACGAGCAAGGTCAGCACGTAGGGCAACGCGAGGAACAGTTGATACGGGATGCCACTCCACCCCATCGCCTGAAAGAGCGTCTGGAGAGAGTTCGCGGCGCCGAAGAGCAATGCCGCCCCCAGAACGCCGAGCGGATTCCATCGCCCGAGCACCACGATGGCAATGGCGATGAAGCCACGCCCCGCACTCATCCCTTCCACGAAGGTGCCCGCCTGCGCGAGCACGAGCGTCGCGCCCGCAAGTCCCGCCATCGCGCCCGCGAACAGCACCGCCAGCGCTTGCGTTCGACGCGGCGCGATACCGGCGGCGATGGCGGCTTCAGGGTACTCACCCAGCGCACGGACGGCGAGCCCCGCCTGCGTACGCGCCAACCACCACGCCAGCAGCGGTGCAGTCACCACGACCAGATAGCTGATGACGGGCTGCGCAAAGAGCGCCGTGCCGATCAGCGGTATGGCGGAAAGCCCTGGAATGACGAGTGGGCCGGCGGTGGGGGTGGACAGCGCCACCCCCGACGCGCCGAAGAGCGATCGATAGAGCGTGCCGGTGAGCCCGAGCGAGAAGAGCGTGATCGCGGTGCCGGTGATGATCTGATCGGCACGCAGGCGCACCGTGAAGAACGCAAAGATCGCGGCGATGAGCAGACCGGCCAGCGCGCCCACCACAAAGCCACCGGCGACGCCCAGTGACGCGGCGGCCACCGTGCCGCCCAGCGCGCCAGCGATGATCGCCCCCTCCAGCCCGATGTTGATGACGCCGGCGCGTTCGCTGATGCACTCCCCGAGCGCGGCCAGCGCGAGCGGCGTGGCCGTGCGCACGGTGGCCTCCAGAAAACCGGCGCTGATGTCGAGGGCACTCATGTCGGCCCCTCGGTCGCCGCTTCGGCGCGCGCGCGTGCCTGCAGCCGATCGGCCGACACCACCAGCAGAATCAGCAGCGCCTCCACCACACTCACCACGACGCTGGGCACGCCCGCATCGCGCTGCATCGCGTTCGCGCCGGCTTCAAGTGCCCCGAAGAGCACGGCCGTTCCGAGCACACCCAACGGATTGAGGCGGGCGAGCAGCGCCACGGCAATCGCCGTGTAGCCATAGCCGGGCGAAAAGTTCTCATAAAGCGCGTAGGTCACGCCGGTGTACTCCACGGCACCCGCGAGCCCCGCGAGCACGCCACTCCCCACGAAAGCGAGCAGCACGAGACGCGGCACGGCGATGCGCCCCGCCGACTGCGCGGCGAACGGGTTCATGCCCACCGCCCGCACTCGAAAGCCGCTCGCGGTGTGCGTCAACCACCACCATACGCCGGCAGCGACCAGCGCCAGCAGGGGAACTCCGGCGTGCAACCGGGTCCCCTCGAGCAGCACGGGCAGGTGTAATGCATCGGGAAGGGTGGTGGATTGGGGATTCACTCGCGTGGGTTCCTGCAGGGGGCCACGCACGAGCCAGCCCGTGAGATACTGCGCCACGAAGTTAAGCATGATCGTGCTGATCACCTCGAGCACGCCGAAACGCAGGCGCAACATCGCGGCAACACCGGCCCATACGCCACCGGCTATCGCTCCGCCAAGGAGCAGTGCCGGAATGGCCAGCACCGGCGACACGGACGCAAGTGGTACCGCCAACGCCGTCGCCGCGGCCGCGCCCACCAGCAGTTGCCCCTCCGCGCCCACATTGAGAATGCCGGCGCGAAACGCGAGCGAGACCGCGAGCCCCGCCAGTCCCAGCGGTACCGCGCGCACGAGCGTCGCCGAGGTGATCGCGTACCACGAGCCGAACGCCCCTCGCCAGAGCGCGGCCAGCGCAGGTGTCACCGCATGCCCGGTCACCACGAGCAACAGACTGAGGAGCAGCAGCGCCAACGCCAGCGTCGCCATCAGTTGCCCCACCTCGCGCCAGCGCGCGGTCGCCCCCGCCGCAACACGTGTCACGCGCTCCCTCCCAGCATCGCGCGACCAACCGCCTCGCGATCCAGCGGCACCTCGACCGCTCGGCCGTCGAACATTGCGTACACGCGGTCAGCCAACAGCAGGACCTCGTCGAGATCACTGCTGTAGACCACTACCGCCGTCCCGGCGTCGCGGGCGTCGCGCAGGGCCGTTTGTACGGAAGCCGTCGCCTTGAAGTCGAGTCCCCGCGAGGGATTCTCGACCACCAGCGCCGCCGGTGCGTCGGACAGTTCGCGACCCAGGACGAACTTCTGCTGATTGCCACCCGACAGCGCGCGCGCTTCGACCATCGGACCGTCGGCGCGCACATCGAAGCGCGCGAGCAGCGACGTGGTGTTCGCGCGCAGCGTGGACCACGGCATGCGCCCGCGCCGGACGGCAGCGTCGCGGAGCGCCAGATTCTCGACCAGCGGGGCATCGAGCAGCAGGGCATCGCGATGCCGATCTTCGGGGACAAAGCCGACCCGGTCGGCCAACGTCATCTGCCCGTCACTCGGCGTGAGACGGCCAGCCAACAGGCGCAGCAGTTCGTGCTGCCCCGATCCTTCCACGGCCGCGATGCCGACGATCTCTCCCGCACGCACGTCCAGCGTGACCCCGCGGACGCGCTCTACCCCCTGGGTATCCCGCCAGCGCGCCTCGCGAGCCGCGAGCACCACCGGTCCTGGCGTACCGCTTGCGGGCACGGCGTGCGATGCCGTCTCGGTGAGCGTCTCGAGCGCCAGTGCCAGCGCCGGAGCGCGCGTCGGGCCACTCGAGGTGCCGAGCATGGCCGCAGCAAGCTGCTCCGATGAGAGATCATGCGCCGGCGCCGCGAGTGCGACGCGACCGCGATGGAGCACCGTGATATCGTCGGCCACCGCGAGGGCGTCCCGCAACTTGTGGGTGATCAGGACGACGGCATTGCCCGCATCGGCATACGCTCGCACCCATCGCAGCAGCTCCTGCGCCTCCTCGGGAGCGAGCACCGCGGTGGGCTCATCCAGAATGAGCAGGCGCACGTCGCGCGCGAGCGCCTTCACGATTTCGCAGCGCTGCTGGGCGCCGACGGGGAGGTTCTCGACGCGGGCAAACGGATCGAGCACCAGACCCGCCTTGGCGGCCACCGTGCGCACCCGCGCGGCCGCGCGGTCTGGATCGAAGCGTCCAGAGCCGCCGAGCGCAACATTCTCCGCGACGGTCATCGCGGGCACCAGCGTGAAATGCTGATGCACCATGCCGATCCCCGCGGCAAGCGCATCGGCGGGCGAGCGGAACTGCACCGGCGCGCCCTGCCAGCGCACGACGCCGCGCGTTGGTGCCAGCGCACCGAAGGCGATGCGCATCAGCGTCGTCTTCCCTGCCCCGTTTTCGCCGAGCAGCGCGTGTACGCGCCCCGGGCGCACCGTGAGCGACGCATCCTCGAGCGCGGTCACGGCGCCGAAACGACGCGTGATCCCCTCGAGTGCGAGTGTCACGAGCCGGTCGGCAGATGCAGGAAGGTCCAGGGGAGCCCGAAGCGCGCCTCCAGCCACTCGCCAAGCGCCTGCACGCCGAGCGTTTCGGTGGCGTAGTGACCGGCGTAGATCACACAAAGCTCATGCTCGATCGCCTCGACGGTCGTGTGGTGCGGACCTTCGCCCACGATGAGCGTGTCGATTCCGCGCTCCCGCGCTTCGCGCAGTGTTTCCGTGGAGGCGCCACCTCCGCTGCAGATGGCCCAGCGTTGGGTGGTGCGTCCGTTGACGGGAATGGAAGTACGCACGATGCCGCCGTAGCGCGCCGCATACGCCTGCACGCGCGTCACGAGGTCGGCGGTGGGTTCCTCCGCCGTGCCCATCACACCGATGTCGATGGTCTTGAAGCGAGCGAAACCCCCGGTCGGCGTCAGATGCAGTGCCTGCGCGAGTCGCACATTGTTGCCGAGCGTGGGATGCAGATCGAGCGGCAGATGTGAGCCGTACACGGCCACGTTGCTGCTGAGGAGCGCGCGATATTTCTCGTACGTGACGCCGGTGATGGGCTGCGCACCGCCCCAGAAGAGCCCGTGATGCACGATGAGGAGGGTGGCACCGCAGATCACCGCTTCCGTAATCGCCGAGCGCGACGCGTCGACCGCCACCGCCACACGCTCCACCGTGCCGTGGTTCGCGACCTGCAACCCATTCACCGCCCCCGGATAGTCGGGAACGTCGAAGGTGCGCAGCTCCGCGTCGAGCGCGCTGACGATCTCGCGTAGAGGAACTCCCGTCATGCGGTGATCAATCCTGCTTGATCGGCTTGGCGCTGTCGCTGCCCGCCAGGAGGTCCCGGAGCGCCGTGAACGTGCCGGCCTTGAGCTGCGCGCCCACCGAGTCGGAGGCCGCGATGGCGGCGGACGGAATCTTTGCCTTCAGCGCGTCGTTCAGTTCAAGACGCACGACATCGTCCTTCACGCCCAGATCGATGACGCGTCCCTTGAAGGCGCCGCTCTTCACTTCGCGACCAATCAGCAGGAAGGCTTTCGGCAAATCGATCACGACGCTGCCGAGAATGATCTCCGGTGCCACGGCGTTCTGGTTGGAATTCGTGCCGAACGCGAAGACGTTCTTTTCCTTGGCCGCCTGAAAGATGCCCAGCCCGGCCGCGTCGGCGTTCTGAAAGATCACGTCGACCCCACGCGCGATCTGGGCGAGCGCCTGCTCCTTTCCGGCGCTCACGTCATCCCAGTTGCCGATGTACGAGGTGATCACCTCGACCTTGGGATTCACCGACTTGGCCCCGCGCTCGAAGGCCGCGAAGCTCGCTTTGACCGGCGGGAGTTCGGTGCCCGCGATCAACCCGAGCTTGTTGCTCCTGGTAACGGCGCCGGCGATGATGCCGGCCTGATACGAGGCTTCTTCGAAGAGGAAGGCGATACCGGCCACGTTCGGCGCGGTGACCCGCCCGGAGGTGACGACATAGGTGGTCTTCGGATACGACGGCGCGACGCGGGTGGCCGCGTCCTGAAATTCGAACCCGTGCCCGATCACCAGCGCGTACCCCTGCGCTCCGTACTGACGGAAGTTTTCCTCGAACTCGGCGGGCGTCTTGGTCTGAATGTGCGAGATCTGCGCGCCGAGGGAGTCGCGCATTTCGGTGAGGCCGGCGTAGGCACCCCCGTTCCACGACTTGTCGGAGATCGGGCCTGGTGTCAGGAGGGCGACCTTGAAGTCGCCAGTGGCGGCGGCGTCGGCCTTCTTGGCGTCTCCCGAGCCGCAGGCAGCGGTCGTTGCGAGTGCGGCGACGAGCAGGAACCCGCGGAAGACTGGAATTCGGCGCATAATAGTCCTATGATGGCGCTTTAGTGGCGCCATGCTGTAGTCAGTCTATGGAAACGCCGAGCAGTTCCAGCACGCGTTCCAGATCATCGTTCGAGAAAAAGGCGATACGGACCTCGCCTTTGTCCTTCGCTGTCAACGAAATCGTGACACCCGTCTGCAGTTTCCGACGGAGCTTTTCCTCGAGCTGGCGGACCACGGCGCCCGAGGCACCGGCCGGCGTGGTCGCCGAGTCGTTCGCTGGCGAAGTTTTTGGGCCGGCTGCCGGGGGCTTTGGGCGACCCGCCGCCACGCGGCGTTCCACTTCGCGCACCGAAAGGCCGTTCTGCGCCGTCTCGCGGGCGAGATCGACGATCGCGCGTTCGGTGCCCAGGGGAAGGAGGGCGCGTGCGTGGCCGGCGGACAGCTGCTTGTCCTGAAGCATCCGGCGGACCGAGGCCGGCAACTGCCGGAGGCGCAGCGCGTTGGCCACCGTCGAGCGGTCCTTTCCGACCACGTCGGCGACTTCCTGATTGGTCAGGGCGAACTCATCGATGAGCCGCTGATAGCCATCGGCCTCTTCTATAGGATCGAGGTCGGCGCGCTGCAGGTTCTCGATCATGGCCAGCGTGAGCAGCGTCTTGTCGTCGACGGGCTTCACGAGCGCCGGGATCTCTGTCCAGCCCAGTCGAGTGGCGGCTCGGAAGCGTCGTTCGCCAGCGATCAGTTCGTACCCTTGTCCGTTCGGCGCTGGGCGGACGGTGATCGGCTGCAGGAGTCCGTTCACACGCAGCGACGCCTCGAGATCGGCGAGCTCTTCCGGACGGAACTCCTGGCGCGGCTGAAAGGGATTTGCCCGAATTTGGGAAAGAGGAATGGTTCGGAGCGGCGATTCGGGAGCCGGAGCGGCGGCCGGCGCCGGAGCCGCACCAGAGGACGTGGCCGGCGGCGCCGAAACGGTTGAAGCGGTTGAAGCGGTTGCAGCGGTCGAGGCTGGCTTGGCCGGCTCCTTGCGCGCCAGAAGCGCGTCCAAGCCGCGGCCGAGCCGACGAGGGGGTTCCGGCGTCATCACTCCACTCCCGAAGTCGAGGACTCGGCGGTCATCCGCTGGGTCCGTTCGATCAATTCACGCGCGACCGCCATGTACGCCTGCGCTCCGACCGATGCGATGTCGTACACCACGATCGGCTTCCCGAAGCTCGGGGCCTCCGCCAGACGGATGTTTCGCGGAATCACCGTCTGAAAAACCTTGTCGCCGAAATGCGCTCGCGCGTCGGCCACCACCTGGCGCGACAGATTGAGCCGGTTGTCGAACATCGTGAGGAGCACGGAATCGACATCGAGCGACGGGTTCATCGACTCCTGCACCCGCTGCACTGTACCCAGCAGCTGGGAGAGCCCTTCGAGGGCGTAGTACTCGCACTGGAGGGGGATCAGGATCGCGTCCGCCGCGACCAGCATGTTGAGCGTGATGATCCCCAGGGAGGGCGGGCAGTCGAGCAGGATGTAGTCGTACTGATCGCGCACGGTGGCGATCGCGTCGCGCATCCGCGTGGCGCGATCCTCCGCATCCACCAGCTCCACCTCGGCACCGGACAGATCCGGAGTCGTGGGCAGGAGGTCGAGATGCTTGAACTGCACCCCCCGGAGGATGGCGTCACCGATAGTCGCATCGCCCATCAGGACATCGTAGGTCGTGCGCTCGAGCTCGTCGCGCGACAGCCCACAGCCGGAGGTCGCATTCCCCTGCGGGTCGGCGTCCACGAGGAGCGTTCGCTGCTCGGCGACCGCCAGGGAGGCGGCGAGATTCACGGCGGTAGTCGTTTTACCGACCCCACCCTTCTGGTTGGCGATAGCGAGAATGCGGGCCACAATCTGGGCGCTAGGGTTCGCCGCAAGGGGTTCGCGGGGAGGCGAAGTATAGGGCGCCCACCCGCGCGGGACCATGGCGACGGGCATACTGGTCTGGTTTCACGTGAAACGGCCCACCCCTTGGCACCAAAAACCCGGAATCCAGAACTGATCGGTTCTGGGTTCCGGGTTCCTGGTGGGGTTCTGCGTGTGCAGGCGCCGATATTGTGAGCGGCTACGCGAGCTCTTCCGGTGGACTCAGAGGAGAACCTCACGCCGTTTCACGTGAAACGGCTCTGCACATCGACCGGCGCTACACGCTCACGGCTGCTTGGCGAAGCGCCAACGCGTGGAGACTGAAACCGACACGGTACTCATCCCTTCGCTGATCGGCGTCGGCGACGAAGCGTCGCCCGCCATCTTCGCCATGGCCATCACCGGCATCGGCTCCGGACGGCCGCTCTCCATCACGATGAGCTCGAGCAACTCGAGCACCACGCCGCCCGCCGCCTTGGCGGCCACATCCGCCTGACGGCGCGCGATGGCGACGGCATCGGAAAGCGCCGCGTCCTCCGCCTTGGCGCGATCCTTCACGAGGAACTCGAGTCCGGCGATCCGGTTCGCGCCGTTTGACAACCCGGCGTCGATGATCGGCCCGGTCTGATCCAGCTTGTCAGTCTCGACGGATACGATGTTGCTCACCCGATACCCATCGAGGATCGTACGCTGCTCCTTGGGATCCCAGCGCTGCTCGGGCTGCACGCTGTAGTTGATCGTCTTGATCTGCGCGGCCGGGATGCCCAACGCCTGAAGCGCCTTGATGATCGCCGCCTGCTTTCGGTTGTTCTCCGCCGCCGCGGCATTGGCCGTCCGCGCCTTGGTCTCGAGACCGACCTGCACGCGCGCCCGATCCGGCGCGACCTGCACCTCGCCGCGAGCCACGACCGTGATCGCCGGCGGCGGCACGGGCTGGACCTGCGCCTGCGCCAAGTCAAACGGAAGAGCCGCGCTCAGAGCGGCAGCCAGGGCCAACGGACGAATCAGACGCGAACGACGCGACATAAGATCTCCAGAGTCAGAACGGGACGACGCACACGGACACTACCCACCGAGACCCCGCTATGTCAGCGAAGTTCGGGAGTTCCCTCGGTGCAACCGGGAGACGACACCGAACCGCTGGCTTGCACATGGTAGCCAGCATGCGACAGTTTCGCGCCACTATACCGCCACAGCTCCACCCGACACATGAGAGCCGGCGACACGCGCCGCAGTGGCCACGCCTCAACGAGCGCGCCGCAGCTCCATCACGAGATTCTGCAGGTCCGCCGGACTGATGCCCGGTATCGCACTCGCCTGCGCCAACGTGGCCGGACGCACGCGCGTCAGCTTTTGTCGCGCTTCGATCGAGATCGTGAGAATCGCCTCGTAGTCCAGATCATCGGGCAAACGCAGCGCGCCCTGCGCCGAAAGACGCGAAGCGCGCGCACGCTCCTTCGCGAAATAGCCAGCGTACTTCAGTTCGAGCTCCGCGCCCACCACGGCGTCGCTCGGCAAGCTCTCGCCGACACCCGCCGCCGCGAAGAGATCGGCGAGCGCGATGTCCTGTCGCTTCGCCAGCTCCGACGCACGCACCGCATGAGCGAGCGGTCGCGAGCCCGCGGCGTGCAGCACCGGATCCGCTACAGTGGGCGACAGGCTCGTCTCATCGGCGAGACGCAGCACGGTGCGTACGGCATCGAGCCGCGCGTGCATCGCCGCGCGCTCGTCGTCGGTCAGCAACCGTAACGACTCCGCGAGCGGCCCCAGACGCGCGAGCGCATTGTCCTGGCGCACCGTCAGGCGGAACTCGCTGCGTGAGGTGAACAGACGATACGGCTCGTCGACTCCGCGCGTGACCAGGTCGTTGACGAGCACGCCGATGTAGCTCGTCTCTCGACCCAGCAAGAGCGGCTCCTGATCCTGCATCGCCCGCGCCGCGTTGAGACCGGCGATGACTCCCTGCCCCGCGGCTTCCTCATAACCGGTCGTGCCGTTGACCTGACCCGCGAAGAAGAGCCCCGCGATCGCGCGCGACTCGAGCGACGGGGCGAGCTGGGTGGGCGGATAGTAGTCGTACTCGATCGCGTAGCCGGCGCGCGTCATCTGCACCGACTCGAGACCGCGCACCGTGCGCAAGATCGCGAGTTGCACCGGCGCGGGCAGCGACGTCGAGAGCCCGTTCACGTACAGCTCGGTGGTGTCATGTCCCTCAGGCTCGAGGAAAAGCTGATGACGCGTCCGGTCGGGGAACTTGACCACCTTGTCTTCGACGCTCGGGCAATAGCGTGGGCCGCGACTGGCGATCGCGCCGCCGTACATCGCCGACTCGTTCAGATGGTCACTGATCAGCTGCGTCCCATCTTCGTCGAGCCACGTGATCCAGCACGGCATCTGCACGGGGTGGCGCGTCGCATCGCCTGCCACGCGCGGCGTACGCCAGAAGTGCGACCAGCTGTAGTCGAACGCGTCGATCTCGCTCTCCTGTCGATCGAGCACGGAGACGTTCACACTGCGCCCGTCGATCCGTGGGGGCGTACCGGTCTTGAAGCGCGCCGTCGTGAGCCCCACCGCGTCGAGCTGCTCGCCAAGTGACACCGACGCCGCCTCACCCGCGCGGCCACCGCTCACGCGCGTGGACGTACCGATGTGCATCTGCCCGCGACCGAACGTGCCGGTGGTGAGCACAACCGCGCGCGCACCGAAGCGACGCCCCTCGGCCGTCTCCACGCCGGCAACGCGCGCCGACGAGCCGGCCGGTCCATCGAACAGGAGCCGCGCGACCATCCCCTGCACGGTGACCAGGCGCGGCTGCGCCTCCAGGAGCTGACGCACCGCGCGGCGATAGAGCCCACGGTCGCACTGGGCGCGCGGTGCCCAGACCGCTGGCCCCTTGCCGCGGTTCAACATGCGGAACTGCACGGCGGCAAGATCGGTGGCCCGGGCGATGAGTCCGCCGAGCGCGTCGACCTCGCGCACCACCGTGCCCTTCGCCACCCCGCCGATCGCCGGATTGCACGACAGCTGACCGATCTGCTCGAGCGACGCCGTGATGAGCGCGACTCGCGAGCCGGCGCGCGCGGCGGCCACCGCGGCCTCGGTGCCGGCGTGGCCGCCGCCGATCACGATGACATCGAATTCCGCTTCATAGGCGCCGGAGACCATGCGAGACCGCGTGCGAGGAGGCATGTGCTGCAAGCTAGGATTACTTTCCGCGGATGCCACTGACTCTCTCGTCTGCCGCCCCGACGCTGCTCATCCGCAAAGCGGCGTTCGAACGCGTGGGGCTCACCCGCGCGCAGTTCGATGATGCACTCGGCCTTACGCCGGACGAATTCCGCGTGGAGGGTGAGGTGATTGCCATCGGTCCGCTCGTCGGCGAGGACTCACTGACCGACCTCATCGCGCAGCTCGAGGAGGCGGGTCTGCAGTACTTCGAAGATTTCTTCGAACTGAGCGGCAACTGGCCCGAGTGGCTGCGGCTCTTCGTTATGGGCGCGCGCGCCTGACGGCGTGCTTGTCGCCGACGCGCTTCTCGCGCACTTCGCGCCAGGCGCGCTCCCGCTCGCGCTGACGCGCGACCCACGCTTCACTGCGCCGCAGCACCCCTTCCCAGCCGCACTGCAGGCACCAGCTGCGGCGGTTGCGCGAGCCGAAGCTCACGAGATGCCACCAGCCCCGACGCTCCACCGCCTGCGTTTCCGCGTCGCACACCGGGCACCGGTCTCCCTCGGAAATCATGTTGAGGAAGACCTTGGTCAGCAGCCAGAACATCACCAGCTGCATGGCCGTGATCACCGCGATGAAAATGATCGCGTCGGACCACGTCCACCGACCCGGCACTAGAGGCGCTGCTCCACGTCAGTCCACAGCTCCACGTAGGCCACGCCGTTCTCGACGCGGTCGATCACCACGTCCACGCCCTCGGCGAGCGCTCCACCGTGCATGGCGCGGACCGGGAGCGTGTACTCATGTCCATCGAGCGCGTACGTCATGATCCCGGTCAGATCGGCACCGGCGGCGCGGGTGACGCGGCCGAGCGTGCCCTGAAGCAGGAAGCGCTCATCGACCGCATCCTGGCGGGCCGACGGGATGGCCCAGCGAGCCATGAGCAATGCCTGACCGGCGTACGCTGCACCGCCCGCAAGCAGGGCGAGCACCAGCAGCGGCAGCCATCCCCAGGGGGTGAAGCGATCGAGGAGATAACCGGTCAGTCCGAAACCCACCGCGAAGGCAGCGAGGCTCGCGCGGTTGAAAAGCGCCGAGGGTTCGGCGGCGGGATCGTGCTCGCTCCGACGTTCATGCGGAGCGACCGCCGGCTGCACCTGACGCTCCGTACCATAGAGCATGGCAAAGACGCCGAGAATGAGGCCGGTGAGGAGCACGGCAAGAGAGACAGCAGTCACGCGTGTTTCGTAAGCAGGTCTGAGATCCACAACGGAGCGCGTCGACGGCGCGCTGCCGAAAGCTAGGCGATCGTGGCGTCAGGTGCGGATGCCCCCGCGGCCACGGGCATCGGTGCGCCCCACGCGGCGAACCCGGCCGCCAGGAACTCGGCCGCGCGCCATTCCGCGTAATACCAGGGATTGAGCGGATTCCATCCCGCCGTGAAGCCGACATGCCCGCCGCGGTCGGGGAATTCGACCTCCACCGCCGAGTTGCCCGCCACCGCGACGCGGACATCGGCGAGCACCTCCCGGGGCAGAAACGGATCATCAACCGCGCTCAGCAACAGTGTGCGGCGGCGAATGCCGGCCAGGAACGGGAGCGAGCTGGCGCGCGCGTAGTAGTCGGCCGCGTCCCGGAAGCCGTGGAGTGGTGCCGTGAAGGCATCGTCGAACTCCCAGAGGGTCCGCGCGCGCGCCACCCGTCGGAGGTCGCTCAGTTCGGGATGGCGGTCGATCTTCTGCAGCGCCTTCGGAATGAGAGTGCGCAGGAACAGGCGTTCGTAGACCACGCCGAAGCCTCGACCGATGTGGCGCGACGCGCGCGCGAGATCGAAGGGCACCGACACCGCCACCGCTCCGGTTACCTCGGCCGGCATGTCGGCGCCCCACTCGCCGAGGAGCTTGCAGAGGACGTTGCCGCCGAGGGAGACCCCCATGAGGCCGATCGGCGCGCCCGGGTGACGGGCGATGAGCTGCTCGATCACCCAGCGCGGGTCGCCGGTCTCGCCGGAGTGGTAGCTGCGCGCCAGCCGGTTCGGCTCCGAACCGCAGGTTCGGAAGAGCAGCAGGTCCGCCGCCCACCGTCGGCTCCGGGCCTCCCGGAACATCGCCTTGGCGTAGTGGGAGTGCGTGCCGCCTTCGAGGCCATGGAAAAGCAGCTGGCGTGGCGCACGGGGACCGTCGGGACTGTCGAGTCGAGCCACCTCGACAAAGTCGCCGTCCGGCGTCTCCCAGCGTTCCCGATGCACCGCCGGAGCCGGCTCGCGCCGACCAATCCGCCCCCACACCGTGGCGGTGTGGGGATCCGGAAGCCACCAGGCGGGGCGGTAGGGGCGCGATCGCTGCGACATACAGCGAATATGTACGGATCGTGCTCTACGTTCCCGTTTCCCCCGTTCCCGTCCTGGGCGTTCTTCCCCTCCGCTTCCGCCGCGCATGATCTCCCCGCCCGAGGCGCGCTGGCTCGCGATCATGGTCAGCGGGGGGAGTGCGATGCTCGTGGCGGCCGCGGTCGGACATGGGGTGCTGCGTCCGCTACTCGAGGCGCGGGGTGTTCGCCCCTGGACGGTGCGCGATTCCGTCGGATCGCTCATGCTCGTGATTCTCGGCAGTGGCGTGTTCGGCGGCGGACTCGCCGGGGTGGGCATCGGTTGGGTGGTTCACAGCGCCGTCGGCATGTTCGACGTGTTATGCTTGGCGGCGCTCGCCGCTGGCGCTCTGATGATGCGCCTGGGTTTGCTCGCGCTGCGCAAGCTGACCTGACGCCCTCCCCTCGCCCCTCCGCCGTGCCCCGCCTGTTTCGCAACCTGACCTTCCAGGTCCTGGTGGCCGTGTCCCTTGGTGTCATCCTTGGCGTGGAGGCTCCAGCCACGGCGAAGGCACTCAAGCCTGTCGGCGACACGTTCATCAACCTCGTGAAGATGGTGATCACGCCGATCATCTTCCTCACCATCGTGCATGGCATCGCCAGCATGGCGGACCTGCGGAAGCTGGGGCGCGTGGGGGGCAAGGCGCTCCTCTACTTCGAGCTCGTCTCGACGTTGGCGCTCGCGATCGGTCTGCTCATCGTGAACGTGACCAAGCCCGGCGCGGGGCTCGACATCTCGGCCCTCGCCATGGGTGACGTGAGCAAGTTCACCGCGGCGGGCAAGGAACAGGGGACGCTCGAGTTCCTCCTGCACATCGTGCCGAGCAATGTGGTCGCCGCGTTCGCGAGCGGCGACCTGCTGCCGGTCGTGTTCTTCTCGGTGCTCTTCGGGGTGGCGCTCACCGCGGTGGGCGAAGCCGGGCGCGACATCGCCGATCTGCTGGTGCGGCTGCAGGCCGTGTTCTTCCGCATCGTTGCGATCGTGATGAAGGTCGCGCCAATCGGCGCCTTCGGTGCGATGGCGTACACGGTGGGCACCTTCGGGCTCAAGACGCTGCTGCCGCTTGGCCGCCTCATGCTCGATGTGTACCTCACGATGGCGGTGTTCATCTTCGTGGTGCTGGGCACCATCTGCCGCGCCTACGGATTCCGCATCTGGCCGTTCCTCCGATACATCAAGGAGGAGATCCTGCTGGTGCTCGGCACCTCCAGCTCGGAGGCGGCGCTGCCGCGCATGCTGGAGAAGCTCGAACGTTATGGCTGCGCGAAGCCGGTAGTGGGACTTGTGATTCCCACCGGCTACTCGTTCAATCTCGACGGCACGAGCATCTACCTGAGCATGGCGGCGATCTTCATCGCGCAGGTGTACAAGATCGACCTGCCCATCGGTGAGCAGCTCACGCTGCTTGGCATTCTGATGCTCACGAGCAAGGGGGCGGCGGGTGTCACCGGCTCCGGCTTCATCGTGCTGGCCTCGACGTTGGCGGCGACGCGCACCGTGCCGGTCGAGGGCGTGGCGCTGCTCCTGGGCGTGGATCGCTTCATGAGCGAAGCGCGCGCGATCACCAATCTCATTGGCAACGGCGTCGCGACGCTGGTCGTATCGCGCAGCGAGAACGCGTTCGACGACGAGAAACGCCGCCTCGCCGAGAGCGGCGCGGCTTAGTCGCTCGGCGCGGTCCCGAACGTGCGCACGACCCGCGCGGGATTGCCCACCACCACGGTCTGTGCCGCAACATCGTGCGTGACCACGCTCCCGGCTCCGATCACGGCGCCTTCGCCGATCACGACGCCGGGCATGATGAGCGCGCCGGCCCCGATCCATGCGCCGTCGCCGACAGTGATGGGACGCGCCATCGTGACGTAGGGTCCGCGGCCACTCTCGGGCGTCCAGTCGGCCGGGAGACGCTCCGCCATCTCGAGTGGATGCGTGGCCGTGAGCAGCTGCGCACCAGGGCCGATGAGCACACGCGCACCGATGGCGATATCCGCGCTGTCCAGCATGACCACGTTCACGTTGACGAACGTGTGGGCGCCGATGGTGATGTGAGCGCCGTAGTCGCAGTAGAAGGGCGGCTCGATCCAGACGCCGTCGCCCACAGCGCCGAGCAGATCGCGCAGGAGCAGCGTTCGCCCCTCGCCGTCGGTGGAGGGCAACAGGCTCAAGTGGGCAAGCAGCCCGCGCGCCCGGTGCGCGAGCGCCAGCAGCTCCGGATCGCGGGAGTTGTACGACTGTCCGGAGCGCATGCGCGCCCGCTCTGACTGGGTGTCTGGCGGGGTGTCTGACCGGGAGTGGGGCATGACGTTATTGTAGCCGTTCACCCGAATGGCGGGAGACCGCCGGAGGCCTCGTGGCGACAGCCGGCTACAGTGGAACACCGCTGGCGAAGAAGTTGGGCATCGCGGCCCACTCGCGCGTGGTGACCATCGGCGCGCCAGCGGCGTATCGGGAGTGGCTGGCGCCGCTCCCGGCGGGGGTCACGTTTGGCCGCGCGGTGGATGCGCACACTCCGGTGGTGCACCTCTTCAGCACGGAGCGCGCGGCCCTGATGCGCGAGCTCGAGCAGCTGCGCGACCGCATCGCCCCCGACGCAATGATCTGGGTGTCGTGGCCCAAGAAGGCGTCCAAGGTGCCCACGGATATCACGGAGGATGTGATCCGCGCCGTCGCGCTCCCGATGGGCTACGTGGATGTGAAAGTGTGCGCGGTGAGCGACGTGTGGTCGGGACTCAAGCTCGTGATCCGGAAGGCGCTCCGATAAATTCGGAGCCATGCCCCCGGCCGACCTGCAGGTTCAGATCTTCGGCACGAAGAAGAGTGCCGACACCCGCAAAGCGCTCCGCTTCTTCGCGGAGCGTCGGGTGAAGACCCATTTCGTGGACCTCGCCGAGCGGGCGGCATCGCTCGGGGAACTCAAGCGCTTCGCACAGAAGTTCGGCGTCGAGGCCATCCTCGACCGCGATTCCCGGCGGTTTGCTGAACTCGGTCTTCGCAGCGCGCTTTACGGCGAGGAGCGGTGGCTCAACATCCTGGCCGACGAGCCCGCCTTGCTGAAGCAGCCGCTCGTCCGCCTGCAGCACAAGCTCTGCGTGGGTGTGGACGAGAAGCTGTTCAAGGAGTGGCTGGCATAGCCCGACGCGGTGGACGCATGACCTGCAGGTCGTCCGCCGCGGGCCCCCCTCGAGTCCAGATGAGGCGTTTTCGCTCGGCACGGGCGCCGAAGTTCAGCAGCAGCCCGACCGACAGTCCACTTGCTCGCAGGTAGTTTATGACCTGCGCCTGATGCGCGACGGCAAGCCTGTCGACGGCCTTGAGTTCGAGCAGCACACAGTTCGCAACGACGATGTCGGCACGGAACTCGCCGACCGTCCGGCCTCGATAGTGAACGGGATAGGCCACCTCCGCGCACGCCGGAATGCTCCGATGTGCGAGTTCGCACATCATGGCTCGCGCGTACACCGACTCTACATAGCCGTGGCCCAGTGTGCTATGAACGTGGAAGAATGCGCCGAGTATGTCGTAGGTAAGTGCTTCGTGCAGCATCGGCCAAGGAGGACATGTGGATGACCACAGTACCGTTGGCTGCGTGTTTGCGTGTCATCGAAGTGTTGCGCATTGTGCCATATTTGCTGCATACCACGGACACTCAGGAGGACACGAACACCACCGCGGAGACCGGTTGCAGTATCCGTGACCCTGTCCGCGAGCTCCGTGTCATCCGTGGCAAGCGGTTCCCGAGTATCAGTCGGGCGAAGAGGTGCAGGGCAAGCCGGCCAGCGTCACCCGAACGCGTACATCAGCCCCGCCACGATCGCGGCGATCACGACCGAGCTGATCGCACCCGTGATGAAGGCGATGATGTGGTGCTTGTAGTCCTTGTAGCCGGCCATCCCGTCGGTGCCGGGAATGACGAGGAACTTCGGCGTGATTGTGCAGAAGATCAGCCAGTCGAGCACCACGAGGTCCCACGTGTTGAAGAACAGCGCGACGCCCAGCGTATCGGCGTAGACGGTGAGGAAGCGCGCATCCGGCATGCCCCGCTTGAGCAGGAGGCCGGAGACGACCATGCCCGCCATGAGGGTCAGCATGAAGGGGATGCCCCAGAGGCGGGCGGCGCGCTTCTCGGCGGGGGTCTTCCGGGGGACGGCGTCCTGGATCGACCGCGGATAGTCCTGTAGCCAGTAGCGGGGATTGGCCGCGAGCGAGGCGAGGATGATGACGCTGCCGGCGAGGGAGAGCACGAGCCCGTCGACGAGGATGCGGTGCAGCAGGAAGCGGGAGTCCATGCTGGAGTCTGCCGTGCGCCGGCGCGTTGCACAATGCGCGCTCCCATCCAGTGCCCTAGCCAGACGGCGTGTGGGGGCGCAGCATGAAGCATGAACGGATTGCTGTCGCTGTCTCCCATCGTGGCCGGCACCTGGCGCATGGCGTCATGGGAATGGTCGGTGCAGGAACGCCTGCGCTGGATTGAAGGATGTCTCGCCCTGGGGGTGACGAGCTTCGATCATGCCGACATCTATGGCGGATATTCCGTCGAGGCACTGTTCGGCGAGGCACTCGCGCTGGCGCCGGCGTTACGCACGCGAATCCAGCTGATCACGAAGTGCGGCATTCAGCTGGTCAGCGCCGCGCGTCCGCGGACCACGATCAAGCACTACGACACGAGCGCACAGCACATCATCGCCAGCGTCGAGCAGTCGCTGCGCCATCTGCGCACGGATGTCCTCGATCTGCTGCTGCTGCACCGCCCCGATCCGTTGCTGGACGTCGACGAGGTTGCGACGACCTTCGAGTCGCTCCGGTCCAGCGGCAAGGTGCGCGCGTTCGGGGTGTCGAACTTCTCGCCGTCGCAGTTCGCCCTGTTGCACAGTCGCACCCCGCTCGTGACGAATCAGATCGAGTGGCATCCGCTGCATCAGGCGCCCCTGCAGGATGGCACGCTCGATCAATGTCAGCAGCTGCGCATTCGCCCGATGATCTGGTCGCCACTCGCCGGGGGCTCGCTGTTCACCAGCGAAGCCGAGGCGGCGGTGCGCGTACGACAGGTGCTCGCCATGATCGGCGCCGATCTCGGCGTGAGCGCCGAAACGGTGGCGTTTGCGTGGCTGCGACGGCACCCGGCACGCGCCATCCCGATCACGGGCTCCCGCCGTCTCGAGGCGCTCCAGCAGGCGGTCGACGCCACGCGCATTACCCTCGACCCGCAGCAGTGGACCGCGATCCACGTGGCGGCGACAGGCAAGAACGTCCCGTAGCCGTTCCTCACCGTTCAGCTCTTCCTCTCGTGCGCCAACTGATCCGCCTCGCTGCGCTGCTCGCGGCGACCACCTCGCTGGCCGCGGCGCAGCAAGCCCCCCTCGGCGGCTGGCCGCAACATTCACGCGCCCGCCCTGTGCCGCCGGTGGTCACGCCTCCGACGGACGTCACGCTTCCCCCCCCGCCCGACGCCGTCGTGCTCTTCGACGGAGCGTCCCTTGATCGGTGGACCCATGGCGATGGCTCGCCCGCCAGGTGGACGCTCGTCAACGGCGCCATGCAGGTCGCGCCGGGCACCGGCGGGATCTTTTCCCGCGACTCGGTGGGCGACGTGCAGCTCCACATCGAGTGGATGGCCCCTAATCCGCCCAAGGGGATGGATCAGGATCGCGGCAACAGTGGCGTCTTCTTCGGCGACGGACGCTATGAGGTGCAGGTCCTCGATTCGTGGCACAACGCCACCTACGCCGATGGCCAGGCCGCCGCGATCTACGGCCAGTATCCGCCACTCGTGAACGCGAGCCGGCCCCCCGGCACATGGCAAAGCTACGACATCATCTACTCGCGACCGCGATTCGCGCCGACGGGCAAGGTGACATCACCCGCGGTGCTCACCGTGTGGCACAACGGCGTCCTCGTGCAGGACCATCGCGCACTCGTGGGCCCGACCGCCAACGGGTCGCGCCCGCCGTACGAGCGGCATCCCGATCGGCTGCGCATCAGTCTGCAGGATCATGAACATCCGGTGCGCTTCCGGAACATCTGGTATCGCCCGCTCGAAGCCGGGCCGCTGGAGACGGTGCAGGTGCGCTCGGCGCAGGGGGAGACGTATCGTGCGCTGGCCGACACCGGACCGATTGCCCGCGCCCGCGCAGCCCTTGGCGGTGACTACGCAGACGCGAGCAAGGTGATTGCGCTGGGCGTCGCGCAGAGTGGCGCGCGCCAATTCCGGGAGGCGATCGAGACGTTCACGAAGGGGCTCGCTGCGCTTCCCGCCGCACGCACCATCGAGTCACGCAAGACGAAGGCGATGCTGCTCCGCTGGCGTGGGCATCGCTATCTCTCGGTGCGCGAATTCGCGAAGGCCGATGCCGATCTCACGCGCGGCATCGCGCTGGACAGCACGAATTACGGGCTGTTCTTCCATCTCGGCGTGGTGCGCTACCTCCAGGGGCGCTTCGGCGAGGCGGCCACGCTCTTCGCGCGCGCGCAGCCCAAGGCACCCGATGGCGGCGAACGCGCGGGAAGCACCGACTGGTTGTGGCTCTCGCTCTCGCGCGCCGGACGCACGGCGGACGCGCAGGCCATGCTCGACCAGCATGTCGATGCGAAGCCCGATCCCAAGCCGGCGCCGCCCGGGTATGCGTACGTCTCCCGGCTCAAGCTGTATCGCGGCGAAGTCACGCCCGTTCAACTCATCACGCCCGCTGATACCGACGGCCTGCAGATCGCGACCCTGAACTACGGCATCGGCGCGTGGGCGCTCGTCCGCGGTGATACGCTGCTGGCGAAGGCGTCGTTCGAGAGGGCGATGGCCGGCGGCGGCTGGCCGGGCTTTGCATTCATGGCCGCCGAGGCCGAGCTCGGGCGCCTGGCGAAGCCCGCGGCGAAGGCGGGCGCTACTCGCACCCCGCCACGGCGCTCTCCCACAGCAACGTCCACGTCGCGCCGCGACGAGTGAGCACCGCGGCGCCGAGCGCGACGCCGTCGTCCCGACCGAAGAGCAGATGCAGGTTGGGCGACGACGTCACGCGAAAGGCGAGCAGCGGCTCCGCTACCACGAGCTCTTCCTCGAGCCCCG
>JBDHVK010000022.1:0-38914 GCA_039809645.1 Gemmatimonas sp.
TATGCGCCCCACATATACGCTTCACTTTCTGTTGGTCGTCCCTCGCGGTCCCGTCCAAATCGCAATGCTCCCGCACCCATTCGGCCGCTGGAATTCAATCGGCAGCGAGCCGGTCCCGGGGTAGACCTCGATCGCGCGCACCTCTTCGGGGCGGATCAGGTCGTCGATGATCCCGTTGTCGACGGCGGTGAACACGCCGTTCAGGAACACATTCGGGAAGCACTGTCCGGTGCCCTGCACGCTGCGCAGACGCACCTGGTCGCGACCGCTCGCGGTTCCGCCGGGCTGAATGGTGACGCCGGGCGTGCCGCGCAGCAGATCGGCCATGCGCATGGCATTGCGGTCGGCGATGCGCTTTTCATCGAGGAAGTAGCCGCCCATCCCCATCTTGCGGCGGGTCTCGAAGCCTTCCATTTGCCGCGCCCACTTGTCCGCCTGCACCTTCACGGTGTCCACCGTTGGTGTGAGGACCGTCAGGTTGACTTCGGCGAGCGCCTCGAGGCTGTCGCGGAGATCCACCACGAAGCGCGCCGGCTGATAGCCCACGGCCCGCGCCTCCATCATCCACGTGCCAGGCGGCAGATTGCTGAGATTGAACGCGCCGGCGGTGGTGGTCGCACTCTGTGAATCGTCGCCGCTCAACACCACGCGGGCGTTGTTGACGGGTTTGCCGGCCGTGTCGCGCACCATGCCGCGAACACGCGCGTCACCGCGAATGAGGGTGCGTGGGCGATCGGCGGCGTTGCGCGGCGCCTCCGCCACGCGCTTGGGCTGCCCAATGAGCAGATCACGTACGAGCAATCCCGAGCGGGGCACCGTGAGCTCCACCGTGCCGCTCGAGTCGCCGCCGGCGAAGGCGCGCGTGGTGATGTTCACGCCCACCGGAATGCCGCAGGCCGCGAACGCACCATTTGGTGCCGCGTCCACGAAACGCGCCGGGAATCGCCGCACGAGCTGCCCACCCTGAATGCTCGACTCGATGTACTGCACGCGCAGGCGGGCCGGTCCGGCCAGTGGTTGACCGTTGGCCTGTCGAATGAGCCCGATGAACGCGCCGTCGCCGCTACCCACGTTGGCCGAACCACTCGCGGGCGTGGCCTGCGGGCCGCAGCGGAGCGACACCAGCCCCTCTACGCCCGGCGGACCGAGATCGAGGCGCACATCGCCGCCATGCTCCACGATGAACTGCACGAGCCGCCCCTCGACGCCGAGCCGCTCGTACTGCTCATGCAGCACGCCAACCAGCCAGGTCCCCATGGGCAGCGAGTCGATGGCGTACTGCCCCATCGAATCCGTCGTGGCCGCCCGGAGCCTGGAGGGATCGGTCGTCAGGACGAACTGCACCGATGCGCCAGCCAGCGGCTTCAGCGTCGCGCTATCGAGCACCACTCCCGTTACCCGCGCCCGCGGTGCCGGCGGCAGCGCGGGCACCGTCGATGGCGCCACCGGTGGCGTCGACGGCGCGGGCTTGGGCGCCGGCTTGGCCGGCGTCGGGCGCGGACGGACCTGCGCGCTCGCGAGGGAGGGCAGGAGGAGGGCGGAGAGGAGGAGGTGACGCATGGCGGCTGGAACTTACTGCGACACGACTGCGGAAGCTGGACGGCGGAAGCTGCCACCGCGGCAAAATGGACAACGGGTACTACGAGGACCGCGGTCAGCTGTTCCCGCAGTCCCCGTCGTACCCGCCGTCAAAATTGCCGCCGTTCAAGCTCCCGCGTTCAAGCTTCCGCAGTCCCGCTCTCTCCGCCGACCCCCAGCCATGCCCCCAACTTCTCCACGACGAATGCCTCGTGCGCTTCCACCCACCCGTCGGCGCGGGCGACGTCCCAGAAGAAGTCGGCGAGCATGCGGCGCTGCTCGTTGTCGTACTCGGCGATCAGCTGGCGCGTGAAGCTGGCGTCGTCGGTGGCGGTGGCCAGCTGCCGCTCGGCCTCGGCCATCAGCTCCAGCGCACCGCGCTCATCAAGGCCGAAATAGGTGACAAGGGTCCGCGAGATCACCGCCCGTTCTTCGCGGGAGAAGTGCCCGTCGGCGTGGGCCACCTGCAGGAGCAGGGCACAGGCCGCGACCCGCAGGTCGCCGGGGTGGATGGGCGGATCCAGCTCCCCCGCGGTGGGGAGACTGTCGGCGAGCAGCATACGGAGGGTATCGAGCATGAATGGCTACGATGCAAGCCAGACGCCAACCACCACCCACCACGCAATACCTAAAGCCCGGAACACAAAACTGATCAGTTCTGCGTGTCGGGTTCTAGGTCGTGGGTTGTGGGTGCCTGCTGTTGCTCTCCACAAATCCCTCCCCCCGCGCGTAATTCGTGGGTCGTCCCGCCTCCCCACCCTCCGGCCACCTCTCCATGCGCCATACCCGCCGCATTGCCCTCGCTGCGCTGCTCGTTCTGACGTGCCTCCCCGCCGCTGCGTACGCTCAGAAGAAAGGCAAGGCGCCCAACGTCGAGTTCGAGATGATGACCTGGCCCGAGGTGAAGCAGGCGCTCGCCGACGGCAAGACCACCGCGCTCTTCTACACCGGTGGCACCGAGCAGCGTGGCCCCCAGAATGTGAACGGCGGCCACAACCTCATGGGCCGGGCCACCGTGAAGGCCATCGCGCTCGAGCTCGGCAATGCGCTGTTCATGCCCGTGCTGCCGTACACGCCCAATAACGCGAGTGCGCAACTGCCTGGCACGATCGGTCTCACGCCGGAACTCCTCAGCGCGATTCTCGAGCGCATCAGCGAGCAGGCGATTGCCACCGGCTTCAAGAACGTCGTGCTCATGGGCGATCACGGCGGCGGACAGCCGAACGCCTATGCCGATGTCGCGAAGAAGCTCACCGAGAAGTACGCCGCCCAGGGAATCAAGGTCATCTATTGCGATGACGTCTACACCAAGCGCCAGGCCGACTACGACAAGTACCTCGAGTCAAAGGGACTGCCGGCCGGCGGCCACGCCAGTCTGATCGACACCAGCGAGATGATCTATCTCGGCGAGAAGGAAGGCTGGGTGCGCATGAGTGAGATCCCCAACGCCGTCGGTGACCCGGTCCTCCCCCGCGGCCAGCGCCCCGACCCGAACACCCCGCGCAAGAACAACGGCATTACCGGTGACGCGCGAAAGAGCACCAAGGAGCTGGGGAAGGTGAACTTCGATATGAAGGTGGAGTACGCGGTGAAGCAGATACGGGCGGCGTTGGGGCAGTAAACCCACCACCCACGACCAAGAACCCGGAACCCAGAACTGATCGGTTTTGTGTTTCGGGTTTTTGGTTTTGGGTTTTGGGTCACCGCGAGGTATATTTAGGAAATTACCTCAGTTCCGAGACATTTCCCACCGCTACTCCCTCCCATGTCCGATCTCTCCCGCGTGCCCGTTATCGTCGGCGCCGCCCGTACGCCTATCGGTCGCTACCTCGGCGGGCTCGCCTCGCTGTCGGCGCCCGAACTCGGTGCCATCGCCATCAAGGCCGCGCTGCAGCGCAGCGGCGTGAACCCCGAGGCGGTCCAGGAAGTGATCATGGGCCACGTGCTGCAGGGGGGCACGGGGCAGGCGCCGGCCCGTCAGGCGATGCTCAAGGCGGGCGTGCCGGCCACGGCGAGCGCGGTCACCGTGAACAAGGTGTGTGGCTCGGGGCTCAAGGCCGTGATGCTCGCGGCGCAAGCCATCAAGGCGGGTGACGCGCAGGTGATCATCGCCGGCGGACAGGAGTCGATGAGCAACGCACCCCACTATGTGTACGGCATGCGCGGTGGCGTGAAGATCGGCGACCAGACGATGGTCGACGGGATGATCAAGGACGGCCTCTGGTGCCCCACCTGTGATGTGCACATGGGCAGCCACGCCGAGTACACCGCGACCAAGGCTGGCGTGACGCGCGCGCAGCAGGACGAGTTTGCGGCGTCGAGCCACGCGAAGGCGGTTGCCGCACAGGCCGGCGGCAAGTTCGCGGCCGAGATCGTGCCGGTGGAGATCCCGGGCAAGAAGGGTCCCACGGTCATCAGCGCCGACGAGGGCCCGCGCGCCGACACCACCGTGGAATCGCTTGCCAAGCTGCGCCCCGCGTTCCCGGGGAAGGGCGACAACAGCACGCTCACCGTCACCGCCGCGAACGCGTCGAGCCTCAATGACGGAGCCGCGGCCGTGGTCGTGACCAGCGAAGCGTACGCGCGTGAGCATGGTCTCACGATCCTCGGTCGCATCACCGCCTACGCTACCGGTGCCAACACGCCGCAGGATCTCTTCTTCGCGCCGATCACGGCGGTGAAGAATCTGATGGCCAAGGAAGGCACGAGCATCAACGACTACGATCTCATCGAAGCCAACGAGGCGTTTGCCAGTCAGGCGCTTGCCGACGGCATCGGGCTCGGCTGGGATCCGAATCGGGTGAACGTGCACGGCGGCGCGATCGCGCTGGGGCATCCGATCGGCGCCAGCGGCACGCGCGTGCTCGTGACGCTGCTCCATGCACTGGCCGATCGCGGTGGCAAGCGCGGGATTGCCACGTTGTGCCTCGGCGGCGGTGACGCGGTGGCGCTCTCGGTTGAGCGCGTCGGTTAACACTGTCGTCGGGCGCGCACTCTGGCGCCTGGGCGCCTTCGCCCTCGCCTGGATCTTCGTCCAGGTCATCGCTGAATCGCTCGTGGGGCCGCTCTTCGCGGCGGCCTCGCGGGCGGCGGGCGAACCCATTCCGATGTACCCGTTCACGATGCTCGCCGGCTGCGTCGGTGGCTGCTGGGCGGGGTGGCGCTATCAATTCACCGCGCCGTGGGAGCGGCTGGGCTTCGACGCGGCCGCGTGGCATCCCGCCCGATGGCTCGGGGGCTTCGCGATCGGCTCGCTGGCCATCAGCGCGACCGCCGCGCTCCTGTGGGCGGCCGGCTTCGTCCGCTTCGATTCCACTCCGCTCGCGGTGGGTGGTGTCATGGCCGATACCTGGAGCGGCACCGCGCTGCGCCTGCTGGTGCTGCTGGCGCCGTCGGCGCTCTGGGAAGAGATCGCCTTTCGCGGCTATCTGCAGGCGGTGGCCCGGGAGGCGGGCAACAGCGACACCATCGCCCGCCTCGCGCAGGCGGTGGCCTTTGGCGCCATTCATCTCACGAACCCCGGCGCCGGCGTGCGGACCACGCTCATCGTGATGCTGGCGGGGTGGTGTCTGGCGCTGGTGCGTGAGCGGTCCGGTCTCGCCGCCGCCTGGACGGCGCATCTGGCCTGGAATTGGGTCATGGCCGCCGTCCTCCATATGCCCGTCAGTGGGTTACCGTTCGCTACGCCTGGCTATCGCGCGGTGGTCACTGGTCCCGAGTGGCTCACCGGCGGCAGCTGGGGCCCCGAAGGTGGCGCGTTCGCCGCGCTGGTATTGGGCGCTGCCGCGTTCGTCGCGCAGCGCCGCCGTCTGACGCAACTCCCTCCTGAATCCCCCTCCTCTCAGTTGGCAAGGAGCTGACCCATGTCGGAACCGACGTCCACCGTGCAGCGCGCCGCCGTCATTGGCGCGGGACAGATGGGCAATGGCATCGCCCACGTGTTCGCCACGAGCGGCCATCACGTCACCATGATCGATGTGAGCGCCGACGCGCTCGCCAAGGGACGCGACACCATCGCGAAGAACCTCGATCGCCAGGTGAAGAAGGGCGCCATCGAGGCGAGCGCCGCCGACGCCGCCCTGGCGCGCATCGGAACCGCCACCTCGCTCGATGCCGTGGCCGACGCGCAGATCGTGGTGGAAGCCGCCACCGAGCGCACCGATCTCAAGTTCCGCATCTTCGAGGATCTCGATCGCCTCGCCGCACCGGGCACCATTCTCGCCACGAACACCAGTTCGATCTCGATCACCGAGATTGCCGCGCGCACCAAGCGCCCCGAACTCGTCATCGGCATGCACTTCATGAACCCGGTGCCGGTGATGCAGCTGGTGGAAGTCATCCGCGGCCTCGCCACGACCGACGCCACCACGCAGACGGTGATGGCGCTCGCCAAGGCGCTCGGCAAGACGCCGGTCGAGGTGAACGACTATCCGGGCTTCGTTGCGAATCGCATCCTGATGCCGATGATCAACGAAGCCATCTACTGCGTCATGGAAGGCGTGGGCACGCCCGAAGCTATCGACACGGTGATGAAGCTGGGCATGAACCATCCGATGGGCCCGCTCACGCTCGCCGACTTCATCGGCCTCGACACCTGCCTCGCCATTCTCGAAGTGCTGCACACCGGCTTGGGCGACCCCAAGTACCGCCCGTGCCCGCTCCTCCGGAAGTACGTCGCCGCCGGCTGGTACGGTCGCAAGAGCGGCCGCGGCTTCTACCAGTACTGAGCTTTTTGAAAAGACTACCACGGACACTCAGCAGTACACGGACAAAGCACACGGAGTCTCCGTGGTGGTGTCCGTGCCATCCAGAGTGTCCGTGGTAATCAGTTCATCATCCTGTCCGCCCTCTCCGAAATGTCTCTCCTCGCGCTTACCGAAACCCAGCAGGAAATCCAGCGCCTCGCGCGCGACTACGCCAGGCGCGAGCTTGCGCCGCTCGCCGGTGAGCGTGACCGCGAATCGCGCTTCGATCGCGTGATGATCGAGCAGATGGCCGCGCTGGGGTTTCTCGGCATGCTCATCCCCGAGGAGTACGATGGGCTCGCGCTCGATGCGCAGAGCTACCTGCTCGCGCTCGAGGAGATTGCGGTGGCCGACGCCACCGCGGCGGTGACGCTCAGCGTGCACAACTCGCTGCCGACGCAGATGATCCTCAACTTCGGCAGCGATGCGCAGCGGACCACCTTCCTGCCGCGCATGGCGCGCGGCGAGTGGCTCGGCGCCTTCGCCTTGTCGGAGCCCGAAGCCGGATCGGATGCGGCGAGCCTCCGCACGCAGGCCGTGCGCCATGGCGACCACTACGTGCTCAACGGCACCAAGGCGTGGGTCAGCCACGGCAACGAGGCGAGTGTCATTCTCGCGATGGCGCGGACGGATACGCCCGACGCGCGCAAGGGCAGCAAGGGCATTTCGACGTTCATTCTCACGCCCGATCTGCCCGGCTTCCATCTCACGAAGAAGGAGTCCAAAATGGGGCTCCGCGCGTCGCCCACGCTGCAGATCGTGCTCGACAATTGTCGGGTGCCGGCCGATCGCCTGGTGGGCGAGGAAGGGAAGGGGCTCACCTACGCGCTCGGCTCGCTCGACCACGGCCGCCTCGGCATCGCCAGCCAGGCCATCGGCATCGCGCGCGCCGCCCTCGAGGCCAGCGTCAAGTACGTGGGCGAACGCCGGCAGTTCGGCAAGCCGATCGGTGACTTCCAGGCCATTCAGTTCAAGCTGGCCGACATGGCCACCCGCATCACCGCCGCGCGCACGTTGCTCCACACCGCGGCGGCCGCCAAACAGCGCGGCGAGAAGGTCACACGCTATTGCAGCATGGCCAAGCTCTTTGCGACCGAGACGGCCATGTGGGTCACGACGCAGGCCGTCCAGATTCACGGCGGCTATGGCTACGTGACCGATTATCCGGTCGAACGCCACATGCGCGATGCCAAGGTCACCGAGATTTACGAAGGCACCTCGGAGATCCAGCGCATTGTCATCGCGCGTGAGACGATCGCCGCGGCCGCCGCCGCCGATGGTGTGCTGCCCGACTGACGTTTACGCCTCACGAAGGGAGACTCTCCCATGCAATACTTCGAAACGATCGCCGAGATGGGCCATGAGCAGGTCGTGTTCTGTCACGACAAGGCGTCCGGCTACCGCGGCATCATCGCCATTCACGACACGACGCTCGGCCCCGCGCTCGGCGGCTGTCGCTTCTGGAACTACGCCAGCGACGAGGAAGCCGCGATCGACGCGCTCCGTCTGTCGCGCGGCATGACATACAAGAATGCCGTCGCCGGGCTCAATCTGGGCGGCGGCAAGAGCGTGATCATCGGCAACAACAAGACGCCGCACCGCGAGATGCTGTTTCGCGCCCACGGGCGCTTCGTCGACTCGCTCGGTGGGCGCTATGTGACGGCCGAAGACGTGGGGACGACCGTGGAGGACATGGACTTCGTGCACATGGAGACGAAGCATGTCACCGGTATCGGCTCCAAGTCGGGCGACCCGTCGAGCGTCACGGCGCACGGCGTGTTCCGTGCCATCGAAGCCTCGGCCAATCATCGGTGGGGAAGTGATGACCTCAGTGGCCGCACCGTGGCCATTCAGGGGTTGGGGCACGTGGGCTTCCATCTGGCCACCGCGCTGCATCTGGCCGGTGCGAAACTCATCGTGACCGATATCGATCAGGGACGCATCGACCGCGTGGTGGAAGCCACCGGCGCCACCGTCGTGGCGAGCGACGCCATCTTCGGTGTGCAGGCGGACATTTTCACCCCCTGCGCGCTGGGTGGGGTCATCAACGATCAGACCATTCCGCAGCTCAAGGTGGAGATCGTGGCCGGGGCGGCGAACAACCAGCTGCTGGAAGACCGTCACGGGGACGAACTGACCGCCAAGGGCATTTTGTATGCGCCGGACTACGTCGCCAACGCCGGCGGCGTGATCAATGTGTACAGCGAGCTGACCGGCTGGAGCCGCGAGCGGAGCCTGCGCAAGGCCGACGAGATCTACGAAACCGTGCTCAGCGTCTTCCGGTTGGCCAAGGAAACGGGGTTGCCCACGTACAAGGCGGCGGACCGGGTGGCCGAGCAGCGCATCGCGGCGGTCCGTGGTATGATCCGCACGTGGCCGCAGTACCCGAACAAAGAATCCTGACCTCAGCCCGTTTCCGCACATGGTGGACGTCGCACATCCCGGCGAGCGCATTCCGATCGCCTCCGATCACGCCGGCTTCGAGCTGAAGCAGCGGTTGCTGTCGGTCCTTTCGGACCTGGGCTACGAGGTCGAGGACATCGGCACGCACAGCACGGCCAGCACCGATTATCCCGACTATGCGCACCCCCTGTCGCAGCAGGTGAGCGATGGCGCCGTGCAGCGCGGCGTGCTGCTCTGTGGCACGGGGTTGGGCATGAGCTATGTGGCCAATCGCTATCCCGGGGTGCGCGCCGCCGTGAGCTGGACGCCGGAGATTGCGGCCCTGGCCCGGCAGCACAACGACGCCAATGTGCTCGTGCTGCCGGCGCGTTTCGTGAGCGACGAAGACGCGATCGCGATCCTCAAGACCTGGCTCAGCACGCCCTTCGAAGGTGGGCGCCACGGGCGTCGGGTGGAAAAGATCGAGCAGACCAACGAACACGAGTCGGGCGAAGCGCCCGGGAGTCAGGCATGAGCGGTGGAGCGACCCCAGGCAATAGTGCGAACTGGAGTGAGTGGGATCGCCTGCCGCCGGGCGGCGCCCTGAGCGGTGCCGATCCGGAAATCGCGCAGCTGATCGACGACGAGATCCAGCGGCAGAGCGATGGCCTGGAACTCATTGCCAGCGAGAACTTCGTGTCGCCGGCCGTGATGGAGGCCATGGGCTCTCCGCTCACGAACAAGTACGCGGAAGGGCTGCCCGGCAAGCGGTACTACGGTGGTTGCGAGGTGGTGGATCGGGTCGAGCAGCTGGCCATCGATCGCGTGAAGCAGCTCTTCGGCGCCGAGCATGCCAACGTCCAGGCGCACAGCGGCGCATCGGCCAACGCGGCCGTGTTTCTCGCGTTCCTCAAGCCGGGCGACACGTTCCTCGGCATGGATCTGTCGCAGGGCGGGCATCTGACGCACGGCAGCCCGGTGAACTTCTCGGGGCTGCTGTACAAGGCCGTGAGCTACGGCGTCACCGGCGAAGGGCTCATCGACTACGAGCACATGCGGGCGCAGGCGCGCGAGCACAAGCCGAAGATGATCATCGCCGGCTACAGTGCGTATTCGCGCGTGATCGATTGGCAGGCGTTCGCCGATATCGCCAGGGAAGTCGGTGCGATCTTCATGGTGGACATGGCGCACTTTGCCGGTCTCGCGGCGACCGGCGTCTATCCGAGCCCAGTGCCCTTCGCCGACGTGGTGACGAGCACGACGCACAAGACGCTGCGCGGCCCGCGCGGCGGCATCATCCTGTGCAAGGCTGAACACGCCAAGGCCATCGACAAGGCGATGTTCCCCGGCATGCAGGGTGGGCCCCTCGAGCATGTGATTGCCGCCAAGGCCGTGGCGTTCCACGAGGCGCTGCAGCCGGCGTTCACGCAGTACTGCCAGCAGGTCGTGCAGAACGCGCAGGTGCTGGCGCAGGCGCTCATCGACAAGGGCTATCACGTCGTGAGCGGTGGCACCGACAATCACCTCATGCTTGTGGATCTCCGCAACAAGAATCTCACGGGCAAGGTGGCGGAGAAGGTGCTCGATGAGGCCGGGATCACGGTGAACAAGAACACCGTCCCCAAGGAAACGCAGTCGCCGTTCGTGACCAGCGGTATTCGTATCGGCACGCCAGCGGTGACCACCCGCGGCATGGGCGTCGAGGCGATGCAGCAGATCGCCACGCTCATCGACCGTGTGCTGAGCAATCCCGAGGACCACGCGTCCGTCGCCGCCGTCAAGGCCGACGTCAAGACCCTCGCCGACGCCTACCCGTTGTATCGCGCCGTCACAAAAGTCTGATCGTCACGCCCAACCGACGGGCGAAGGGCCCGGCAGCCATTGCTGCCGGGCCTTTCGCGTTTCAGTTTTCCTGATGCCTAC
The DNA here is from genome assembly GCA_039809645.1 of Gemmatimonas sp. Taxonomy (GTDB): domain Bacteria; phylum Gemmatimonadota; class Gemmatimonadetes; order Gemmatimonadales; family Gemmatimonadaceae; genus Gemmatimonas. The sequence continues at coordinate 10,629 of JBDHVK010000022.1, forward strand.
TCCCTCTGGGCCTGCCCACTGATGCCTGAGGGGTTCCGCCGTTCATCGAAGCACAAGAGGCCCGCCCGTGTCCGAGCTCGCCTTCCGCGAAGGCATCATGGATCAGATCCGCTTGCGTGAGCAGCGGTTCGATGAGCGCGCCTATCTCTTTGTGTTGTCGGCCCTCGAGCACTCGCAGACGAGGCTCATTGAGCGGCGGCACATCAGCGGCCCGGAGCTCGCGCACGCCTGCCGCGAGCTGGCCATGCAGCGCTTCGGCGTGATGGCGCGTCTGGTGCTCGAGCACTGGGGCGTGCGCTCCACGATGGACATCGGCGATATCGTCTTCACGCTCGTCGATCTCGGACTGCTCATCAGCCAGCCCCAGGACTCACGCGACGACTTCTTCGGCGTCTTCGACTTCGCCGAGGCGTTCGAGCGCGAGTACCCGTGGAGTACGGCACACGTCTGACCGTGCGGTGATGCGCGCGCCCTTTCCGCGCCTCACCACCGCCGCGCAAGCCGCTGCGCGCGACCACGCCGCCATCGCCGGCGGGATCGACAGCTTCGCGCTCATGCAGCAGGCCGCGGCCACCGCGGCGGCGTGTGTCCTGCGCGACGCCGCAGATCGCCTGTCGCGTGGGGTAGCCGTCTTCGCCGGTCGCGGCAACAATGGCGGCGATGCCTATCTGGTCGCGGCACAGCTCGCACGCGCCGGTGTACCGGTACGTGTGCACGCGGCGGGGCTGCCCACCACGGCGGACGCCCAGCGCGCCGCGCGACTCGCCGAACCGTATCTGGTGCATGGCGAGATCACAGGCCGGGAGCGGCTCGTGGTCGATGGTATTCTGGGCACCGGGCATCAAGGTGCGCTTCGCGAGCAGGCGGCGGCGGCGTGCACGCGCGTGTGCCTGCTGCGCAGCGCAGGCGCCACGGTGGTGGCGCTGGATGTCCCGAGCGGCGTCGACGCATCCACCGCGCAGGTGGCCGACGGTGCGGTGCTCGCCGATGTCACGATCGCGTTCGGCACCCTCAAGCGCGCGCATCTGCTGCGGCGCGATGTCATCGGGCGCGTGCTCCTCATGGACATCGGACTCGGCGAATACGCGAACGGGGCTACCGACGACGACGACGGCGCGTGGGGTTGGGCCTCGCGCGCGCACCTGTCGACGCTCGTGACCGCACTCGCGCCGTCGCTCGCCTGGGATACGCACAAGGGGCGGCGCGGGCGCGTGGCCGTGATCGGCGGCGACGCCGGCATGGCGGGCGCGGTCGTACTGGCGACACGCGCCGCGCTCGCGTCGGGATCGGGGATCGCGCATGCCATCGTGCACGAGGCCAGCGTCTCGGCGTTGCAGTCACTCGTGCCGCAGGCCATCACGCATCGCTGGCCGCCGCTGCTCGCGTCGCGCAAGAGCGACGGCGGGATGGAGCACGCGACCGATACGCTGCGCTACGACGCGGTCGCGGTGGGGCCCGGCCTCGGTCGCACGCGCGAGTCGCAGCAGCTCATCGAACGGCTGCTGCACGTGCATCGCGACGTACCGCTGGTGCTCGACGCTGACGCCCTGTGGTTGGCCGCCGATGCCGCGCACGCGCTCGGGACCGATGCGGCGTCGCTCATTCGCCATTGGACGCGGGATGCGCACGGCGTGGTCTGTACGCCGCATCCCGGTGAGTTCTCCCGACTGCTGGGGCGCGCGCTGCCGGAGCGTTGGGACGATCGCGCCGCGCTGCTCGCCGAGTTCTCGGTGCGCTCGAACACGACCGTCCTGCTCAAGGGCGCACCCACGCTCGTCGCCCACGATCGCGAGCCACTCACCGCGGTGCCGTATGGCACACCGATGCTCGCCACCGGCGGCAGCGGTGATTGTCTGACCGGTGTCATCACCACATTCCTGGCACAGGGCGTTGCGGCCCGCGATGCGGCGGTGCTTGGCGCGGCGGTGCACGGGCTCGCCGCCGAATTCGCGACGCAGGCCGCGGGTGGGGCGACGCGAGGACTCTCGCTCGATGACTGGCGGGCCCAGATGCCAGCCGTCTTTGGCCAGCTGGCGGCGCCGCGCCCGCTGCCGCCCGGCGTGCTCGCGGAGTTGCCCGCGGTGTCTGGCGCCCGCGGGCGCGCCGCACCGTGACTGGCCCCACGCGCTTTCGCCCGCATCAGGAACTCGGGCGCGGCCAGGAGTTCGACACGATTCGCGCTCTGATGGCACGGTGGGGCGACCTGGTGGCTGACATCGGTGACGACGCCGCGGTCCTGCCGCCGGTGCGTGGCCTCTACGTGATCAGCACCGACGCCTGCGTGGAAGACGTGCACTTTCGCCCCGCGTGGATCACCCCGCGCGAAGTGGGCGTGCGCGCGGCCGCGGCGGCGCTGAGTGATCTCGCGGCGATGGGCGCCGAGGCCGAGCAGGTGCTGGTCGCCTTCCAGGTACCGGCGCGCTGGGACGCACAACTGATGGAGGTGGCCGATGGACTTGCCGAGCCCATTCGTGCGGCGGGTGCCAGGATTGTCGGTGGCAACCTCAGCCGCGGGCCAGCTTTCGGCATCACGCTCACCGTGATCGGCGACGCCAAGCGCCCCGTGCCGCGGAACGGGGCACGGGTGGGTGATCTGGTGGTGGTCACGGGGCTGCTCGGTGGTCCGGGCGCGGCCATCGCCGCATGGGAGCGGGGGGAGACCCCGGAGGCGTGGGCCCGCGCCCGCTTCGCGTCGCCGGCGCCGAGGCTAGCGGCTGGGCAGGCACTGGCCGCCGCTGGCGCCACGAGCATGCTCGACATCAGCGACGGCCTCGGGGCCGACGCGCGACATCTCGGAGCGGCGAGTGGGGTGACGCTCTCGATCGAGCTGGCGCGGCTGCCGCTGGGACCCGGTATCACTCCCGAGGCGGCCATGGTCAGCGGCGAGGAGTATGAGCTGCTGGCGACCATTCCGGCCGAGGCGCTCGCCGCCTTGACGCCGCAGTGGCCAACGGAGCTGCCGCTCACCGTGATCGGCGAGGTGGTCCGCGAAAGCGCTTCCATGCCGGACATCGTGGGGCACGATCACTTTTCGCGCCGCTGATCCGGCAACTCGCGCCCGATCTGCGTTGAAAACGCGGTCGGTCTCGGCGAGTTTTGAGTGAATGGTCCGGACCTATTTCACCGCCGTCGTGCTCGTGCTCGCGACCGTCATCCACGGGAGCAGCGTGCTCATCGCCCAGCTGTTCGGCGCGAAGCAAGGCAAGGGGAGCATCTTCGAGAAGGCGCCCGTGCGCTGGGCGCGCGCGCTGTTGTGGGCGGCCGGCGTGAAGGTGATCCGACATGGCGGCGACGAGCTCCCCGACGATGCGCCCCGCGTCTTCATCGCGAATCACGTGAGCTGGTTCGACATTCCGGCCATGATCGACGTGCTTCCGCACTATGGCTTCGTGGCCAAGCGGGAACTCGAAAAAATCCCGCTCTTCGGCCCCGCCGCGCGCGGCGTGGGCGTGATCTACATCGATCGCGAGAATCGCAAGGCCGCCTTCTCGGCCTACGAAGACGCGGCCAAGCGCATTCGCGCCGGCCAGTCCGTGCTGGTCTATCCGGAGGGCACACGTGGCGACGAGTATGCGCTGCGTCCCTTCAAGAAAGGCCCATTCGTGCTCGCCATCGGGTCCGGCGCCCCGATCGTGCCGGTGGTGGTGCACGGCACGATTGCCGTGAATCCGCGCGGACAGTTTCGCGCCAACCCCGGAACCGTGCATGTACATGTGCTCGAGCCTATCCCCACCGACGGGCTGCGCTATGATGATCGTGAGGAACTCGGTGAGAAGGTTCGGCTGCGGATGGCCGAGTGCCTGAAGACGGTCTACGGCATCGACCCGCCCCTGCAGGCGCGCGCGCCGAAAGGCGCCGCGCGTGCCGCATCGGTCCCAGCCGAAGCCTGACCCGCGGTCCTGACACCAACGCCCTGAAATTCTCCCCCCTGACTTCTCACCGGAAATAACAACATGGCTCCGATCATTTCTGTCTCCGCCCGAGAAATCCTCGACTCCCGCGGCAACCCCACCGTTGAAGTCGACGTGATTCTCGAGACCGGTGCCGCCGCTCGCGCGGCCGTACCGAGTGGCGCCAGCACGGGCGAGCGTGAAGCGGTCGAGCTCCGCGATGGCGACTCGTCGCGTTACGGCGGCAAGGGCGTGCAGAACGCGGTGAACAACGTGAACACCGAGATCAACGAAGCGCTCGAGGGGATGGACGCGACCGATCAGATCGCGATCGATCGGGCGCTCATGGATCTGGACGGCACTGAAAACAAGGGGCGACTCGGCGCGAACGCGATGCTCGGGGTCTCCATGGCGGTGGCCCGTGCGGCGGCGCTCGAAGTGGGGCTTCCGCTCTATCGCTACCTCGGTGGCCCGATGGCGCGCACGTTGCCGGTGCCGATGATGAACATCCTGAACGGTGGTGCGCATGCAACCAATACCGTGGACTTTCAGGAGTTCATGATCATTCCCGTCGGCGCGGATTCGTTCGCCGAAGGGCTTCGCATGGGGACGCAGGTGTTCCATCAGCTCAAGAAGGTGCTGGTGAGCCGCAAGCTGTCCACGGGAGTGGGTGACGAAGGCGGCTTTGCGCCGAACCTCGCGAGCGATGAGGAAGCGCTCAAGGTGATCATCGAGGCCATCGAGGCGGCCGGTCTGCGTCCGGGGCAGGACATCGCGCTGGCGCTCGACGTGGCGAGCAGCGAGCTGTTCCAGAACGGCGCGTACAACTTCAAGAAGAGCGGCGCCAAGTCGCGCAGCCCGCAGGAGATGGTCGAGCTGTACGCCGGCTGGCTCGAGCAGTATCCCATCGTGTCCATCGAAGACGGCATGGCCGAAAACGACTGGGATGGCTGGAAGCTGCTCACCGAAACGGTGGGCGATCGCTGCCAGCTCGTGGGCGATGACCTCTTCTGCACGAACAGCGAGATCCTCGCCAAGGGCATCGAGAACGATGTCGCCAACGCCATCCTGGTGAAGGTGAATCAGATCGGCACGCTCACCGAGACGCTGGAAGCGATCGAGCTCGCGAAGAGCGCCGGCTACAACAGCATCATCTCGCACCGGTCGGGCGAAACCGAAGACACGTTCATCGCCGATCTGGCGGTGGCGACGCAGGCCGGGCAGATCAAGACCGGTGCGCCGAGCCGCAGTGATCGCGTGGCCAAGTACAACCAGCTGCTGCGCATCGAAGAGCAGCTGGAAGGCTACGCCGAGTATCCGGGCGGCGCGCTCTTCGGCATTTAAGGGAGTTCAGGCGTGGCTGCCGCATCGCGTTCGAGCGGCCGGGAGAAGCCCGGCCGCCTCTGGCTCCGCCGCCTCGCGTGGGCGGCGGGCACCGTGGCGGTGCTCGCGTACGCCGTTGAGGGCGGCGAGTACGGTACGAGTGATCTGCTGACGCAACGAGACGCGAAGGCCGCCCTCGAAGACTCGGTGGATGCGCTCAGGGCCGAAGTCGATTCGTTGGAGACGGAAGTGAAGCTCGTGACCACTGATCCCGTGCGGCTGGAGAAGATGGCGCGGGAGAAGTGGGGGATGGTGAAGGGGGACAAGGAGCTGCTGTACTGGACCGTGCGCGATGCGAAGCAGGCGGCGGCGGATTCGGTGAAGGCGGCGGCGGCGGACACGACGGAGCGCGCGCGATCCGAGCGGTGAATTTGCCCTCTTGCTGAGGGATTCGGGGTTGACTCCCACGGTCCACCCGCTAATATCCCAAGACTGCCGCGGGGTGGAGCAGCCTGGTAGCTCGTCGGGCTCATAACCCGAAGGTCGCGGGTTCAAATCCCGCCCCCGCCATAGTGCACTCGGCCAGTCCGCAAGGGCTGGCCGTTTGCGTCCCGGAACTCGCTGCCTTGCTCAGCAGCAGGAGTGATGGGGCTGGGTAGCTCAGCCGGTTAGAGCGCACGACTCATAATCGTGAGGTCGAGAGTTCGAGTCTCTCCCCAGCTATGAACTTGAAGGTCAGCGAAAACGCCCCCATGTTCTGGGGGCGTTTTTGTTGCAATGGCCGATCCTCGGCAAATCCTCTCAATCCGGGAACCAGCTGATGCGCGTTCCGATTTCGCGATTTCTCTCGCACACGGCCACCGTGGCCATCGCGTGTCTCTTCGCCACGCGCCTGCACGCCCAGACGATCACCGCCACGAAGACGGTGGAACGAACCATCGGTGAGCGGCTCGTCTGCGTCTACGAAGGGGCCGGGCGGGAGTACTATCGCTCCGTGAAATACAGTCAGCTCTGTCCCCAAACGATCCGCGTGGCGTCTCGGGATTCGGCGTCCAGCGTGACCACGACGAGAGCGTTGGCGATCAAGACCGGAGAGACGGTCGCGGGATCGTTGACGGTGTGTCGATACGAGTTCGGTGGGCGAGAGTATACGCAGTCCGTCGAGAACGGTCAGCTGTGCCCGCGGAGTCTGCGCGTGCGGTAAGTCGAGGGCATCCCGTACTACACGATGTGAGTGGGATTGGGGTGGTGCTGCGATTCCTTCGGAGCGGTGCAATGCGGGGCGAGACTGCTCTACTTCTTCGATTCGTCGGCAAGCTCCTTTCGGAACTGACGCTCGGCTTCGTCGATGTAACGCTGGTATCCGACGCGGTCGACGAACGGTGCCACGGAGTCGATGGCGGTGGCCCGTTCGCGTCGCTTCCGGTTGAGGTCGAAGAAGCTGCCGTGCGAACCGAGGAAGAGGTCGGTCGGCAGGGCGCGCAGCGTGCGAATACTTCGCTCGAAGTCTGCCCGGATGCCTGGGTACGACTCCGGGGGCACGAATTTCATGAACGGCAGCAGCGAGAGACTGCACACATCTACGGCGAGGAGCTCGCGACTACCGTCGCGCACGACGGTCGACCACGTGGTGCATCCTCGAGTGTGACCGGCGGTGATATGCGCGGTCACCGCGATCGACCCCACGCGCACGGTCTCGCCGTCCCTGAAGACGTGGTCCACGCGCGGAGCGGGAAATCGACCAAGGCCGAGCAGTCGCAACGGGCCGTAGCTCGCGCGGTCACCCGCGCCGCCGTTCGCCATGATGTCGGCGTCTCCTTCGCTGACCCAGAGTTTCGCGCCAGACGCCCGCTGCAGTTCGCGCAGGCCTCCGCTGTGATCGGAATGCGCGTGCGTGTTCAGCAGAACCTTCACGTCCGTGATGCTGAAACCGAGCTTGGCGATACTCTGCTCGATGAGCGGCGCCGTCTCCGGGTAGCCGCCGTCGATGAGGATGTGGCCCTCCGGCCCGGTCAGCAGGAACGAGGTGACGCCGGTGGAGCCGACGTAATAAAGATTGCCCGCGACGCGAAATGGATCGTCGGGAATCGAGCGATTGCGCCTGATGGCAGCGCGCCACTGAACGATGAGGACAGCGAACACCGCGACCAATGCCGCGAGGAGGATGCGGCGCCGATTCCTGCGGAAGTATCGAGGCATGGCAGAGCGTGAAAGGATCAGAATCACTTGTATAAAGCACTTTACGCAGCAAAGGCGATTCTGGTTTCACTGACACCTCCCCCCTGTGTTCGGTATTACCGTGACGCGCGCGTCAGCCGGAGCACCGCTTCACGAATCGCCGGCCACGTCACCGCATTCGGTGACATCACCTCATGGTGTCCGGCCTTGGGGACGACCACCACGTCGACGTGGTCGCCGGCGGCGGTGGCTTTGCTCGCGTACGCTTCGAGATTGGTGCGCGGCATGATGCGATCGGCTTCGCCGGCGAGCATCACCTGCGATACGCCGAGCGGGAGCCAGTTCACCGGCGACGCGTCGCGCCAGCGATCGGGCACTTGATCGGGAGAACCGCCAAGGAGCTTGGGGATGGTCCCTTCACCGCAGGAGGCGTCGCCGTAGCGGTTGAAGTCGAGCAGATCGCCGGGGCCGCCGAGCGAGATGGCGCCGACGATCGGGAGCGGCGTCGCGACGTGCAGCGCCGACGACGCCGGCAGCTTGGGGCGCGAGGCAAGCCAGAGCGCCATGTGGCCGCCCGCTGAGTGGCCGATGGCGACGACGCGCGTGAGGTCGAGCGGATAGCGCCTCGCGATGCTGCGCAGCGAGTCGGCGGCGAGGCCCACATCGGTGATCGTACCGGGCCAGCCCCCGCCCGGATTGTCGCGCCGGCGATACTCCACGTTCCACGTGGCCACGCCCGCGTCGCGCAGCGCATCGCTCAGTGCCGCCGCGTTCTTCGCAGCCGCGAAATCGTGCACCCAGCAGCCGCCGTGGATCACGATCGCGACGGGGAAGGGGCCCGACCCCTTCGGCAGCCGGAGTTCGCCGAACTGCAGCGAGTCGGCGCCGTAGGCGATGACGGCGTCGGGTGCCTTGCTCGGCAGCGCGTTGATATCGCCGGGGCGCAGGAACAGCTGCGCGTGCGCCGCGCGTGGAGCCAGCGCCAGCGCGGTGGTGAGCAGTGCCGCGCCGAGCATCGGAATCAGGGAATGCACGTGGCGACTCGCGCGTGCAGATTCAGGAGGCATGCGTCAATGTACGGCCGGACCACGCGACCCCGTGAGGAGTCTGAATGACGACGCCCGTCATGCACGAGTCGGATCGGATGATTCAGCGATGGGGGCTGCTCATCGCCTGCGCGCTCTACACCGTGACCGCCGTCGAGGCTGGCGTGTCGCGACACGCCCCGGACGAACTCCTGAACGATCTCGGCGTCGCGATCGGTATCGCGATGATCGGCCTGCCGGTCTGGTTGCCGCGCCGGTTCAGTGAGGGCGCGAAAGCGGCGTACGCGTACGGCCCCACGCGACCGGTCCTGCTGCGCATTCAGCGGGTCGGCGTGCTAGTGGCTTGCGCGCTGGTCGTGCTGAGCGTGTTCGTCGGATGGTCCCGCTCCGACCGCGCGGTGCATAGGGTCGTCGCGCTCGCCATGGCGGCGATGGCCGCCTACGTCGCGGCGAGCGCCTGGAAATCACGTCGCATCCTGCACCTGCCCGTGCGTCGCTGACGACGGCTCCGACCCGCGTCCGCTCCCGCGTCCGCTCCCGCGTCCACTCCCGCGTCCACTTTCGACACGGCGCTGTCCCCAATTGCGGACTGGCCGCTTGTCAGGAGCGCGCAACTCGTTGCGGCGCAACGCGCGACTGGCGGGCCCGACTTATGCAGCACCGTGTCGACGGGTAGCCTGCCGTCCTTCTCGGAGCGTTCTATGTCCACTCGGTCTTCGCTGCATGTCCTGCTCGCCCTGAGTGCCGCGGCCGCCCCCGTGGGCGCGCAGGGGCTGCCCGACGTCGTGGGGCGGCCCATCGCGTCGCCGGTCCGCACGCCGGTCCCGATCGATACGGTCACCGGGCAGGTCGGCCGCCTCAGTGCGGCCCAGCTCGAGAACCTGGTCTCCTCGGTGGCGCTCTATCCCGATGCGCTGCTGGCGCAGGTGCTCGTCGCCTCCACCTTTCCGGATCAGGTGAGCGACGCGGCCAGCTACGTGCGCAGCCATGGCACCGATGGGGTGGACGATCAGTCGTGGGACCTCAGCGTCAAGGCGCTGGCGCACTATCCGTCGGCGTTGAACACGCTCGCCGACAAGCCGGAGTGGACCGCCGCGTTGGGCCGCGCGTACGCGAGTCAGTCGGGCGACGTCATGCGCGCGGTGCAGCAACTCCGGCGGATGGCCGACGAGCAGGGGAATCTTGTCTCGAATCAGCAGCAGCAGGTGGTGCGCGAGCAGGGCAACTACCTCATCACGCCGGCACAGCCGCAGCTCGTGTACGTGCCGGCGTACGATCCGGTGGTGATCTACACGCGCCCGGTGTTCTACGCCGCGCCGGTGAGTCGGTACTGGTCGTTCGGCGTCGGTTTCCCCATTGGCGCGTGGCTCACGTACGACCTCGATTGGGGCACGCGCGCGGTGTACTACAACGGCTGGCGTGATCCGTATCTCGGGTACGCCGGTGGGTGGCGGGTCCGTTCGCGGCCCTTCATTCAGATCACGAACGTGTACGTGGGGCCGCAGTATCGCACGGTGTTCATCAATCCGGCGATCAATCGCCGTGTGGTCGACTATCGGGTGATCGATCGCTATCCGCGCGTGCACCGCGAAACCTACTTCGCGGTGAACGGGCGCAACGACGGCTGGCGCGACCGTGACCGTGACCGTGACCGTGACCGTGATCGTGATCGTGATCGCGATCGCGATCGCGACTGGCGGAGCGAGCCGCGCACCGCCCAACCGCGCGGCCTCGAATCAGTAGGCGTGCCGGTTGGTCAGGGGCGCGCGACGCCCGACGGATACGCGCGGTCGCGCGCCGGTGAGCCGACCGGGCGCTCCCGCGGGAACGTGGAGGCCGGTCTCGGCACGCCGCGGATCGAACGGGCGCCACGCTCGGAGGTGCCGCGCGTCGAGCCACAACGACGGGAATCGCCGCCACGCGAATCGCCTCGCGCGAGTGTGCCGCGGGTCGAGCGCGAGCGCTCGTCGCCGTCAAGGTCACGCGGAGAGGCCCGCGACGCGTCGAGCGCGCGCACGGCGCGAGGACGCGCCTGAATTGGCCGCGAAACAACGGTGGAAACGTGGAAAGCGGGGCTCCGCTTCGCGCGAGATGCCGACACTCTGCGACTCCGCCTACTCCGACATCCGCATCACTGGGCGTCATTGAAGCGTGGAGCATTCGTCCTCATTCTCGGAGCGGGCAATGTCTAATCGTCGATTCAAGCTTCTCTTCTCGGGACTCGCTGCGGCTCTATCCGTTGTGGCGCCAACAAGCGGTCAGGCAGCCGTAGTTGAGCAACACTCCCGGCAAACGCCCGATACGACTGTACGAATTCGAACCACGGTTTGGGTGCCGGATGGAGACTCACTCAAGATAGCACGGTCCGTCGAGTCGCTCGGCGGGCCGAATACAGGCGATTCGATCTGGGGAACCAGAATAGGCGTAATCTCTACGCACGGACTTGATTCCGCTCGCGCCTTGATCGTCAAGGATGAGGTCGGATCACAACTCACTGCGCTGTACCGCGTGTGGTCGCAAGACAGTGTGGCCAGTGGGCGTGCGTTCCGTTTTCAGCCGTCCGATGCGCATCCTATCGACGATGATCCGAAAACGCAGAGAGGCGGCTTTGGGGTGCTGCGCGAGGGCGAAGATCACATCGTAGTCAGAACGAGTGTAGCTGAGGTGAGAGGCCAGCTACGGTCCATAAACAGCACGCTCACGCGAGTCGACGAAGGGGTAATTCTGCTGATAGGCACGGTCACTCGCGAATTTGCCGAAGGGAAGCTGACGCGATTGTCGGTGATTGAGTACGGCGGTCGACGCGTGGTGAACTCGAGGTGATGTGAAGTCATCGCAGTGCCATCTCGGGCACCTGGCGATCCCGCGCACTGAGCGTTCATGGCAGAGCGGGGCACCCGATCGGGTGCCCCGCCTCTCCAGAAGCGCGATACACGCTCACCGCGCCGCGTTGACCCGCCCCGCATTCAGATTGTCGAAGTTCAGGATCGCGTTGAACACCAGGAAGTAGCTCCCCTGCGTGCTGCCGCGATACACGGGGTTGTTCGCAAACAGGATCACATGCCCCTTGTCGTACGGCGCGTCCACCACGGCCGGCCGCTGAGCGATCGTCGTGCCGCCATCGAGCAGACCGCTCACCAGCAGCTGCCCCTGATCGGCAAAGCGCAGCGCTACCCGCGGGCGCTGGTCGGGCGGAATGATATTGAGCGGGTTGCGCAGCTGATCTTCGGTGGGCACCGCCACCTGCCACGGGCTCACCGGCGCCGGCGTGATCACCGAATCGCGCCCCACCGTGGTGCGCGGGCGCCCTTGCACCTCGTCGGCATCATCGATCGTCCCACGTCCCGTCGGACGTGAGGCGCCACCGCCGCCACCGCCGAAGCCACCGCCACCGCCGCCACGACCGCCGCCGCGCGAATTGCTCACGCCCAGCGCCATGCCGTCCGAACTCATCACCGCGAGGTTGTCGATGACCCCGTACACCAGCGGACTGGTTTCATCGGCGAGCCGCGTGCGGAGCAGGGTGCCGGTCACCACACGTGAGGTGGGCGTGCTCGAGCTGACGCCATTCGCCATCCCGAACTGCATCGCAAACTCGGCGGTGTTCTCCGATGTGATCAGCACGCCGCCGCCGCTCACGAACTGCTGCATCCTGGCCAGTCCATCCCAGCCAAGCCCAGGGCGCATGTCATCGGTCTGCGCGTAGGTGCCGATGTTGGGTGTCTCGGGGGTGTTCTTCCACGGGATTGGGTTCCGCCACTGCGGCATCCCCTGAATGATGCTCAGCCCGTTGCCGCTCCCCGGCGCCAGCACGAGCACATCGTACTTGGCCCGCAGGTCGGCGATCTTCGGAATGTCCTGGAACGCGATGTAGTCGTACGGGATGCTCAGCCCATCAAAGGCGAGGCGCCACCACCCTTCGGTTTGCGTGCTGGTCCAGCTGTGGACCATCGCAACGCGGGCCGCGCGCAGGGGATGCATCGTCACGCTCGGCGCACTCCCCACCGCGTAGGCGCGAATGCCGAGCGCCTTCGTGGCCTGATCCAGCGCCTCACGCGAGACGCCGCGCACGATGAACGAGCCGCGGTTGAACGACTGGCCGCTGGCCGAGAACGGCTCCTCGGCGGCCTGGAAGTTGGCGTCCTTGAGCCGGTAGCGCAGCGTGATGAGGGCGTTGTCGGCGTTGTGGTTGATGACGAACACCGGACCATCGCCGTTCACACCGCCCGGGCTCGTGACCGCACCCGTCACGCGCTCCATCGGTGCCTTGAGCACCATGGTATCAACCACGCGCACCGACTGCACGGCGAAGCCTTCGGGGAATGTCCAGCCCGTGTCGTCGTACGGCGTCTTCTGCGGATCGTTCGGGCTCCAGAACTGATAGTCGAGCAGCGCGTCGGCGATGCGCGAATACGGCTGATCCATGCGCACGATGTACGAACCTGCGGGGAAGGTGCGCGTCTCGGTCGTGGGCGCCGGCGCTGCGGGCGCCGCGCCGGCCTGCGCGCCGCCACCGTTCGCTCCACGTCCACCACGCCCGCCGTTCGCGCCGCCCGCGGCGGCCGCACGGCGCACGGGCAGCGTCACCTTGAACTCCGCGGTGGCGCGCGAGATCTCCACGCCCTGCTTCTGCAGCACCCGCAACAGTTCGGCCTGCGTGCCGAGTCGCGGATCATTGGCCGGGAGCACATACGCGGCCGGCCCTTCCACGGTGGCCTTCTGAATGGAGCGCTTGCTCCGCTCGTAGAAGTTCCGCAGCAGTTGCACGCGCGTGTTGGCCGTGTAGTTGAGCGAGACGAGCACGCCGGTCTGCTCGTAGTTGTTGTTGTTGCGGAGCGACCACTTGAAGCGCCCGGTGATCGGCGGGTTCTGCCGGAACCAGGTGCGCGACGTTTCGTTCGCGCTCAGCTGCCGCTCCTGCGTCTCGGCCGTCCCGCCGTTGCCGAACGTCTCGTACAGGCGACTTACGCCGTTGTGGGTGGCGGCGATGAACATGAGATAGCCCGGCGACCAGGTGTCGAAGTTGCCGTGCGCGAAGACACCCGGCATGCCCATGCGCGTCATCTCGTTCACGTTGTTCCACCCGATCATCTGCCACTCGTTCGTGAGCAGCGGATCGATCCACGAGTTGTAGGGACCGTCGCCGATGGTGTTGTCGTAGAGGAACGCGACCGACTCGTGCAGGTCGTGCAGCACCTGCGCCTTGAAGCCCACGTAGGTGTTCAGGACATTCTCGGTGAGCTTGAGCGTCATCCCCATCGCGTCGCGATTGTTGTCGTGCGCGACGTACTTGCCCCAGTAGATGAGGTTGGGGGGCGTCTGACCGGGGTGCGCCATCTTCCAGTTGAACACATCCACCACCCGGTCGCGGCCGTCCACTTCCACGATGGGTGTGATGAGCGTGATCACGTTGTTGCGGATGTGCTTGATGTAGTCGCTCTCGTCCACCGCCAGCCGGTACGCCAGCTCCATCAGCGCCGTCGGGGCGCCGGCCTCGGTGCTGTGAATCGTGCCGGTGATGTAGTAGACGGGCGCGGCCGTATGCGCGATTTCGTCGGCGAGCTTGTCGTTGAACTGGATCGTGCGCGGGTCGGCCAGCTTGGCGAGCTTGGCCTGGTTCTCCTTGAGGCGGCTGATGAGCGGTTCACTCGCGACGGCCACGGCAATCATTTCCCGCCCTTCTTCCGTGGTGCCGATGGAAAAGACCTTCACGCGGGGCGAGGCCTTCTCGAGCCGCCGCATGTAGTCGTACACCTCCTTCGAGTACGGCAGTTTGGTCGGTGCTCCGGCGATATCGCCGAGCACGACCTTGGGCGTGGGCACCGACTTGGACGCGGGGAGGTAGTCCACGAGCGGCGAGGCGAAGAAGGTTTCGGTCGTATACTCCTTGATCTTCTTCGTGTACTCGACGTCGATGGCCTGACTCGGACTGCGTCCGGGTTGCGCGGTGGAGACGCCGGTCTGCGCGATGGCCCCGTGAAACGGGGTGGCCAAGGCCGCGGCAAACGCCGAGGCGAGCGCCGCGCCAGCGGCGCGGCGGAGGAATGGCGGCGTGCGGTGCTGCATGCCTGACTCGGGTAGAGGGGACCGTGGCGCCTTCGGCGCGGCGGACGGGAACAACTTGCACCCCAGTTGGGGTAGCAGCCAGCCGCATCAGTTGCGCCGTGACTCCAATGGTCCCCCACATTGCTGGAGGATTAATGACGGAGTAGTTCTCACGGGTGACCCGAGGTCTTTCCCGCCCAGCCTCTCGACGTGGTGACTCAATGACTCGCCTGCTGCGTCATGTCTCGACGCTCTCCCTGTGTTGTTCGGCGGCCGGTGTCGCCGGGATTGCCCTGCCGTGCGGCGCCTCGGCGCAGACGGCGCCGGTGGTCGAAACGGTGCTCCCGTTCGACTCGGCGGGTCGACTGACAGTGATCACCCCGTCGATCGCCTCGCGACTCCGGTTGTCGCCGCCGGCGTGGCCGGTGAGCGGCTCGTACCAGGAGGCGCGGCTCTACCTGAGCAGTCGGGACGGGTACATCCTGGTTGTCCGTCTCACGGATGGCGCCATCAACCGGTACGGCTTCACCGATGCGGAGCTGGCGGCGCTCCACCGCACCATCAATGACGCCGTGACCGCGCAGGGGAGGCTCGGCACGCGCCCAATCGGCGGGGGCAGCAGCATCGAGGTGTCGCAGCCGGCCGGCAATGCGTTCGTGCGCAATCAGGCGTTTCTCGGGTTGGCGGCGTACGGCCCGGCCACGGCCGCGCTGCTGAGCAAGTCCAGTGCAGCCGCGGCGGGTGGTGGCTATTTCCTGGCGGCGGGGACCAGCTTCTTCATCGCCGCCAACACCGTACGTCATCGCACGGTGACCCGGGCGCAGGCGGCGCGCGCTGCGCACGGTGGCATTCGGGGCGCGATCACGGGGCTCGGCATCGCGAAGATGTACAACGCAAACGGCGGCCCCGAATGGGGCGCCCCGGTACTGGGCGGCGCGCTCATTGGAACCGTGGCGGGTTTTCAGCAGGCGCGAGGCATGAGTGACGGTGAAGCCGCCAGCGCGGGATTGTTCGCCGATCTCGGCGCGCTCACGACGCTGGGTGTCGGTGGAAGCTTCGGCGCCTTCACGGGGCGCACCGTCGTACGCCAGTACGAGGTGCCGACGTCGGGCGGCGTGTATACCTACACGTCCAGCACGACTGACAACCGCCTGCGTGGCGGCGGGCAGGCCACCGTGGGTGCCGCAATCGGCGCCGAGGTGCTCGGCTACGCCCTCGGACCGCGGTATGCCCGACGTGCGGCGTACAACGTCACGGCGGGCGATGTCACCGCCGTGTTCACGAGTGCGCTCGTGGGCGGCGTCATCACGTCGTCGTTCGTGCAGGACGATGCGAAGGCGCCCGCGCGTTTTGCCGTGGGGACCGCCGGCCTGCTGTTGGGCGCGCTGGCGGCGGACCGCGGACTGGTGCGCAATGCCGATCGCACGCCGGCCGACGGGACGCTGCTCCAACTCGGTGCCCTCGCGGGGGCGCTGATCGGTGGCGGCGTCGCGGCCATTGCCGAAACCGAAGGGCAGGGCGCCGCCCTGATGGCTGGCCTCGGTGGCGCACTCGGGTTGCTGGCGGCCGACAACATCATCAAGCCCGCCAAGGATGCCGGTCCGCTGCGTGGCATCATGCAAAGCGCGGCGCGGAGGCTGGACGACCGCGTGCAGCTGTCGATCGGGCCGGTAACCTCAGTGCGCATCGCGTTCTGATGCGCACGTCGTCCAACAACTCCGGAGGAAGTCATGCGCGTGCTTCGAGTCTTCGAATCGATCTCCGTGGACGGCTACTTCGCCGACGCGAACAATCGGATGGACTGGGCGCACGCGACGCCCCAGAGCCCGGAGTTCGGCGCCTGGGTCAATGGCAACGCCTCGAGTGGCGGGGCACTGCTCTTCGGTCGCATCACGTATGACATGATGGCGTCATTCTGGCCCACCCCGATGGCCGCCCAGCAATTGCCCGAGGTGGCACGCGGCATGAATGCGGCCGTCAAGTACGTGGCTACACGCACGATCACGCCGACGTGGACCAACACCACCCGACTCGAGGGCGATGCGGTACATGCCATTCGCTCGCTCAAGGCAACCGACGGCCCGGACATCACGCTGCTCGGCAGCGGGTCGCTCGCCGCTCAGCTGGGCGCCGCGGGGCTGGTGGACGAGTATCAGTTCGTCATCATCCCCACCGCCCTTGGAGCCGGCCGTACGGTATTCTCGACACCCGTCACGCTCAAGCTGGTGGACCAACGGGCATTTCCGTGCGGGCGAGTGGTGGTGACCTATCGCCCCGCTCTCACCTGACGCAGTCTGCTATCAGAATCGGCGGGTGTACCCCAGGCGCACCACCTGCGTCTCGACGTAATCGGTGCTCTGATAGCGAAAGTCGGTCCCGGTGAGGGTGCGCCGGATCTGATTCGTGTTCAACAGATCGGTCGCGTTCAGCACCCACTCACCGCGCCCCTGCTGGACACTCCTTCGCAGGCCGACATCGAGCGAGTAGCGCGCGCCGACGCGCCCCTGCGGAAAGAGATCGGGGGCGAGGTAGATGCTGGCGACGCGGGCTTCCACACGCTGCGGCAGCTGCGCCGTGAGGTTCACCTTGAACGTCCCGGACGTGAGCGCCTCGCGCGGGGCGGAGTAGGTCACTGGAACCGGATAGCGGTTCAGCACCGTGAACGCGTTGATGGTCGTGCGATACACGCTGGCATTTGTACTCAGCGAGAGCACGCGCGAGGCCGTTTGCTGCCAGATCATTTCGCCACCGAGCGCTTCGCTGCGGCCAGCGTTCTGGAAGACGTTGTACAGGATCGGGCTGCCCGGCGCCTGAGTCGCAATGCGCGTAATCGTCGCGTCTACGGCGCGCCGATAGGCGGCGGCATAGAGACTGCCCGATGCCCACGCGGTTCGGTATCCGAGATCGACCGAGGTGGTGAACTGCGGGCGCAGCGCCGGATTGCCGACCTTGATCAATTCGGGCTCGTCGTACTTCGGGAAAATGCGGATGTCGACTTCGTTCGGTCGGTCGACGCGCCGGGTGACGAACAGACTCAGCTTGTCGTGGGTGCTGGGCTTCCACGCGAACCGTAGCGTCGGGAACGGCTGGAAGTAGCGGTAACCGTCGCTCCTGTAGGTGTTGTGGTTCGGATTCACCTCGTAGTCGAGGAGCACCTGCTCGACGCGCAGACCGCCCTCCACCTCGAAGCGCGGCTGCTCGTACACGTACGTGGCGTAGCCCGCCGGGATCGTCTCGCGGTAGCGCGCCCACCCGCCCGCTCCGCTGTCGATCGGCGATTGGGTGCCGGGGAAGAACTGCATGTTGACCGGAATGGACCGGTATCGCCCCTTGAATCCGAGTTCGACGCGCCCCTGTGAGAGCGGCCGGACGTAGTCGACGTTCAGATCGGTGATGTGCTCATCGGAGAGCAGCTTGAAGGCATCACGACCCACGAATGAGGGCAGGGTATTCGTGAAGAAGTACTGCTCGTCTTCTCGATGGAACGAGTAGTTCCCGGTCACCGTGAGGACGTGGCCCGGCTGGGCGAAGCGATTCGTGAACACGGCCGACGCAACGGCGGTGTACTTGACCTCGTCCTCGAGGAACTGCCAGAGGCGATAGCGATTGCTCAACCCGTTCCGGAAGTACGGATTGTCACCGTCGTCCAGGATCTTCTCACGATTGACCAGCCCTGACACGCTGAGCGAACGGCGGGTGTCCAGCGCGTGGTCCACCCCAGCATTCACGGTGGCGTAATCGGTGCGCCGATTGCGCAGCACCTGCTGGGTGATCACCGTGCCGTCGGCGTACGTGCGCGTCGCGAACTCGTTCTTGTTGAGCGTCGGCGAGCGCAGCCAGTCGGCACGCAGAAAGCTGCTGGTGCCGCCGCTTCGGTAGTTGAGCGTCGCCGAGGGGTTGATCTTCGGGGTGAGCAGGCGCTGTGCACGGATGTCGGGCAGGTTCTCGCGTCGCGACCAGAGCGAGCCGGCGCCGCCGGTGAAGGCCAGGGTGCCACTGAGGCCATCCTGTCGGGCGGGCTTGAGCACGAGGTTGATGATGCCGGCACTGGCATTCGCGTCGAAGCGCGCGCCGGGGTTGGTGATGATCTCCACCCGTTCGATGGCCGACGCCGGCAGATTGTCCAGCCCCGTCTGCGAGGCGGCGCCCGTGAGCGCCGACTGCTTGCCATCGATCAGGACCGCCACCTTGTCACTCCCGCGCAGCAGCAGCTTCCCCTCCTGCGTGACCGTGACCCCCGGGAGCGCGCTCATGGCCTGCAGCACCGAACCACCAGCCTGCGCGCTGTTGTCGGCCAGCGTGTAGCTCTTGCGATCGAGCGCGGCCGAGACTTCTTCACGCGTGGCGCTGACCACGACGCGGTCGAGTGCGGGGGCCGCCGGCTCGAGCTTCAGGACGCCCAAATTCAGAAAACGACTGAGCTCCCCGATGAACACCGGCCGCACCAGCGGTGTGTAGCCGATGCGGCGCGCGTCGAGCAGATACTCGCCCGCGCTCAGCGCCGTGAACGTGAACGCGCCAGTCGAATCGGTAAGGCGACCGGCGACGAACGCACTGTCCATGAGCCGGCGGAGCTGCACGGTCAGGAAGCCGATCGGTGCATTGGACGCGGCATCCTGCACGCGCCCGGAGAGGGTGACGGAGGCCGACGGCGTCGGCGTGGACTGACTGCGCGCTGGCTGCGATGCCATGCAACAGGCAGCAGCAAGCGCGATAATCGCTGATGCGGGGCGGGACCACATGATGTTCAGGGGCGGGAGTTGGTCGAACGGTGCTGCAACGCCGCAAGGAAACAACTAGGGGATGTTGGAGGTCTCGGGGAGGGTAAGTACGGCGGCGTAGTCTTCGGTGACCTCGTGACGGATCATGAATCGCCCATCGTGCGCCTCCGCGATCCAGGTGACAATGCGTTGTCCGAGTCCGGTGGAGCGAAGGGACGGGTTGTTTTCGGTCGATGGCCGACGGCTGTCGACCCGGAGCTCCACCCACCCGGCCGACCGCCGGACCGATACGGTGATGGGTGTGCCGGCCCGACCATGCCGACAGGCATTCTCCAGCAGCTCGAGCAGCGCTTCGCGGAGCAGCGCTTCGTCGCCAAGCACACTGGCCGGCTCGAGCGTGCCATAGGCAAGGCTTCGATCGAGCTGGGCAGCCCGGGCGCGAAACAGATCGACGCCGTCCACCACCAGGGTATCGAGTTCCACTGGCAGCCGCTGCTCGAGACGCGCGCCCGCCTCGGCCTCCGCCAGCAGCAGCAGTTCATCGACGCGTCGCTGCATCTGGCGCGACGCGCGCTCGATGCGACCCAGCGTCGCCTGCAGGACACCTGCGTCAGTCGTCGCCGCCTGCAGCGCGTATTCAGCTTCCCCACGCACCAGCGTCAGCGGGGTCCGAATCTGGTGCGCGGCTTCGCGAACGAAATTGCGGTTCTGCGCTTGCGAGGCGGCCAACCGGTCGAGCAAGGCGTTGAAACGCGCCGCGAGTTCGTCAATTTCGTCGGCGGGCTCTGTGATGGGCAGACGCGCCGACGGAGCGGCGGGCCCGAGGGCATCGATTGCCCGACCAAGGGCATCGGCGGGGCGCAGCGCCCAGCGCGACAGCAGGTAGCCCGACGCGAGCGAGAGCAGGGCGATCAGCGGCGTGGCAATGGCCAGCGCCAGCAGCAGCAACTCGGTATCGCGCTCGATGCCTTCGGTCGAGCCAAGCCCGACCAGGGTGAATGCCGGAAGGCCGTCGGCCGCCGCCTCATACCGGATGACCATGCGAAGATCATCGTCTTCCTGAATCAGGTCGGCGGGGGCGGTGAGTCGCGTGGCCGTCGGACGACGTCGCAGGACGCGTTGGAGGTGTGCGGAATCCGCGGTCGACGCCACCACCGAATCGTTGGCGGCGAGCACGAGCCAGCTATCCGGACCGACCACCCACTCACGCTGCACGTCGTTCGCCACCGCCCGCAGGCCGGAGTCCGGGTACTCGCGCTTCTCGAGTCGAATCCCGCGCGCGACGCTGGCAGTCAGGGCCATCAGGCGATCATCCAGTCGCTGAGTGCTCTCGCGCAGCAGCCACCCGAGCGACAGCGCGGCCACGGTGGCAAGCGCGACGCCGAAGGTCAGCGCGAAGACGCCGGCCAGCCGGAGGCGGACACGACTCAAGCGGCGGCCTGGCGGGCGCGACGCGTTACGCGTCATCGCTGTCACTCAGCACGTAGCCGACGCCGCGGATGGTACGCACGAGTGGGCGCTGGCCCGGGCGATCGACCTTGCGGCGTACGCGCCCAACGAGCACATCGACGGCGTTCGCCACCGGGTCGAAGTTGTCGTCCCAGACCGCCTCCAGGATGCGGCTGCGCGAGCAGGCGCGGTGCGCGTTGCGCAGCAGGAACTCCAGCAGCGCAAACTCACGGGCGGTGAGCGTGAGCGTCACGCCCGCCCGCTGCGCGAGGCGTTGGGCGGGATCCAGCGTGAGGTCGGCACAGCGCAGCACTGGCGCGACGGCGGCCACGGGACGCCGAGCCAAGGCACGCAGCCGCGCGAGCAGTTCCGAAACGGCGAAGGGCTTGGCCAGATAGTCGTCGGCACCGGCATCGAGCCCGCGGACCCGATCATTGACGGCGTTCCGCGCGGTGAGCAGGAGCACGGGGGTATGATCCCCCATGCTCCGCAGTGCACGACAGAGCTCGAAGCCGTCGCCGTCGGGGAGCCCGACGTCCACGACGGCGAGATCATAGGCGACGGACGCCAACTGCTCGAGCGCTCCCGAGCGCGTCCCCGCCACATCGACGGCCCATGTCGCGCCGCGGAGCACCCGTTCCAGGAACTCCGCGACCTCGGCGTCGTCTTCAACGACTAGAATGCGCATGGATGCGCGCGTCTGAATCGGCGACCGACCAACGGTGCTGGCCTTATCCGACCGGCGGCTTCTTGACCGGCGGCTTGGAGGGGGCCGCCTTCGACGCACCAGCGGGAGCGCTCGTCTTGGCCTTCGCCTTCGCCTCATCGGCAGCCTCGCGCGCCTCATCCTCGGCCGACTCGTGCTCCACCTTGTGCAGTGCGCCGGTGCGCGCGTCCACCGAGACCTCCTCCTCGCCCTTCATACCTGATTTCGTGAACGAAAAGACGAAGAGCAGCTTACCGTCTTCGTTCTCGATTTCCGCGCCCTTGAGGGTCCCGCCGGGGACCTTTGCCGCCGCCGTCGCCAGCGCGGCCTCCGGGGTCACCTTGGCCTGCTTGAGTAGCCCCGGCTTGTCCTCCTTGACCTTGAGCGGAGCGGGCTGGCCGCTGAGGGATGAGGTGGCGGCGAGGAGGAACGCGAGGGACTTGATTGCGACCATTGGTGGAACTCCTGGGATGGGGGAACGCGCAATCTGGGGCGCACCGATGACATGCGGATGACAAACCGGGCCACCCCGGCGGGCTGTCATGTCGCTGTCATGATCACATCCCAATAATAGCAGACCCGCCCCGCCTCCCATGGCCTCCCAATGCGACGTTCCCTGCAGTTCCTGCTCGCGACCTCCGTGGCGGGTGCGGTCACGGCCGTTTGGTCCGCGCCGCTCGCCGCGCAGACGCCGACGTATCAGCTGGTGCGGAAGATCGCTATCGGCGGCGACGGCGGCTGGGACTACACCACCATCGACGGCGACCGACTGTATCAGTCGCACGGCAATGTGATGGTCGTGGTCGATCTCGCGAAGGGGAGCGTGGTGGGCACACTGCCCAACACCAACGGCATTCACGGTGTCGCGATCGCGCCGGAGTTCGGGCGTGGCTTCACGAGCAACGGTCGCGATACCACCGTCACGATCTTCGATCTCAAGACGCTCGCCGTGATCAGCACGGTGAATGTCACGGGCGCCAATCCCGACGCCATTCACTACGACGCGGCGAGCAAACGCGTGTTCACCTTCAATGGCCGCGGCCTCAATGCCACCGCCATCAACGCGGCCACCGGCGCCGTGGAAGGCACCATCCCGCTCGGGGTCAAGCCCGAGTTCGCGCAAACGAACGGCAAAGGGCTGCTCTTCGTGAACCTCGAGAGCGACACCGGCCAGATTGCGGTGATCGACACGAAGACGCTCAAGGAAGTCAGGCGCTATTGGCTTCCCGGCTGCGAAGGGCCGTCGGGACTGGCACTCGATCGCGCCAACAATCGCCTCTTCTCGGTGTGCGGCAACAAGCAGATGGCGGTGAGCGATCCGTCCTCCGGCAAGGTGGTGGCGATGGTCCCGATCGGTGCCGGCGTCGACGCGGCCGCCTATGATGCCGATCGCAAGCTGGTCTTCGCGTCCAATGGTGGCGACGGGACCGTCAGCGTCGTGCGGCAGGAGAGCGCGGACCGATACGTGGTCGCGGCCACCGTCGCCACCAAGCGCGGCTCGCGCACCATGGCGCTCGATCCCAAGACGCACAAGCTGTATCTCGCCACGGTGGAGTACGGCCCGGTGCCGGAACCGCCGGCCGGTGGTCGTCCGGCTCGCCCGCCAGTCGTGCCCGGCTCGTTCGGCGTACTCGTGGTGGAGTCCAGATAGTTGGGGGATCGGCGCACCACACAACGCCTCCTCCGTGCCGCGCTGGTGAGCCTCGGCGTCGCCTTCGAGAGCGCCGGGGCCCAGGGTGTTCGCGCCGTGACGCGTGCCGACGCCATCGCGACGGCGCTCGGCTCGGGCGCCCGACTGCGCATCGCGCGGGCGGATTCCAGCGCGGCGGGCGCCACGCTCCGAATCGCCCGGCAGTTCGAGAACCCGCTGCTCGGTGGCCAGTACACGGGCAGCACACCGCGCGAGCACTATACGCTCGACGTCCCGGTCGACCTGCCGTGGATTCGCCGCGCGCGCGTGGGCGTGGCGCAGGCGGCGCTCGTGGCCGCCGACAAACGCTTTCTGTTCGAGCGCGAGGCGGTGGCCTACGATGTTGACACCACCTACACACGCGCGCAGGTCGCCGTGGCCCGCCGCGCGCTGTCGGCGCAGTCGGCGCGCGACGCGGACTCGCTGCTCGTGCTCGCGCGACTGCGCCGCGATGCCGGGGATGCCAGCGAGTTCGATGTGCAACTCGCCACGGTCGTGGCCGGTCAGCTGGCTGGCGCGGCCAGTGCCGATTCGCTCGACGCGGCGAGTCTGCTGCTCACGCTGCAGTCGCTCATGGGGCAACCGTCTGCTGATGTTGCCATCGCCCTTGCCGACTCACTCGTGCCCTCCGCCGCGGCGCGAGGCGGCGGCGCCGGGACGCCGCTGCTGGTGCGCGCCGCCCAGGAGGATCTGCGCTCGGCGCAGCTCGCGGTGAGCTTTCAGCAGCGCAGCCTGTTCACCGGCACGTCGTTGTCGTTCGGCTACGAAACGCGCGATCCGAACGGGACCGGCTCGAGCCTGCTGCCGAGCTTTGGGCTGGCGCTTCCGCTGCCGCTCTTCAATCGCAATCGCGCGGCGGTCGCGCTGGCGGAGTCGCAACGCCGCCGAGCGGAGGCGTCGCTGCGGCTGGCCGAGAGCGAGCTCGCCGCCGCCACCGCGCGCGCAACGCGAACGCTCGTCGTCGCGAATGCGCGCGTGGTCCGCAGTCTTCAGTGGCAGGGCAGTGCCCAACGGGTCGCCGCGCTGTCGCTGCTGGCGTATCAGGAGGGCGCTGCCACCCTCCCGGCGGTGCTCGAAGCCCAGCGTGCGGCGCGCGAGGCACGCGCCCAGTATCTCGACGATGTCGCCGCTGTGCAGATCGCGGCCGGTCTCGTCCATCTGCTCACCTTCAGCGAACCGGCCCGGCCGTGATGGCACTCCTGCAATTCCCCCGCGGGCTCCGATGGGGTGCGCTGCTGCTCCTGGCGGCGTGCACCACGCGTGAACCGGAGCCGGCCGCCACCGACAACGCCGATGCGAAAGCCGAGGCCACAGCCGTCGCGGCCGAACCGGCGAGCGACGAGCCCAAGGTGCAGGCGGTCGTCGCCGCGACGGTCGTGCCGGTGCAGTCCACCAGTTTTGACGAATCGCTCGATGTCGTGGGCTCCGTGGTGGCGCACCCCGGTCGCGTTGCGCAGCTGGCCGCGCCGGCACCCACGCGCGTGGCCAAGGTCGGCGCGATCGTTGGGCAGGTAGTCGCGGCCGGGGCGATGTTGGTAGAGTTCGAAGTGGCGCCCTTCGAAGCGGCCAAAGTCAGTGCCGATCGCGCGCTCGACGTGGCGGAGAAGGCGTTGGCGCGTGCGCAGCGGCTGGCCGACGCGGGCGTGTTGCCGCGGAAGGAGGCGGAGGCCGCGCAGGCCGATGTCGCGAACGCGCAGGCCGCGGCGGTGAACGCGCGCCGCGCGCGTGAGCTGGCGGTGTTGCGCGCACCCTTTACCGGCGTCGTGACGCGCCAACTGGCAATGCTCGGGGCGAGCGTGGACCCCACGCAGTCGCTGGTGGAAGTGGCCGATCCCCAGGCGCAGGACGTGCTGCTCACGCTCTCGCCAACCGACGCGGCGCGCGTGCGCACCGGGGGCACGGTGACGCTGTTCAGTGGCGGCAGTGCCGGCGCGCCAGAGGGCATGGCGGTGGCGCGCGGACGTGTCGCCGATGTGGG
The DNA here is from genome assembly GCA_039809645.1 of Gemmatimonas sp. Classification (GTDB taxonomy): domain Bacteria; phylum Gemmatimonadota; class Gemmatimonadetes; order Gemmatimonadales; family Gemmatimonadaceae; genus Gemmatimonas. The sequence goes on from JBDHVK010000022.1 coordinate 35,655, forward strand.
GGCTGCGGTCGACAGTGCGGCGGGCGGCGTGTTCGTGCGCGTGGCGGTCACCGACCGCCAGCGCCCGCTGCGCTTCGGGGAAACGCTCGTGGGACGCGTGGGGCTCGGCACGCATCCCGAGGCGCTGGTCGTGCCCAGCGAGGCGCTGGTGCCCACCGGTGAAGGCTATCGCGTCTTCGTGGTGGACGGCGCCGGCGTCGCGCATGCGACCGACGTGCAGGTGGGCGGTCGGTCGGCGGCCGGAGTGTGGATTCGCGAAGGGCTCACCGCCGGCATGCAGGTGGTGGCCGTCGGGGCGTACGGCATGGATGACGGGGCGAAGGTGGCGCCGGTGAAGAAGTGAACGTTCCGCTTCGTCGACCGTCGCTGTTCGACGTCCTCGCTTCGCAGCGGCGCTTGATCTACCTCCTCGTAGCGCTCCTGAGCCTCGCCGGCGTGTGGGCGGCCACCCGGCTGCCCAGTGCCATCTACCCCGAGCTCACCTTCCCGCGCGTCACGATCGTGGCGCAGGGGTCGAGCCTGGGCGCGCGGCAGGTGATCTTCGCCATCACGCGCCCCATCGAGGAAGCGGTGAGCATCGTGCCGGGCGTGGTGCGCGTGAAGAGCCGCAGCATTCGGGGCGCGAGTGAGATCAATGTGACGTTCACCGAACGCACGGATATGGAGACTGCCCTGCAACTCGTGCGCACGCGGGTGGAGCAGATTCGTGGCGATCTCCCAGCCGGTCTGCAGCTCGAGATCGAGCGGCTCACGCCAAGCCTCTTTCCGATCCTGAACTACAATCTGGAGGGGGGCGACGCGGCCACGCTGTACGACATCGCGCGCTACCAGATCAAACCCGTCCTGTCGCGCATTCCGGGCGTTGGGCGCGTGGAGGTGCAGGGCACGGATGTGCGTGAAATCGAGGTCATTGCCGATCCGGCGCGCCTGGCCGCCGCTGGCCTGACGTACGATGCTCTGGCGCAGGCCATCAAGGCCGGCATTCAGGTCGATGCCATCGGACGCGTGGCGCGCGACTACAAGCAGTATCTGGTCATCACGGCGCAGGAGGCGCACTCCATCGAGGACATCGCGAACGTCGCGGTGCGCGGGACGCTGCGCGTGCGCGACGTGGCCACGGTGGTGCCGGGGACCGAAGACCATGTGCGTCTCGTGGCGGGTGATGGCAAACCCGCGGCGCTCATCAACGTGACGCGTCAGATCGGCGGCAATACGGTGGCGGTGAGTGACAGCATTGCCGCGGCCGTCCAGGCCATTGCGCCAACGCTGCCACCAGGGGTGCACCTCACGCCGGTGTACGACCAGGCGTCGCTGGTGCGCGATGCCGTGGCCTCGGTGCGCGACGCGATGCTCATCGGCGCCGCGCTGGCCGTGGTCATTCTGCTGCTGTTCCTTCGCCACCTGCGCATCACGGCCATCAGCGCGGCGTCCATTCCGCTGACGCTCGCCGTGAGCGTGTTCGTCATGCGCCTGTTGGGGCAGACGTTCAACCTGATGACGCTGGGCGCGATGGCCATTGCCATCGGACTCGTGATCGATGACGCGGTGGTCATCACCGAGAACGTGGTGCGGCATCTGCACATGACGCGGAACCGCACCGCGGCGGTGCGCGATGCGCTGGCCGAAATCCTGTGGCCGGTGACCACCAGCACGCTCACCACGGTGGTGGTGTTCCTCCCGCTCGGCTTGCTGGAAGGCGTCGCCGGTCAGTTCTTCGCGGCCCTGTCGCTCACGCTCACGATCTGCGTGCTGGTGTCGCTGGTGCTGGCGGTGACGATCATCCCCCTGTTGGCGGCGCAGTTTCTGACGGCGGCCGACGCCGACATGGACCACCCGCCGCACGCCGCGGCCGGGCTGCTCGCGCGACTAGGGCGAGCAATTGATCGTCTCTCCGAACGCTACGCCGATCTGCTGGGCCGACTGCTGCATCGCCCGTGGCTCATGCTCGGGGCGGCCGCGCTGCTGGCGGCCGGCGGCGTGCTGACGTACTTGCGCGTCGGCACCGGATTTCTCCCGGAGATGGACGAGGGCTCGTTTATCCTCGACTACTGGACGCCCGGTGGCACGGCGCTCACCGAGACCGATCGGCAGTTGCACATCGTGGAGCGCATTCTGGCCGGTACCCCGGAGGTCGAGAGCGTCTCGCGGCGGACCGGCGCGGAACTGGGCCTCTTCGCTACCGAGCAGAATCGCGGCGACATGAGTGTGCGCCTCAGACGCCGCGCCGTGCGGGAGCGCTCGATCACGGAGATCATCGACGAGATTCGCGGCAAGGTTGCGGCAGCCGTGCCGCGGGTCCGCACGGAATTCGTGCAGATCCTCAGTGATGTGCTCGACGATCTGTCGGGCTCGTCGCGCCCCATGGAGCTCAAGCTGTTCGGCGCTGATCTCGCCCAACTCGAGGCGTACGCCAAGGTCGTCGGCCCCAAAGTGGAGCAGGTCGAAGGGCTCGAGGACTACTACAGCGGCATCCCTGAACCGGCCGCCGAACTGGCCATGGCCGTACGCGGACCCGAGGCGGCGCGGCTGGGACTGAGCCCGAGGGATGTCGGTGATGCGGTCAGCAGCGCCCTGCTGGGCGTGCCGGCCGGTGAAGTGCGGCTTGACGATCGCGCAATCGCCGTGCGGGTGCGCGCCCCCGATGCCGTCCGGCTCGACGCCGAGCGGCTCGCTGCGCTCCCGGTGGTGTCACCACTCAGCAAACAGGCCACCCCGCTGTCGGCGCTCGCCACCTTCAATGCCGCCGATGTGCGCAGTGAGTATCTGCGCGAGAATCAGCAGCAACTGGTGTCCATCACCGCCGGCGTCGAAAACCGCCCGCTCGGTGATGTCATGCGTGACGTGCGGGCGATCCTGGCTGAGCACCCCGCACCTGCTGGCATTCGCGTGGAGGTGGGCGGGCGCTATGCCAGTCAGCAGGAAGCGTTTCGTGCGCTGCTACTCGTGCTGGCGCTGGCCGCGGTGAGCGTGATGGCGGTCATGCTGTTGCAGTTCCGCTCGTTCACCGAGCCGTTGGTGGTGCTGCTGGCCGCGCCGCTCTCGTTCGTGGGCGCGCTCGTACTGTTGCTCGCCACCGGTACGGCGCTCAATGTTTCAAGCTTCATGGGGCTGATCCTGCTCGTCGGCCTCATCGTGAAGAACGGCATCATCCTGCTGGACTTCACGCGGCACCGCATGCACGAGGCGGATGTCGACCTCGAGACGGGCATTCGCGAGGCGGCGCGCGTGCGACTGCGACCGATTCTCATGACCACGCTGTG
>JBDHVK010000023.1:0-37141 GCA_039809645.1 Gemmatimonas sp.
GGTGGGGCGTCTGGGCGCACGGCATGGCCGGACGCCGCCTCTCTGCCCGCCTCGCGCCCGTGGGATTTCTCGCGCGCGAACTCCTTGCCGAGGTGCCGTCGCTGGTCGGGTGCGGCTGACGCATCCGGCTGGAGGCGCGTCGCGAATGCAAAACGGCGCCCCGACCAGGTCAGGGCGCCGTTCCGTGTTGAGCAGTGGCTAGGGACGGAATCGAACCGCCGACACGCGGATTTTCAGTCCGCTGCTCTACCAACTGAGCTACCTAGCCGTACCCCAGCCAGCGCGTCCGCTGACCAGAGCCTTGCAATATAGCCAGCCCCCTCCCGAAGGGAACCGGGGGCCCGTGGCGGTTATCCGGCTCGCTTGAGATGCACCACGTGCGCGTTGACCGCGTGGTTGAGCCGCATCCCGAATACCCCGTCCGGCTGGACCTGCGCCCGGGGGAGGCTTGCCGCCTCGGCGCCGTTCACCAGAAAGCGGACCTTGTCCGGACCCGCCTCGATCCGCAGGTCGTTCCGCATCGCGTCAGCCCCGGCCTGCCGCTTGATCGCGGCCAGCGGCGTCCAGTCCACGAGGGTGGTCGTCTTGTCGCCCGCTCGCTGCTTGACCAGGAACTTTCCGTCGTTGCGGAGCAGGAAGTAGGTGTAGCGCTGCCCCGCGCCTGCCAGGTCCGCCCCACCCACGAACAGGCCGTACCCCTCCTGATCGCGCCCCTGCGTCGGAAAGAGAAAGACGCCCGTCTCCACGGCGAAGGTCCCGCGCGCCGTGCTGTCGGGATGATACAGAATCGCTGCCGGCCCCATCGTCGCGTGAAAGCCCGGGGTCATCTGCACGAACGACACCGTATCGGCGCCACCGCCATGCATCTCGTGCATCCCGCCCGCCGCATCGGTGCGCACCAGCCACCCGATCGGGCGCTTGCCTTCGTTGCCACCGGTGAGATGCTGCGGTTGCTGCTGCGCGGCCAATGGACTGACCGCCACCGCCAACAGGAACAGAAGACGCATGCGCCGATCCTCGCCGAGAGTTACGCCGTGTGGCTCGCCGTGATGATGCTCTTCAATCCGCCGCGCACCGCGAAATCGCCGACCACCGTCATCGCGCGCGGCCGGCACGCCGCCACGAGATCATCGAGAATGCGATTCACCGCGCGCTCGTAGAAGATGCCGTCATTGCGGAAGCTCCAGAAATACAGCTTGAGACTCTTGAGCTCGAGGCACACCTCACCCGGCGTGTACGTCACCTTGATGGTCGCAAAATCCGGCGCGCCGCCCTCGAGCAGCTTGAGTTCCACCGCGTCCGTCTCGACGCCACCGAGCGGACAGAGCGACGTGAACTCGTCCGTCTCCATGTAGATCTCGTAGGCCCGATCCGCGTACGGATTCGGGAACGTCTCGAGCAGTTCTGGCTTGGGCATGGGTTGAGAGTAGCAACCACGGTCGGGGCACCGCAACTACAGCCTTGGCACTGCAACTACAGCCTTGGCACTGCAACTACAGTCGGGGCACCGCAACAACAGTCGGGGCACTGCAACAACAGTCGGGGCACTGCAAAAACAGTCGGGGCACTGCGACAACAGCCGGAGCTCCCCGACTGTAGTGGCAGTACCCCGACTGTAGTGGCAGTACCCCGACTGCAGTGGCACTGCCCCGACTGTTGTTGCGGTACCCAGACCGTTGTTGAAGTTACCCTAACTGAGCGCCCGCAGCTTCCGACTCCACTCATCCAGCAGCAGCTTCTCCGCCGGCGTCAGGCTCGCGAGCCCCTCGGCGTTGATCTTGTCGAGCACCGCGTCGAGCGCCGTGCTGGGCTGCGGGGCGGGCGTCGGCGCCGGCTGGGCCGGCGCGGGGCGGGGCGCGGGTGGCCGCACTCGCGCCACGGCCGCCTTACTCTGCGCGACGATGTCGTCGATCTCGCGCTCCGGGCGCGGACGGCTCGTCTTGGGAACGGCGCGCGGCGGTTCGTCGCCGTAGTCGGGTGCCGGGGCGATGCGGCGACGGAAGCGGTCGAGGCTCCCCGCTCCCGGTGCGCGCAGATAGACCCAGCCGGACACCATGCCGCCGATGTGCGCGGCGTAGGCGGTGCCACCGATGGATCCGGCGTCGACCACGGCCATCGTGATGTTGATCAACGCCATGAACACCACCAGCCAGCGCACCTTCATCGGCACCACGCCGAAGAACAGCACTTCATCGTCGGGCCAGCGACTCGCGTACGCGACCGCCACGCCGAGAATCGCGGCGCTCGCACCAATGAGCGTGCCGCCGCCACGCTGGAACATGTAGTGGAAGGCCCAGCCGCCCACGCCACACCAGAGGTAGTACCAGGTGAACGTGCTCGCGCCCCACGCGCGCTCGACCCGCGGCCCGAAGAGCCACAACGTCCACATGTTCAGCAGCAGATGCATCAGACTGCCGTGCGCGAACATGTACGTCACGACGGTCCACAACGAACGCGACGCCAGATCGCCCGACGCGTAGCCGAGCCAGTTCGTCATGTTCGCCGCGCCGACGAGCGTCTCCTGCACGAAGTACACACCGACGCACAGACCGATCAGCCAGTAGACGGCCGATGGACTGCGTGGCGGGTCAAAGTCGTCGTAGGTCACGTAGGACATGCGAGCGAAGCAGGCGGGCGAACGAAGTGGGAGAGAAGCCGCGTTCCCGGCGGGCTGGCTAGTGGCGCGGTCGCGCCGCCATCGCCAGATGGACGATGCGCTCGCACAGGTCCGGAAACAAGACACCGGCGGCCGCGGCGGCCTGTGGGATAAGACTCGTCGGCGTCATCCCCGGCAACGTGTTCGCCTCCAGACACCACGGCGCGCCCTGAGGATCCAGCCGGAAGTCGATGCGGGCATAACCGCCAAGCTTCAGCGCCACGAACGCGCGGCGCGCCTGATCATTGAGCGTTGCTTGCACTCGCGAATCGAGGGTGGCCACGAACTCCCGGGCCATCCCCGGCGTGTACTTGCACTCGTAATCGTAGAGCTCCTTCACCGGCTGAATCTCGATCGTCGGCAGCACCGCATCGCCGAGGATGCCCACGGTGAGTTCCCGTCCCGGCACAAACCGCTCGAGCATCACTTCGTCGTCGTAGCGGAACGCTTCACGCACCGCCGGCGCGAGTTCCTCCGGCGCCCGCACGATCGAGAGCCCCACCGTGCTCCCCTGCTTCGAGGGCTTCACGATGAGCGGCCACCCCAGCTGCGCACCCACCGCGTCGGCGTCCGGATCCACACCCGGTGTCGCCATGAGCCAGTCGGCGGTCTGCACGCCGGCCGCGCGCAACACGACCTTCGTGAGATGCTTGTCCATCGCGAGCGCGCTCGCGAGATGACCGCTGCCGGTGTAGGTCACACCCGCGAGGTCGAGCAGCGCCTGAATGGTGCCGTCCTCGCCCTGACCGCCATGCAACGCGAGGAACACGCAGTCGGCGTCGGTCACCTCCGGCATCGTCCCGAGGACGGGGCTCAGCGACTCCGCCGCCAGACCGGCAAGCTTGTCGAGGGGCGGGGGGGCACTCCCGACGCCGCTGGCGAGCAGGCTGCGCTCCGTCTCGCGCGTGAGCACGCCTTCGGCGGGATCGAGACAGGTGACCTCGTGTCCCTTCTCACGGAGCGCCGCCGCAATGCGGAGGCCGCTCGACAGGGACACATCACGCTCGGCGGAGACGCCGCCAAGCAGCACGGTAATGCGAAGGGGGGCACGCGAGACGTCGCTCATGGTGCCCGGAATCTAGGCAGATCGGGCTACGGCGTCTGTGCCAGCGCGTACGCGACGATCCGGTCGAGCACATTCGGATCGGGGACCCGTTCCCAGTCCCGGAGCACGAGCACGTGGTCCCACGGGTCGAGCGTGACATGACGCCCGGTCTGCGGTGCGGTCGGGTCGATGGCGAGCCACGCCTGCCAGAGGGTCAGCCCCTCCGTGTTGAGCACCACCCCATGGGCGTCTTCCCACGTGGAGGGACGCGGGTCCGCCAGCAGGGCGGCGAGCCGCCCCCGGCTGAAGTCCCGCAGGGGTGCACCGAGCGCGTCGGTGAACCGGTCGAGTGCGTCGATCATGAGCGCTGGAACAGGTCACAGGCAGACGGAGCGTCATCGCTCCGCGGGGAGCCTGTCCCGGGGAGACGGAGGGACGGGAGGCGAAGTAACGAACCGCCGTGACGGATGACCGTGACGGATGACCGTGACGGGCCGCCCACCCGGCGGGTAGGGCCACACGACAACCTGAACTCCCAGCACTGTTTTCCCGAGGTCTCCCCGCTCATGCTCCGACCCACGATCTTTGCCAGCGCCGCCGTGCTCAGCGCGCTGCTCAGCGGATGCGCCGATAGCCCAACGTCGGGGGCCGTCGAGGCACCGCGTGACAACCAGGGCATCGTGGCCGGCACGCTCAACGTGTCCGTTGCCCGTCCGACGATCACGCTGCGCAACACCACTGAGTTCGTGGTGGGCTATCTCGTCGTGGACAAGGACATGGCCACCGTGGCCCTGTTCCCGCCCTGCAGCGCCCAGTGTCCGACGCTGGTGCAGGGTGCGTCGGCCACGGTGAACTACAGCGCCATTGCGGGCTTCACGACGCGCAGCACCGAAGCGATCGTGATGTGGTGGAAGTACCGCCGGAACGCCGACGGGACGCTCACGGCCATCGAAGGCGTGAACAGCACTCGGATCACGCTCTGACCTCCTGACGTTCGCCGCTCATGGATGCCGCCACCTTCCGCCTCGTGCTGCAGCAGGCACGTCAGGGCGACCGCGCGAGTTTCGCGCGGTTGGTGGAGCACTATTACCCGCGCGCGCTCCGCTTCGCGATGCAGATGCTGCGCCGGCGCGAAGATGCGCAGGAAGCGGTGCAGGACACCTTCCTGCGCGTGCATGATCACCTGCCGCGCTTTCGCGACGACGCCCCCTTCGACCCGTGGTTCTTCCGGATTCTCGGGAATCGCTGCCGGACGATGCTCGCCAAGCGCAAACGCCACCTCGAGACCTTCGAGTACGGCGACCTGCCCCACGACGTGGGGGTCGATGGTTTCGACGACGAAGCGATCGACGACAGCGTGCGACGGGAGGTGTATCGCGCGCTCGCGACACTGCCGCCCGATCAACGGGAAGCGTTCCTGTTGCGTCACGTGAACGACATGGACTACGAAGAGATGACGATCGTGACCGGCGCAAAGGGCTCCACGTTGCGCATGCGCGTCAAGCGGGCCATCGACACGTTGCGGGTTCGCCTGCGGGAGGGTGCGCTCCATGAATGATCCCCGTCTGATGCCCGACGACGACGAGGCGCTGTTGCGTCGGGTGCGTGCCGTGCTCGAGCCGATGCCCGAGGTCGACCGGCGTGCCATGGCGCAGATCATGGCGAAGGTCGCCGAGCGCGAGCGGACACCGCGCTCCCGCGCGGCGCTCTGGTGGGAGCGCACACGCACCTGGTGGCAGCTCGACGTTCCGCCGCTCGCGCGCGCGTCGAGTCTCGCCGCCGCCGCCCTCGTCATCGGCTTCACGGTGCGGGGCGCGCTGCCCCTCGTGCCGGCGGGTGCCGATGCTGGTGCCCGGGCCGATTCGATCGCGCTGGCGATCCAGCCGACGGCGGCCGCGATGGCCCGTACCTCCGCCGTACCGCTCCTGCCGACCGAAGGCGCCGCGCCGTCGGCCCTGCCGGTCCCCGTGCAGTTCGTACTCGATGCGCGCGAAGTCCCGACCGCCACGGAGGTCAGTGTCGTCGGCGACTTCAACGACTGGGATGCGGGCGCGCTCCGCATGTCGCTCGAGGGAGGCGTCTGGAGCAGCACCGTACCGGTGTTGCCCGGTCGCCATGTCTACGCGTTCGTCGTGAATGGTGCCACGTGGATCGCCGACCCGCGTGCGCCCAAGGCACCCGATGCCGACTTCGGACGCCCGGGCTCCGTGATCATCGTCCAAACACCATGAGCGCCCGCCTCTCTCCATCGCTGCGCCGCGTCGCCGCCCTCTCGCTGCTCTGGTCCTCCGTGGGGGGCGCTCAGGAAGCGGTACCCTTCGACGCCATCAGCGATGCCGACGCCCGCACCGCCATTCGCACGCTCATCGCCGACGCCGCGGCGCGCGGGCTGCCGACCGGTCCTCTGGTGACCAAGGTGCGCGAGGGACTGGCCAAGCACGCTGCGCCCGATCGCATTCGCCTCGCGACCTCCGCCCTCGCCGACCGGCTGCAGGTGGCCGCGTCTGCGCTGGCCCCATCGCGTGCGCCCGACGAACTCGCCGCCGCCGCCGATGCCCTGCAGGCAGGGATCCCCGCCGCCACCCTGCGCGACATGCGCAAGCTCTGGCCGTCGAAGCCGCTGACGGTGCCGCTCGGCGTGCTCTCGGAGATGGTCGCGAGCGGCGTGTCCCACGCCAGCGCCACCCGTCGCGTGCGCGAACTGCTCGTGAAGGGCGCGACCGCTGCGCAGTTTGCATCGCTCGGCACCACCGTGCAGGCGGACATCGCGGCGGGACTCGCGCCGGATGCCGCCATGGAGCTACGCTCCAAGGGTGTGCTTTCTCTGCTCGTCAACAGCGGCGCGGTCAACGCCGACGCCACCACGCTCGCCCCTGGCGTCGGCGGCGTCGCGCCATCCAAGCCGCCGATTCGCCCGCCCAGGAAATAGCGCGGCGGTGATTGCCATCGGTGCCGCGCTCTCCATCAGCGCGGCATCGGCGTTCGCGCAATCCGCCCCACAGCCCTGGATTGACATCGGGAGCGCCGCGGTCCGTCAACCGCTGGCGGACACGCGAGTTTCGGCCTCGCTTGGTGGTGGCCTCTGGTATCAACACCGACGGGTCGGGCTCGAGGCTGATGCCTCCGCCTTCCTGGCTGCCGACAGCGCGGCAGCGGCGCAGCTGTCGGGGCAGCTCGCATTTGCCGTGAGCCGCGCGTCACGGCTCGCACTGGACGGTGCGTGGTTGCGGGCGCGGCGCGACAACACCGCGCGCATGGTCGAACTCGAGCACACGCTCCAGCACGCGCTGCGCTGGAGCGCGATCACGTGGCAGGTGCACGGCGGCAGTGCGCGCTCCGCACGGGGCATCACGGATTTCCGTGGCGATCGACTCGGCACGGCCGTGACGTTGACGCGCGGTCCGTGGCACATCGCCGCCTCGGCGGCACGTGCGCATACCGACGACTACCTCCTCATGGAGGCGTCCGGCCTCACGCTCTCACGGCTCGCCGCGTCGTATGCGCTCGACGATGTCGGCGCCGAGATGGGCTGGCGCCATCAGCGGGGAGCGTTGTCGGTCGTGCACCAGTGGCGTCAGGGGCGGGAAGCCACCGTGGGACGCACGTCAGCCAGCGCGGTGACGGGAAGCGTGTCACTCACTGCCACGACGCAGCTCGTGCTGCAGGTCGGGACGCAGCTCGCCGACGTACTGCGCGGCGTTCCGCAGGCCCAGTACGTGGGCGCGACGATTCGCTGGACCCCCGGTCGGCGCGCACCGACGGTGGCGATTGCCACGAACACGTCCACGACGGGCACGAACCGCGGTGAAGTGGCGATCGTGCGTGAACCCGGCCGGAGTGCGCTGCTCGTCGTGGTCGACGCGCCCGCCGATGCCGTGGTGGAGCTCGCGAGCAGCGCGAACGGGTGGACGCCCATCCGCCTGACGCGTCAGGGCAACGTGTTCACGCAGCGCGTCGACCTGCCGACCGGCACGCACACCGTGGCCGTCCGCATCAACGGTGGCGCCTGGCGCGCGCCCCGCGGGCTGGTGGTCGTCGCCGACGACTTCGGCGGCACGGTCGGGAAAGTGACCGTGCCGTAGCGCACGATCTATCGGTGCATGAGGTATTCGAGGACGTCGAAGCGCGTCACGATGCCCTGAATCACCCCATCCTTCCGCATCAGCACCGCCCGATTCGACTTCGAGAGCATCTTCGCCACGCCCTCGACCGGCGCGTCGGCATCGACCACCGGAAACGGCTGATCCATCACATCGCTCACGGTCAGATCGAGCACCTTGGGATCGGCCAGTGACTTGGAGGTGAGCTGCGATTCGGCCACACTCCCCACGCACATCGCCCCGTCCATGACCGGCGCCTGCGACACGTTGTGCAGCGCCAGCAGGCGAATCGTCTGGCGAACCGTGGCGCCCGGCGAAACACTCACGATGGCGGGCGCGCTCGCGTCCTTGTTCCCGAGGACGCTGGCGATGCTCGTCTGCGGCGCGTCGAGCAGCTGATTCTCGCGCATCCACTCGTCGTTGAACACCTTGCTGAGATAGCGCTCGCCGGTGTCGCAAAGAAAGGTGACGACGCATGCGTTCGGATCATCGAGACGGCGCGATACGGTGAGCGCCGCGTGCGCGATCATACCGGCGCTGCCCCCCACGAAGATCCCCTCTTCACGCGTGAGACGACGCGCCATGCCGAAGGCATCCTTGTCGCTCACCGAGATGAACTCATCGATGACATCCATGTCGAGCGTCTTGGGCACGCAGTCCTGCCCCACGCCTTCGACCTTGTACGGCGCGCCACTCGGATGCCCCTCGCCCTTGCTGCGCCACAGTTCGGCGAGCACGGAACCCATCGGGTCGGCCGCGATGATCTTGATGTTCGGATTCATCGACTTGAGGTAGCGCGCCACGCCGGTGATCGTGCCGCCCGTGCCGGCGCCGGCCACGAAGTGCGTGATGCGTCCACCCGTCTGCTCCCACAGCTCCGGGCCGGTCGTGGCCACGTGCGCCGCCGGGTTGGCCGGGTTCTCGAACTGGCCGGCCAGCACGGCGCCCGGTGTTTCGCGCACGATCCGCTTGGCCATCTGCACATAGTTCTGCGGGTGATCGGGCGGCACCGCGGTGGGCGTGATGATCACTTCGGCCCCGAACGCCTTGAGGAGCCGGACCTTCTCCTGGCTCATCTTGTCGGGCATCGTGAAGATGCACTTGTAGCCCTTGAGCGCCGCCGCGATGGCGAGCCCGACGCCGGTGTTGCCGCTCGTCGCTTCCACAATTGTCCCGCCGGGCTTCAGCGTACCCGCGGCCTCGTGCGCCTCGATCATCGGCAGCCCGATGCGGTCCTTCACGCTGCCGCCCGGATTGAAGAAATCCGCCTTGCCATACAGCGGCGTGCGAATCCCCTTCGCGATACGCGACAGGCGGATCAGGGGCGTCCAGCCGATGGTATCGAGGACGTTGTCGTAGGGGCGGCGATGCCGGAGGTGACCGTCAGCGGTCATCATGGCGTCGGTGGGGAGGGTGGTGGCCATGGCGGGGTGTCCCAAGGGAATAGAATGCCGATGGATCGCTTCGTGGAATGTACACCGTGTTCATGGGGCAGGCGCGCTCCCGCGTGTTCCCTTGCAGCGCCGTCATCACCATCGTTCACCGTCATGTCCTTTCGCGAATTCCTTTCACGCCGCCCGGTCGCTGTGCTGGGCTCCCTGCGGGCCGCCGCGTGCGCCCTCCTGCTGAGCAGTGCCGGTCTGAGCGCCTGCTCGCGCGAGAGCACGGCGCCGCAGGCGGTACCGGCCACCATCGTCGCGCAGGCGGGGAACAACCAGACGGCGGTGGCCGGGCAGCCGCTGGCGACGCCGCTCTCGGTCTACGTGACCGACGCGTCGGGGAAGGCCGTGAAGGGTTATCGCGTGGACTGGGACCTGAGCGCCGCGTCGGGTACGCTGAGCACCCGGTCGTCGGTGACCGACGGCAGTGGCATCGCCACGACGAACTGGACGATGGGTCCGACCATCGGTACGGCCCGCGTGGCCGCGCAGGTGAACGGCCTCAATCCGGCGGTGTTCATTGCGACGGTCGTCGCGGGCCCCGCCGCCTCGGTGGTCGCGACGCCGGAGGCCACGACGGTCGGTGTGGGTGACACGATCCGCGTGCGCGGATCCGTGCGTGATGCGTTCGGCAACACCCTCGCCGGGCAGACCATCGTATTCACCTCCCTCGATGCCACGCTGGCCACGGTGAACAGCACCGGACTGGTGACGGCGCTGGCGCAGGGCACGGCGCGCATCATTGCCGCCGAAAACTCGGGGAAGGCCGACACCGTCCCGGTGACGATCGGTCCCGCCGGCAGCGGCGCCTGCGGCTCGGCGTCGCCGATCACGATGGCACTCGGCGAGGTGCGTACGCCGGCAGCGGGCGCGTCGAGCGTGGGACTCTGCCTCGCGGCGCCGGCCGGCGTGAATGCGGAATACGGCCTCGCGCTCGTCAACACCAACGGCAACTTCGGTGTTGGCGCGTACATCGATGTGCTTGGCCTCGGCAACACCGGCCCCACCACCGTGTCGCTCTCGGCGGCCGACGCGCTGGGCAGCACGAGCCGGACGCTGATCGGCGACATTCCGGTGGGCGCCGAGATCGATGACCGCAACGCCGTGCGCGAAGCGGAGTTCGCCCGCCGTGAAGTCGCGCGCAAGGCGCTCACCCCCCTCGTGGAGGATGCGCGCACCTGGTACGGCACTCGCAGTCGCTACCGCGCTGCCGTGGCCACGCCCAACGTGGGCGACCAGATCAAGCTCAACGCCAATGCGAGCCAGGCGTGCTCGAATCCGAATACCCGCACCGGCCGGGTGACGGCCGTCAGCAGCCGCGCGATGGTGGTCAGTGATGTCGACAACCCGAGCGGTGGCTACACCGATGCGGAGTATCAGGGGATTCTCGCGACCTTCGACACGCTGATCTTCCCGATGGACACGGCCGCCTTTGGCGCCCCGACCAACATCAGCAACTACGGCCGCATCATTCTCTTCTTCACCAAGGCCGTCAACGAGCTCACGCCGCGCAACGCCAACTACACGATCGGCGGCTTCTTCTTCGCTCGCGACCTCTATCCCAAGAAGGCGAGCGCCTCCCTCGGCGCCTGCAGCGCGTCGAACGAGAACGAGATGTTCTATCTCCTCGTGCCCGATCCGAATGGCGAGATCAACGGCAACAAGCGCTCGAAGGACGAAATCACGAGCAGCAACCAATCCACGATTGCGCACGAGTTCCAGCATCTCATCAACGCCTCACGCCGGCTGTATGTGAACACCGGTGCGCTGGCAAACGAAGAGACGTGGCTCGATGAAGGCCTGTCGCACGTCGCCGAGGAACTGCTCTACTTCCGGATTTCGGGGTTCGGCACGCGTCAGAACCTCGGGCTGGCGGATGTGACGGCGAACTCGGCGCGGCAGACACAGTTCAACACGTATGCGGCGCTCAATTTTCTCCGCTTCCAGCGCTTCATCACGGCCACCGAGTCGAACTCGCCGTACGCGCCGAATGATTCACTCTCCACGCGCGGCGCCACGTGGAACTTCCTCCGCTTCGCGGCGGCGCGGCAGGGCGCGGCGGGCGAAGCCGGTTTCTTCCACGCGCTGGTCAATTCCCGCACCACGGGCGTGAACAACCTGCAGAACGTCCTCACCAGCGGCGGCTTCAGCGACTATCTGATCGATTGGGCCGTGTCCCTCGTGGGGGACGACTTCTCCGTAGCGCAAACCGCCGTGCTCGATCCGCGCTACGTCAACCCGGCCTGGAATTTCCGCAGCATCTTCCCGGGGCTGCGGATCGGCGGCAGCGCGCTCGGGGTGTATCCGATCAGCGCGCGACTGCTCTCCAGTTCGAACCCGCAGCGTATCGTGCTGGCGGGTGGTACCAGCAGCTATGTCCGTTTCGGTATCCCGGCCGGTCGCTCGGCGTTCATCACCTTCTCGACGAACGGTCAGGCTCCGGCCGCCGGGATTCGGTGGGGCTTCGTACGGCTGCGCTGATCAGCTGCGCTGCTTCACCTTGATCTCGTAGACCTTCGGCCAGTACTTGCCGGTCACGAAGATCCGGTCCTTGTCGGCGTCGTACGCGATGCCGTTCAGCACATCTTCCGAGCCCGTGCGATCAAGGCTCGGAAGAATGCCGGCGAGATCGACCCACCCCACCACGTTGCCCGTGGCCGGATCGATGCGCGCGATCTGATCGCTCTGCCAGATGTTCGCCCAGAGCTCGCCCTTGATCCACTCGAGTTCATTGACCTGCGTGACTGGCGTGCCGTGATCGGAGACGGTGATCGTCTTCGTCACATTGAAGGTGCGTGGATCGCGAAACACCACCGACGGCGTGCCGTTGCTCATGATGAGTGACGTCCCGTCGGTGGTCAGGGCCCACCCTTCGCCATCGTAGCCGAAGGTCGCCTGCCGGGTGAACGTCTTCCAGTCGTAGGTGAACGCCTTCCCCGACTTGTAGGTGAGCTGGAACAGCGTGTTGCCCAGGATCACGATACCTTCGCCGAAATGCGGACGCTCGAGATCGAACTGCCGCAGCACCTTGCCGCTCGTGAGTTCCACTTCGCGAATCCAACTCGTGCCTTCGACACCGGTACTCTCGAAGAGCTTCCCGTCGTGCCAGAGCAGCCCCTCGGTGAAGGCTTTGACATCGTGCGGATAGCTCGCGACCACCTCGTACGTGTAGGTCGGCGTGCGCGGTGCCGGCGTGGCGATGGCACTATCGGCCGAATCCCGGGCGGCGGCCGCCTGCGTGCCATCACTGCACGCACCGAACGCGCCGGCGGTTCCCACCAGACCCACGGTGGCGACGAGAATCAGACCCGCGGCGGTGCGTGAGCGACGAAGGCTGGAGAGAATGGGCATCGGCGTTAGTGTCCGTGTTCCACCCACTGCTTCAACTCGCCGAGGAGGGCGACGAGATCCGACAGCTGATGGTTGGCGTTGAGACCACTCGGACTCGGCAGCGCCCAGAGCGCGCTTGATCCGATCGTTTCCGGCTGCAGCCCGAGTTGCGCTTTCGGGCGACCAAAGGCACTGCGATAGGCGCCGATGCCGAGGAAGGCCACGACGCGCGGCGTGTACTCGTTCACCAGCTTGGCGAGCCGCACCCCGCCGGCAACGTACTCGTCCGGCAACAGCTCCGACGCGGCCGCCGTCGTGCGCGGTACCATGTTGGTGATACCGTAGCCCAAGGGCAACAGCTCGCGCTCTTCCCACGGGGCGAACTGGCGCGGCGTGAAGCCGGCGCCGTGCAATGCTGGCCAGAAACGGTTGCCGGGCCGACCGAAGTGATGACCGATCGCCGCCGTGTAGAGCCCCGGGTTGATCCCACAGAACAGCACCTTGAGCTTTGGTGCGACCAGATCGGGGACGGTCTTGTGGACCGCCGCGGCGAGATCAGCCTTCGTGGGCTTCGGAGGCGGCAGCGTCACGCCGGTTCCTTCCGCGTGAGCGATTCCTTGAGCGATGCCAGCGTCGTGAGTGCCTGCATCGGCGTCATGTTCTCGGGCTCGAGCGCATCCATCGCATCGGCCAAACGGGCGAGTGCCGGGTCCGGCGCCACCGCGTCACCGAAGAAGCCCAGCTGTGCGGCCGACGCTGGCGCATGCTGCTTGAGCCGTGGGCCCCGCCGCTTGGTGCTCACCGGTGCCTGCATCCCGTCGGCGGTGAGCCGCGCCGCCATCTGCTCGCCTTCGCCTTCGAGGAGCGCGAGCACCTCTTTCGCACGGGCGATCACGGCTGCGGGCAGCCCTGCCAGGCGTCCGACTTCGATGCCATAGCTGCGATCGGCACCGCCCGGAATGAGCTTGTGCAGGAAGAGCACCTGATCGCCCACCTCGCGCACCGCCACCGTGAAGTTGCGCACGCCACTCAGCTCGCTCTCGAGCTGGGTGAGCTCATGGTAGTGCGTGGCGAAGACGGTCTTGCAGCCGACGGCGTCGTGCAGATGTTCGCTCACGCTCCACGCAATCGACACGCCATCGTAGGTGCTGGTGCCACGGCCAATTTCGTCGAGCAGCACCAGCGACCGCCGTGTCGCCGTGTGCAGAATGGCGCTCGTTTCGCTCATCTCCACCATGAAGGTGGACTGCCCGCGTACGAGATTGTCGCTCGCCCCCACGCGCGTGAACAGCCGATCGACGATCGCCAGCCGCGCCTTGCGGGCGGGCACATAGGCCCCCACCTGCGCGAGCAGTTGAATCAGTCCGATCTGCCGCAGGATGGTGCTCTTGCCGGCCATGTTGGGACCGGTTAGCACGATGAGTTGCGCATCGCTCCCGAGCGTCAGGTCGTTCGGGATGAACTTCTCGCGCGCCATCATGCGCTCCACCACCGGATGACGGCCGGCCACGATCTCCAGATCGAAGCCATCATGCAGCTCCGGACGCACATACTGCTCACGCTCCGCCACCTCGGCGAAGCTCGCGAGCACGTCGATCGTGCTCACGCGCCGGGCCACCGCCTGCCAGCGCGCAATCGCTTCACCGGCCTCCCGCCGCAGCCCTTCAAAGAGCATCCGCTCGCGTACTTCGATGCGCTCGGCGGCGTTGAGCACCTTCTCCTCGTACTCCTTGAGCGCTGGTGTCACGTAGCGCTCGGCCCCGGTCAGCGTTTGACGACGCTGGTAATCGTCCGGCACCAGGTGCTTGTTCGCGTTCGAGATCTCGAGGAAGTAGCCGAACACCTTGTTGTAGCCGACCTTGAGGCTGCTGATGCCGGTACGCGCACGCTCCTGCGCCTGAATGGTGGCGATTGCATCCTTGCCACCATCACGCAGCGCGCGCAGCTCATCGAGTTCGGCGTCCATGCCCGGCGCAATGGTGTCTTCCTCGCCGATCAGGAGTGGCGGGCGATCCACCAGCATGCTGGTCAGGCGGGCCGCGCATTCGGCGCCGTTGTCCCAGTCCTGCAGCATGGCGGCGAGCACGCCTCCACTCGTGCCACCCTGATTCACATGCCCGAGCAGTGTCTCGACGGCCTTGGCCACGTGCGGCAAGCGTGCCAGGGAATCACCAAGCGCGCGCAACTCGCGCGGGGTTGCCCGTCCGGCGGCCGCCTTGCTCGCCAGGCGCTCCACATCGCGCACGCCATCGAGCGCCGCACGCACACTGCTCCGCCCCACCGGGTCACGCACGAGCGCGGTGACGGCGTTGAGCCGCTGGTCGATGGCATCGCGCTCGAGCAACGGCGCCAGCAGCCACTGGCGCAACAGGCGCTGCCCCATCGGCGTGATGGTGCGGTCGAGTACGCTGAGCAACGTGCCGCTGAGATCACCGCCGCGCAGCGACTCCACGAGCTCGAGGTTGCGCCGCGTCATCTCGTCGAGCGGCATGATGCCACCCGGCCGCTCCACCACGGGACGTGCGAGGTGCGGCAGCCCACCGGGCTGCAGTTCGCGCAGATAGCGCAGCAAGGCGCCGCCGGCGCCCAGCGCCGCGCCATCGTCGCTGCCAAGGCCAAATCCCTCGAGGCTGGCCACCGCGAACTGGCGCGCGAGATCGTCGGCACCGAGCTGCGCGTCGAACTCCCAGCCCTCGCGCTCGGTCACGAGCGCGCGATCGGCCGCGCGCAGCGCCGACGTCAGCTCCACGTTCAGCGCCCCACGCACCACCAGCAGCTCGCGGGGGGCGAGCCGTGCGAGTACGGCTGGCGCGTCGGCCACCGTGGCCACGAACAGCCGCAGTTCACCCGTCGAAAGATCGGCGGCCGCCACACCCACTCGCTCGCGCGCGCCTTCGCCGGCGCCGCCCTTGCCGATGGTATCGCGCCCCATCGCCACCGCGCAGACGTAGTTCGCACGCGCCCCATCGAGCAGGTCGTCCGCGAAGACGGCACCGGGCGTGATCGTCTCGATCACTTCACGCTTCACGATCCCCTTGGCGAGCTTCGGGTCTTCGACCTGCTCGCAGATCGCCACCCGGAATCCCTGCCCCACCAGTCGCCGGAGATACTCGGCGCACGCCTTGACCGGGATACCGGCCAGCGGCACCTCGGCCGCTCCCCCATTGTTGCGCGACGTGAGCGTGAGCCCGAGCACGCGCGACGCCTGTTCGGCGTCTTCGTAGAACATCTCGTAGAAGTCGCCCATCCGGAAAAACAGGATCGCGTCCTGATGGCGCGCCTTGATCTCCCGGTACTGCTGCATCAGCGGTGTGGCGGCACCACTCACGGCTTGAGCTCCGCAATGAAGCCCGACTGCCCCTGCTTCTTGAGCTTCGCCAGCGCCGCAGTCGCCTCTGCGCGCGTCGCGTACCGTCCGACCCGCACGCGGAATGGCTTCGCGTCCCCGTCGATGCGCGCCTCGATGCCGCGCCCCTTCAATCGCTTGACGCTGCCCTCCGCCTCCGCGCGGGTATCGTACGCCGCCAGCTGCACACTGAACCGCGCGCCATCCTCCTTCGCGCTGTTCTCCGTGGCCGCCTTCCCGCCGGATACCTTCTCGCCGGATGTCTTCTCGCCGGATGTCTTCTCGCCGGATGTCTTCTCGCTTTCGATCTTACCGCTGTTCAAGCTTCCGCTGTTCAAGCTTCCGCGGTTCGCAGTCCCCGGCGCCACCGCGCATCGCTTCCCCAACTCGTCATACTGCAGTCGCAACTCCCCCTCCGGCACCGACGCCGGGGGCAGCTCCGCGAGTGCCGTGCACGCCGACGCGCTGTTCCGCTCGTCGAAGTAGCCGCGAACGACCCAGAGTCCGGCCTTCGCGCGCGCCGTCGTGTTCGGAAAATCCTGCGCCACGCGCGCAAAGTACGGACGGGCCGTCGCCGGCCGTCCACGGAGCATCTCGAACTCACCCAGGCGTACGAGCGCGTCGGCGGTGCGCGGGGAGAGCGGCGCCTCGATCGTCAGCCGCTTCCAGTCGCGCTCCGAGTCCGTCGCGCGTTCGGCAAGCGTGGCGCGCCAGAACAACGCTTCAGCCAGCTCGTTGCTGCCCGGCGCCTGCGTGCGCACGAGCGAGTCCAGCAGCGTGCGCGCATCCGCTCCAGCGCCCGCTTCGACAAGCGCGCGCGCGCGCCCGACTTCGCGCACCACGCCAGCCGCCAGCGGCGCCTCCTGCGCGGCCGCGGTGCGCGTGGCGGCCACGAGGGCCAGCCCCACGGCAAACCATTGCGCGCGCGTCACGCGGCCTTCCGGGTGCGCGTGGCACACAGCGACAACACCAGCGACATCAGGATCTGCTCCGCGTTCGAGACCGTCGTTTCCTTGAGGGCCATATCGGCTTCCAGCAACAGGTCGAGCGCGCGGGCACACGCCGCCGCGCTCCAGCCATCGGTGACCTTGGTCCACGCCGATGCCGCCTCACCCCACGGTCGGCCGGGATACCCGCCCGTCTCCTTCAGAAACGCGAAGAACTCCGACGGCAGGCGACTCGTGGGAATGCCGGCATCGCGACGCGCGCGCCCGAAGCTCAACGCGAACGCCTGCGTGCTGAGCATCATCACCACCTGCACCGCCGTGACTTTGGGTTGCCCCAGCACGTGCGTGACCAGTGTGACCGCAGTCCGGGCATCCTGCCGGGCCACCGCATCCAGCAGATCGGTCACCGTCTCACCGCGACGGATGCCGACGACGGCGCTGATGGCGTCCACATCGATCATCGCGCGCGCCGTGGCGTCGCGATCGGCCGCGCCCAGAACATAGCTGGCGCACTTGTCGAGTTCAGCGGCGAGCAGATGCAGATCGTTCCCCACCGCCTGCTGCAGCAGTTGCGCGGCCTCCTCGGCGATGTCGATGTGCAGCACGGTGCCGGCGTGATGCGCAATCCACTTGCGTACGCGCTCGGGGGTGAGCGGCGCAAAGTCGAGGGACACGCTGCAGCCCGCAATCGCGGCATCCGGCTTGGTACCGGCCGGGCTCACGAGCAGCAGCAGCGTGTCGCTCGCGGGACGCGTGAGGTATTTGTCGAGCTGCTGTCGCGCGGCCTTCTTGAGTGCCGTCACATCGCGCAGCACCACCGCACGTCGCTCGGCGAGCATCGGCGGCGTCGCGAGCAGACTCCCGAGCGTTTCGGCGTCGAGCTCGTTTGCACGCCGCGATTCCAGATTGAAGTCGCGCGTCGACGCGTCCACGGCGGTGTCGAGCAGATCGCGCACCGCGCCCTCCTTCAGATAGTCGTCATCGCCATGCAGGTAGTACACCGGTGCGAACTGACGCGCCTGCACGGCCGCCTGCACCACGCGCAGCGGCGATTGCTCCTTAGGGGCGGCCATGCCACCCAACCGGGTTCGGGTACGATGATGGGATGCGCGGCATCATCCCCCAAATCTAAAGCGGCCGGTTCTGCAGGAGGCGCAGAACCGACCGCGTAGCCCAATTGTTGTGCGCGGGTACCTAGTGCGCCGAGACGAGGGAGAATCCGGCGCTCATCGCTTGCATGGGCGCATCGTCCACCAGTATGGCGGCGGGCCACATCGGGTTCCCGGTGCTCATGGCCTGAACCATCTGAGGCGTGAGATACGGGGAAGGCGAGACGGGCGTCGGTGATGCCGCGAGCACCGGCTGCATCGAGCGCGGCGTCTCTGTCGCGTGCTGCAACGCCTGGTACGCCAGGAGGCCGAGCACGGCGCTGGCCGCAACGGCCACGATGGTACGGGAGGAGCGCCCCGACGCGCGGAGCGGGGTCATCTCGAGTGGCGGCGGGCTCGCGTCCAGGCGAAACGCCTCGCGCTCTTCGCGACACTGGGCGAGCCGAGCGCGCAGTTTCTGCTGGAAATCAGCGCTCGGCTCGAGGGTGGGCAGACTGCGCGCCACCATGAGAGAGCGTCGTACGAGCGTGTCGTGGGCCGCGCAGCCGTCGCACTGCATCACATGACGTTGCGCCGACGCCATCACCTCACCCGGCAGGGTGTCGTCGAGATAGGCGAGGTGGTGTTTGCGGAATTGCTTGCAGTCCATCAGGAACCGTCAGAACGGAGCGGAAACAGCCACACCCCGAAAAAGCGGGTGCACGGCAGGATACCCGAGGGGAGGAGGGCGGTTCCGGGAAGATTCCTGACAAGCAGAACAGTGGCAAGCGCGGCAGCTGTCTCACATCTGAGATGTCCGGCTGGTCTCCCCTTGCCGGCTGGCATGGAACCCCCAGGGCATCGAGGGGGAAGGCCGTGAAGGGGGAAGAGTTCAAGGACTACCCGTCCTCGACGTCTTCCCCCTTCACGGCCTTCCCCCTCGATACCTCAGGGGTTGCTCAACGCACCAGCCTCAGAAGCTGGCTTACCGCACCATCGGCGCAATGATATCCGCAAACGCCGTCCGCGCCCGGTTGAGCCTCGACTTCACGGTGCCAAGGTTCACGCCCGTGATCTCCGCGATCTCCTCGTAGGACTTCCCTTCGAGCTCGCGCAGCACGAACACCTCGCGGTGATGCGCCGGCAGCTGGCTGACCGACTGCTCCACCATCTCCCGGAGATGGCGCTTGCGGAACAGGTCATCCGGGCGGGTGTGCACGTCCTCGAACTGGAGCGGACGCTCCTCGTCCTCGAACTTTGCCTTGATTGTCTGGAAGAGCACCAGCGGGTTGCGCGAGCGATTGCGCAGCTCGTTCTTCGCCAGATTCGAGGCGATCGTATAGATCCACGTCGAGAACTTCTTCGACCGGTCGAAACGCCCGATATGGCGGTAGACGCGGATGAACACCTCTTGGACGAGGTCTTCAGCACGGTCGCGGTCACCGATGGTCCGGTACACGAAGTTGAGGAGGCGACCCTGATAGCGGTCGACCAGCTCCTCGAACGCGCGTTCCTCCCCATTCAGGAAGGCCGACACCACGTCGCCATCCTCGAGTGTGCGCAGGTGCTCGCGCACCGGCACCGCGGGGGTGGTGTGTTGGGTCAGATGCGTGCGAGCCAGTTCGGCCATGGTCGAGCCCTCCTCCGTCGGTGACGCGAGCCGTTGGCCCGCGGCGCATCCGACCAGGACCGCCGGACGATCCGGCCTCCATGTCGGTGTGCACAGGTCCCTAGTGCAGGGGGCGTGCCGGATGGAACCTTTTGGAACCAATCCGCGTAAGTTGTTCATCAACAACAACTTACAATTACACCCCGCCGCCACCTGTCCACCTCGCCGACAACCGGCGTCCCCTTTTTCCATACAGGCGTCCTTTTTCGTGGACACCGGTCCGGACATCAGGGCAGTCAGCTCAACCGGAACCCTGCCGCATAGAGCAGCGCGAGCGCCGTTTTGGCGTCCTGGATTTCGCCCCGCTCGATCATGGCCAGGGCCGCCGACAGCCTGGTCGGCACCAGCTCCATGAATTCGTCGGCTTCGCGCGCCGACTCCCCGGGAGTCAGCCCGGTGGCTAGGAAGAGATGAATCTTCTCGTCCGTGAACCCCGGCGTCGTGTACATGGTGAACAGGTGTTCGACACGGGACGCGGTGTACCCGGTTTCCTCGCGCAGCTCGCGGTGCGCACACGCCGCCGGCGCTTCGCCGGGATCGAGCCGCCCGGCTGGCACTTCATACAAGTACGACTCGGCGGCGTAGCGGTACTGCCGGATGAGGAGCACCTCGGGATCGCCATCCAGATCCCCCAGCAGCGGCACCACCGCGCTCGCGCCGGGATGACGGATCATCTCCAGCGCGCCCGTCGAGCCGTCGGGAAAGCGGACCGTATCAAGATCCACCGAGATGATGCGCCCCGTATAGACGCGCTCGCCCCCGACCTTTCCCGTACCGTCGGCGTTCACCGGGCCGCCCGCTTCCGCCGCTCGCCGTGCGTCGCGTGGCGCTCGGCGACATGGGGATGGGACGCCTTCTTGGTGACCTTCTTGGTGGCCTTCTTGGTCGCCTTCTTCGCCCCCTTCTTCACGGCCTTCTTCTTCACCGGCTTCCTGGGCAGCGGCACATCGTTCCCCGCCAACCACTCGCGGATGGCCGGCCGCAGATAGACCGGCACACGAAGGATCGTGCCGCGGCACTTCTTCGAACCGCAACGGCAGGCGTAGTAGCGCACATCCTCGGGCTCGTACTCGTCCTGCCACTCGAAGCGGTAGTCGTAGACGAGTTCGGTGCCCGGGGCGATCGCCTTCAGCGCCTTGATGTAGATGTGGCCGTCCTCGATCTCCGTCTCGCAGTTCGGATCGCAGGAATGGTTCAGGAAGCGCGCGTCGTTCCCGCCGAACCGCGCGTCGAGGACGATGTCGTCGTCGAGCACGAAGAGGAACGTGTGATGCCGGCCGTTGTTGTCGTCGTAGCGACGATCGGCCTCTTCGTGCGTGATCTTCTGCCCCCAGTACTCATCGATGATCTGGCCGGCGCGAATCGGCTTGAGCGCAAACGCGCCGCGCCCCTGGATCTTCGAACGGCGCACCTCATACAGCGCCGACTTCGGCGGACGGGTGCGGATGGTCTCGCGCACCGACATCGTGCCGGGCGTTGGTGCAGAGGCAGACTTCTTGGCTGGGCTCACTCAGGACTCGGTAGCAGTGTGGTCTTCGTCGGTTGGTTGATACACGACCATGGGCCCCAATCCAAGGGCCCCCACCGGCTCGCGGATCGCATCGGCGTCACCCACCACCACGACCTGCAGCCGACTCGGGTCGAGATGCGTCTGCGCGACACGCAGGACATCCTGCGCCGTCACCGCCTGGACGCGCTCGCGATAGGTGTCGAAATAGTTGCTCGCGAGGCGGAAGATCTCGACGTTCGCCAGCCCGCCTGCCACCTCGGCCGTCGTCTCGAACCGAATCGGGAACACCCCCACGAGATAGCTCGTCGCCAGCGACAGCTCCGCGTCGCTCACCGGCGTTTCACGGATCCGCGTGAACTCCTTCACGATCTCGCGCAGCGCATCAGCGGTCACGTTGGTCTCCACCGCCGTCGAGATCTCGAAGGGACTCGCCGCACGTCGCCAGTCGAACGCGGAGTGCGCGCCATAGGTGAACGCGTGCTCCTCGCGCAGGTTGAGATTGAGCCGCGAGGAAAAGAGCCCGCCCAGAATGGCATTCATCACGACGACCGGGAAATAGTCGTCGTTGAGCCGCGGGATGGTCACATGGCCCACCCGCAGTTCGCTCTGCGGCGCGTCGGCCTTGTGGACGAGGTGCACGCGCGGCTCGGGGAACCGCTGGCGATCGAGCGGCTCGGTGACCGGCGGCGCCTTGCCGCTCCAGCTGCCGAAGTGCGTGTTTACCAACTTCACCGCCCGTTCGATATCGATGTCGCCCACCAGCATGAGCGCCGTGGCATCGGGGCGATAGTACTGCGCGTGGAAGGCGACCACGGCGTCGCGCGTGCAGCGCTCGATGCTCTGCTCATCGCCGCCGGCGAGGCGCGCAAAGCGCGAGGCGCGCTCATAGAGGAGGCGCGAGAAGAACACATCCGCCAGCCCGCGCGGTTCGGCGCGCAGCTGTGCGAGATCCGCCTGCCGTTCCGCTCGCAGGCGCATGAGCTCCGCCTCGGGAAAGGACGGGTACACGAGCACTTCCGCGAGCACCGCCAGCGCGTCGTCGATGCGACCGGACAGGGCCGTGAGCTGCACGATGGCCGAATCCCAGTCGGCACCGGTGTCGAGCGTGGTGCCGAGCATCTCGAGCCGCGTGGTGAGCTCGAGCGCGCTCATGTCTCGCGTGCCTTCACTGAGCGCGCGCGTCACGAGTTGTGCGAGCCCTTCCACGTCATGCGGATCGCGCGTGGCGCCGGCCTCGATCACCGCGAGCGTGGTGACCACGGGATACGCCGGCACGTTCGCCACGATGACCCGCAGACCATTGGCGAGGATGCGCGTGTCGAAGCGCGGGAAGCGGTAGGACCGCGGAGCGCCGGGTGCCGGACGCGCGGGCGCCGGGGGCATCGCCGCCGTCATACGCCCACCTCCGCGAGCGCGCCGGCATCGGCGGCGGTGTCAGCGTCCTCGGCAGGGACGTATAGCAGCAGGGCGCGATTGTCGGGCCCCAGACGTTCCCGCGCCAGCGCCGAGACATCGGCGGCGGTGATCGCGGCGTAGCGCGCCACCTGGGTGTTGGCGAGTGAGGCGTCGCCGAAGTAGGTGGCAAAGCGGGACAGCTGATCGGCGCGCTCAGCCGCCGACTGCATGCTGGTCACGAAGCTCGTTTCGATGAGCGCGCGGGCGCGCGTCACCTCCGCCTCGGTCACACCGTGCTGATGGATCAGATCGAGCTCCGCGAGCACCGCCGCCTCCAGCTGTTCGGGCGAAATACCCGGGAGGGCGGTGGCGTCCACGATCAGCAGGTCACTGCCCTTCGCGAGATCGTAGGTGAAGGCCGAGGCCTGCGACGCGATGCGCTGGCGCCGCACCAGCGATTGTTCGAGGCGGCACCCCGTGCGCAGCCCGAGGACGGCCGCCGCAAGCGACGCGGCGTAGTAGCCGTCGGTGCCGAACACCGGGGTGCGGCAGGCCACGAAGAGGCGCGGCAGCGCGACGGCATCGGGTACCACCTCACGCCGCGTGTCACCGAACGTGGCGGACACCGTCATGTCGCGGAGCGGCGGACGGGCGGCACCGGCGGGAATGGGGCCGAAGTACGCCTCGATGAGCCGCTGCGCCTCGCTGCGGTCGAAGTCGCCGGCGATCGTCAGGACGGCGTTATCCGGTGTGTAGTACGTTCGGAAGAAGTCGGCCACATCGTCCAGCGATGCGTCCGACAGATGCTCCATCGAGCCGATGAGTGAATGGTGGAACGGGTGCCCCTCCGGAAAGGCGAGGGCGGGAAGGCGTTCCCACCAGGTCCCATACGGCTGGTTGTCCACGCTCCACCGTCGTTCGTTCTTCACCACGTCGCGTTGCGTATCGAGCTTCTGTTGCGTCAGCCCGGGGAGCATGCGCCCCATGCGATCGGCCTCGAGCCAGAGGGCGAGGCCGAGCTGGTGCGACGGCATGGTTTCGTAGTAGTTCGTTCGATCGAGCCACGTGGACCCGTTCAGGGTGCCGCCGGCGCGCTGGACGAGTTCAAAGTGCTCATTCGCTTCCACGTTCTCCGAACCCTGGAAGAGCATGTGCTCGAAGAGATGCGCGAAGCCGGTGCGCTCGAGGCGCTCATTGGCGGAGCCGACGTGGTACCAGAGATTCACGGCAACGATCGGCGCCGTATGGTCCTCGGAGAGCACCACGTGCAGGCCATTCGGAAGGCGGTAGCTCTCGACGGGGATGTGCATGTGCCAAATTTCAGTAGTGGTACAGGAACCCGGAACCCTCGTTCATGTCCATGATCGCACGCGGTACACGGTTGTGCACCACCATCGTCGGTGTCGGTGCGACGATGCTTGGTCTGGCTGCCTGCAGCAGTGACCCGGTCCCCACGCAGACGCTGCCCATTGGCGCCACCTCGCTGAGCGCCACGGTGGCCACCGCTCCGGCAACGGTCCCGTCCGTGCGCATTGCCGACAAGAGCGGCAAGGGCGTGAAGGGCGTGATGGTGCGGTGGAAGGCGAGCGGCGGCGGCGTGGTCACCAACGACTCGATCCGCACCGCCGCCGATGGCACGGCGTCGGTCGGCGGGTGGCGCCTGGGTACGACCGCCGGGCTGCAGACGTTGACGGCCAGTGCCGATGGTGTTCCCACCGTGACCTTCACCGCCACCGCCGCGCCAGGGGCGGTCACGCAGCTCGCCCCGGCCAGTACGGTGGCCGGTTCGCCGGTCGTCAATTCGGTGGTCACGCCGGCGCCGGTGGTGAAGGCGATGGATGTGTACGGCAATGCGGTACCGGGGGTCGCCATCTCGTTCACGGCGGCCTCGGGCGCGGGCACCGTGAGCGGTGCATCGCAGACGACCAACGAGCAGGGCCTCGCCACCGTCGGCGCCTGGCAACTCGGTACCACCGCCGGTATTCAGGTACTGCAGGCGAACGCAACCGGCGCCAGCGGGACGACCTTCAGTGTCGCCGCCGTGGCCGGCCCCGCCGCCGATCTCGTGCGCTTCACGCCCGGGGCGGTCGACGGACCGTCGGGCACGGCCATCACGCCGGCGCCCGGCGTCAAGGTGGTGGATGCGTTCGGCAACGGCGTGGGCAATGTGCCCGTGACCTTCACGCCGGGCACGAACTCCGGCACGGTGACGTCGAGCACGGTGCTGAGCGATCCGGCAACCGGCACGGCGTTCGTGGGCGCATGGATCCTGGGGACGCAATCCTTGCAGACGCTGTCCGCCACGAGTTCCCTGCTCCCCGGCAAGAGCGTGTCGTTCACGGCGAACGTGATCACCACCGCCTTCAATCTCGAGGTGCGCTTCATCGGTGCCCCCACCACGCTCGTGCAGACGGCCTTCACCGAGGCGGCCCGCCGGTGGCGGCAGATCATCGTGGGGCACGTGCACGATGTGCTCGCCAACGTGAACCTCGCGACGTACTGCGATACGTGGCTGCCCCAGATCAACGAGACGGTGAAGGATGTCGTGATCTATGCCCGCACCACGCCCATCGACGGCGCCGGGCAGATCCTCGGACAGGCCTACGTGTGCGGGTACAACAACGCCAACAACATGCCGGTCGTCGGCGTGATGGAATTCGATGAGGCCGACATGCCCGGTCTCATCGCCAAGGGCACGCTCAACGATGTGATCCTGCACGAGATGGGACACGTGCTGGGCTTCGGAACGCTCTGGGATGCGGGGCGCTCGCTGCTCACCGGCGCCGGCACGAGCGATCCCTATTTCGTGGGATCGAATGCCCGAGCCGAGTTTGCGGCGATGAACACCATCACCTACAGCGGCAATCCGGTGCCCGTCGAAAACTCCGGCGGCGGCGGTACGCGCGATTCGCACTGGCGCGAGAACCTGCTGCAGGACGAACTGATGACTGGATTTCTCAGCGGGAGCACCCGCCCCCTGTCGCGTCTCACCATCGCCTCCATGCGCGACATGGGGTATACGGTGAGCTACGCTACCGCCGATGCGTATCGCATCACGGCGGCGCTGTATCAGTTCCCGTTCGCGCCCAGCGGACAGGAGCTGCACGGCGACATCAAGCGCACGCCCGGCTTTGCGTTCGGCGCCAAGGGCGCCGTGATCCGGCTGCGCTGACGCCGGCGCGCTGACGCCTTGGCGCGGCGGGCACGTCGGCGATCCGGGCGCGCATTCCGTGCGGCGGATCACCCGACGGGCCGCACGCGCAGGAACGACGGCGTGGTCGCTGCGTAGCACAGATCACGGCGATGGCGCCGCACGCGCATCCCTGTGACCCGTGCCCCTGACATGTCGCTTCGTTGTGCCGCCCGTGGGCGGCTGCTCATTCTGGCCGCGCTCCTGGCGGCCTGTTCCGGAGACACCGCCCCCACCGCGCCGATCACATCGGTGCGCAGCACGACGCTTCCCGCCGCCATGCAACTGGTGACGGGTGATGCGCAGACGGGTTTCTCGGAATCCGCCGCACCGATTGCGCCGAGCGTGCGCGTCGTGACCGCCGCCGGCGTCCCCGTGAGTAGCGCGACCGTGCGCTTCACCCCCGGCACCGGCTCCGGCACCGTCGTGGGCGGTGTCGTCCGCACCGATGTCAACGGCGTCGCCACCGTCGGCCAGTGGATCTTTGGCTCGGCCGCAACGCAGACCCTCGTCGCCACGACCGATACACTGCCGGGACGCGCGATCACCTTTCGGGCGACCGTGAATGCCAGCGCGTTCTCGATCACCGTGCGCTTCATCGGTGACGGCGGCACCGATCGACAACGGGAAGCCTTCACGAAGGCCGCTGCCCGTTGGCAGCGTGTCATCGTCGGAGATATCGGGACCACACCGCTCAACGCGCCGGCCGGTGAGTGCGCGTCATGGATTCCGACCCTGAACGAGAATGTGCACAACCTGCTCGTCTTCGTGCGCATCGCCGCGATCGACGGTCCCGCGAAGATCGTCGGTCAGGCGAGCCCGTGCTACGTGAACACCACGTCCAAGCTGCCCATCATGGGCTTCTTCGAGCTCGATGTCGACGACCTCGCGCTCATGGCCGATCGCGGCATTCTCGATGATGTCGTGCTGCACGAGATGGGGCACATTCTGGGCATCGGCACGCTCTGGAACTACTCGCGCAACTTCCTGGTCGGCAGCGGGACCGACGATCCCTACTTCATCGGCGACGGGGCCCGTGCCGCCTTCGCCAGCGCGGGCGGCGCCGGGTATACCGGCATGCCGGTACCGGTCGAAAACAGCGGCGGCAGCGGTACCCGCGATGCGCACTGGCGAAAGACCATCTTCGGCAACGAGCTGATGCAGGGCTACGCGCAGGCCGGCGGCATGCCGCTCAGCCGCATCACCGCCGCGTCACTGCAGGATCTTGGGTATGTCGTGAGTTTCGCGGCCGTCGACAGCTACACCCTGCGCACCGTGGCGCTCGAGGCCGACTCGGGCCGGGGCAGTCTGCAGGCGGGAATGGCCCTCAGTCATGACATCGCCCGGGCGCCGCTTTACGAAGTCAGCCGCTCCGGTGGGCGACGCCTGGTACGCCCCGAGCTCGAATAGCGCGACGGCCCGCTCAGGCGTCGACGAGGTGCTTCCCGGTGAGACGCAGCCACATCAACAACGCCACATCCGTGGGCAGCGCCACCGATTCGCGCAGCATGTACTCGAGCACCGCACGGTTCGCCGAGATCGGGCTCGTGCGCGTCGGGGAGGGCAGCGGCTGCAGCCCGTGGAGGCGCGCGAGAATGTCGAGTCGCAACATGTGAAACGGATCGCTCACGACCAGCACCCGGGGGCGATCCGGCAGCCGGTCGGGGCGTCCGGCAGGCGTGGAGTCTCGCAGGGCACTCAGCACCGACGCCGCCCCTTCGATGGACGCGAGTGAGGTGCGGCCCGCCGGTTCGAGCAGAATGGCGGCGTTGGGCACCCCGCGGCGCGCCAGATAGCGACGACCGGCCGCGGCCTCGCTGATCAGGTCACCCTGTCGGCGCCCGCCGGTGACGACGATGCGCGGCGCCTCGGCGCCCTTCCATAGCGACAGGGCGTGATCGAGCCGCGATCGGAGCACCGGCGATGGACGCCCGCCATACTGCGCAGCCCCGAGCACGACGATCGCGTCGGCTGGCCCATGGCTCGTGCGGCGGGCCCATCCCGCGATGCACGCCAGCGACACGAGCCACCCCATCGCCAGCACGGTGACGAGGCGCAACGCAAATCGGCGCAGACCAGAACCTCGTGACACGCGGGCCATGTGGCGAAACTACCCAATCGCCCGCGCCGTGGCACCGTCTGCGGAGCGCCGTGGCCAGTCGAATGATGACTTCGCCATATTGCGGGGCGCTCCGTGCGGCCCGGTTCCACCGTGCGCGCACGGCACTGTTTTCATGGATCGCAGAGACAGCATGACGAACCGGCTCCCGTCGCTCCGTTCTCCCTTGACCCCGAGCCCTGTCATGGGACGTGTGGTCACGGTCGTGCTCGCGTGGGCCCTCGCGGCCTGCAAGGGCGATGCGCCCGTCCCCGCCGCGGTCGCCGCGGTGACCACGCCGACCATTGCCGCGCCGGTCGCCTCGCGCCTCAGCGAGACGAACGCGCCGGTCGTGAAGATCACCGACGCCAGGAGCAAGCCGATGCGCAATCTGCTCGTGCGCTGGAAGGTGACCAGCGGCGGCGGCTCGGTCCTGAATGACTCCTCACGCACGGATGCGCAGGGACAGGCCACGTCAGGCGGTTGGAATCTTGGCACGACCGCCGGCATTCAGACGCTCACCGCGACCCTCGATGGCTTGCCGCCCGTCACCTTCACCGCCACGGCGGTGGCCGGGCCGATTGCCGAGCTGGTGCCGGTCACGACGACCTTCACCAGCACCGTCGTCAACGAGAACGTGGTGCCATCCCCCGCAGTGCTCGCGAAGGACGCCTATGGCAACGTGGTGCCCGGCGGCCAGGTCGTCTTCGTGCTCGCGCAGTCGCAGGGCACACTCGTCGGCGAAACGCAGGCCACCAACGCGCAGGGCATTGCGACGCTCGCGGGCTGGCAGTTGGGCCGCGTCGCCGGCACCCAGGCGGTGCGGGCCACCTCACCCACCGCGCAGGCAATCACCATCTCGGTCACCGCACGCCCGGGGCCGGTCGCGCGTCTCGTGCCGCTGTCACAGCAGGATGTGGCCGGCGTGATCGCCACTGCGGTCGGCACGATTCCGTCGGTCCGCACCGCCGACGCGTTCAACAACGGCGTGCCGAATGTGCCGGTGACGTGGACACTCGGCGCCAACTCCGGCTCGATCACGACGCCGGCCTCGCTCTCCGATGCCAACGGCGTCGCCACCCCTGGCGCGTGGGTCCTCGGCGCCGCGCCCGAACAGACGGTCAGCGCATCGAGCAGCGCGGTGCCGGGCACCACGCTGGCGTTCACGGCGCGACCGGTCACGACCCAGTTCGACATCGGTCTGCAGTTCATCGGCAACGGCGGCACCGAGGTGATGCGACAGGCGTTTCGCTCGGCCGCCACCCGCTGGCGTTCGGTGATCACCGGCGATGTGCACACCGATCGACTCGTCGCCGGGGCCGGCAGCTGCGCCTCCTGGCAGCCGGCCGTTGATTCCACGGTCAACGATGTGCTCATCTGGGCGCGCATCGCGCCAATCGACGGCGTGAACAACATTCTTGCCCGCGCGGGGCCGTGCTACGTCAACAGCGACTCGCGCCTCACCATCGCCGGCATCATGGAGTTCGACGAGGCCGACCTGCCGACGCTGATCAACAACGGCGGTATCGTCGATGTCATCACGCACGAGATGGGACACGTGCTCGGCCTCGGTACGCTCTGGAATTTCGGCGGACGCAGCCTGCTCGTGGGCTCCGGAGGCGCGGACCCGTACTTTCAGGGTGCCGCCGGCCGCGCCGGCTTCACCGCCGTCAACAGCGTGTTGTACAGCGGCAATCCGGTGCCGGTGGAAAATTCCGGGGGCAGCGGAACTCGTGATTCGCACTGGCGCGAATCGACCTTCGGCCGTGAGCTGATGACCGGCTTCTACAACAGCGGCGTCCTCAATCCGCTGAGCCGCGTGACGATCGGCTCACTGCAGGATCTCGGCTATCAGGTCAACTACAACGCCGCCGAACCGTTCAGCATCACGGCCCTGCTCTACACCTTCCCCTTCACGCCGTCGGCCTCGGTGATCCCCATCATCGACGACGTGACCTCGATCCCGCTGTATGAGCTGCGCCACGGCCGTGGTATCCTGATTCGCGCGGCCCGCTGACGGCCCGCTGACGGCCCGCTCGCGGTCGGCCTGCTAGGCGATCCCCACCCGATCGCCCGGCGACGGAATGGCCACCCGGAAGCCTTTGTTTCGCAGCTGCGAGGCAAAGGCTTCCTGCGCGTCGGGC
This sequence comes from Gemmatimonas sp., assembly GCA_039809645.1. Classification (GTDB taxonomy): domain Bacteria; phylum Gemmatimonadota; class Gemmatimonadetes; order Gemmatimonadales; family Gemmatimonadaceae; genus Gemmatimonas. The sequence continues at coordinate 29,958 of JBDHVK010000023.1, forward strand.
TCCCCGTGCACCAGATACACCTGGGGATCCCGGCGACCGTCGGCGGCGCCGTGCGCGCGCACGGCATCGAGCCAGCGCGCCAGTTCGGTGCGATCCCCGTGGGCGCTGTATCCGTTCAGCACCTCCACTTCGGCGGCGAGCGGCACCTCCTCACCGAAGATCTTGAGCACGTTCCGTCGCTCCACGATGCGCCGCCCCAACGTGTGGTCCGCCTGGAAGCCCACGATCAGGATCGTGTTGCGCGCGTCCGGTGCGCCAAAGCGCAGGTGATGCAGGATGCGCCCCGATTCGGCCATGCCCGATGCGGCGATGATGATCATCGGGCCGTGCCGGTTGTTGAGCGCCTTGGATTCACTGACATCGCGCGTGAACTGCACGAGGGGGAAGTCGAACAGATCGGTCGTATGGCGCACGAGCGCCTCGCTCCGGTCGAACACTTCCGGATGCATCGCAAAGACGGACGTGGCCGCCGTGGCGAGCGGGGAATCGAGATAGATCGGAATGGACGGAATCTTTCCGTCACGGAGCAGCATGTGGAGGTCGTAGAGCAGCTCCTGCGTCCGCCCCACGGCGAACGCCGGGATGAGCACGCGACCGCCGCGCGCTGCCGTGCGCCGGATGCAATCCGCCAGCTGATCGCGCGCGCCTTCCACCGACTCGTGATCGCGATTGCCGTACGTGCTCTCGCAAATGATCACATCGCCGCCCAGTGGCGGTGGTTCCGGGTCGCGAATGATCGGCAAGCCACTCCGGCCGATATCACCGGAGAAGACCACGCGACGGGTTTCGCTGCCTTCGCGCAGCGCCAACGCCACCGACGCACTGCCCAGAATGTGACCGGCTTCGGTGAACATGGCGCGCACGCCGTCGGTGACCTCGAACCACTTGTGGTACGGCATGCCGACCATCTGCTCCTGCGTGCGCGTCGCATCCTCCACGCGGTAGAGCGGCTCGATGTGCTCGTCGCGGTGCCGCGCGAGGAAGTCGGCGTCCTTCTCCTGGATATGCGCCGAGTCGGCGAGCATGATCGCACAGAGATCGCGCGTGGCCGCGGTGCACCAGATGGTGCCCGTGTAGCCCTGCGCCACCAGATACGGCAGGCGGCCGGCGTGGTCGATGTGCGCGTGACTGAGCACGATCGCATCGATTTCGTCGACCGGCACGGGGAGTTTGGCGTTCTTGAGGCGCGACTCGCTGCGCCGCCCCTGGAACATGCCGCAGTCGAGCAGCACGGTGCGCTGCGCGTCGCCCGTGCCGACTCGCAGGATGTGGCACGACCCGGTCACTTCGCGGGCGGCGCCGGAGAATTCGATCTGCATGCCGAGAAGGTAGCGTGCCGACCGCGGGTCGGCACGGGCACGCCACCGCCGGTCAATCGGCGTCAGCCGCCTCGTTACCGTGCAGCGCCATCGCTGCCCGCTGACACATGAGGTCGCACAGCTTCGCCACCTGCCGGTCGGCCAGGGCATAGTAGACGTACAGCCCGTTTTTCCGCCGGCGCAGGAATCCGTGCGCGTGCAGCACCTGCAAGTGCTTCGACACGTTCGCCTGCTGGAGCCCCGTCACGGTCACCAGCTCATTCACGCTCTGCTCGCCGCGGTCCATCAACGCCCGCAGCAGAAACAGACGGGCGGGTTCGGCGAGCGCACGAAAGCGCAACGCCACCGCCGGAATCATCGCATCAGTCATGGACCCGCGCGCCATCAGCCACCTCGGCCACTGCATCCTCATTGGCGCGCCGAACGGGGCCGCGCATCACGCGGACTCGCGCGACGCCGGAATCTTAGGGACCAGAAGGCGAAGCGGAAGGGCAGACCGAACCGTGCGCGCTGGACTGAGACTTGCCCGACTCGCCGGTACTCTCACCCGCGAGGACTTCCGATGGCGGAAATCAATATCCAGCGCAAGGAGCGCTCGGTCTGGCCTTGGGTGCTGGCCGGCGTGCTTCTGCTCGGGCTGCTGTGGTTCCTGTTCGCTCGCAACACCAACGACAACGCCCTGGCGGGCCGGACGGACAGCACCGCGCTGCGTGATTCCGCGGCCGCGGCCGGGACGCTGGTGCCACCCGATTCCGGGCTGCGCCGGGATTCGCTCAATCCTCCCCCACGTTGAGGCGCACTCCAATGCGACAGGACGCATACGACGACGACAACACGATGCGCGGCGAGGACCGGATGCGCGAGCGTGACGTGACGCCACGCCTCGTCCATCTCGACGACATGGATGACTTCCAGGTCGCCGACGGCGACCCCGACATCCGCGGGTGGGATGTCCGCACGGCCGACGGCGAGAAGATCGGCAAGGTCAAGGATCTCGTGGTCGACACGGGGCTGATGAAAGTGCGCTACGTCGAGGCGTCGATCGACAAGGACGTGCTGAACGCCAGCGAGGATCGACACGTCCTCATCCCGATCGGCTCGGCGCGCCTCGATGATGACGAGGACGACGTGTATCTCAGCTCGGCGATCATCGATCCGCGGAGCCTGCCACCGTACGATCGGAAGACCTTCTCCCGCGAGTACGAGCTGGCGCTCCGCGACCGATTCCCTACGTCGAGCCCGTATGGGGACGAGCGCATGGGCGCTGGCACCGATCGTGCAAACAGCTTTGCCGATCAGGAACGACCGCTCGCCGCGTCACTGGGCGATCGTCGTAGCGACGCGGGCGAGAAGGCGCCAACTACATCGGGCCGATCGACGACACCACCCGACGCAACGAAAATCGGTAGGTCGGGTACACATACGCAGAATGCACCCTCGGGTGCACACGAGCGGCGGTATGTCCGGTGCGGAGGGGTGCCGGGTGTACCGCCGTTTCGTTCGAGATCGTGCCGCGCCGATCGAACCCAACCCTCAAACCCCAAACCTCAAACCCCGAACCCCAAACTGATCAGTTTGAGGTTCGGGGTTTGAGGTTTGGAGTTTCGGGTTGCAGTGAGTCTACCACTCCCGCTGTCGCGGCCACTCCGCAAACGGTACCGGCCGCCACGTGCGCGCCCAGCGCACGATCTCGCGCCAGAGCTGCGGTGCGAGCTCGACGGCGCGTTGTGTGACCTGGTGCGCCAGCAGCAGCACCACGAAATCCGAAAGCATGTGCTTCATCGCCAGCTTCATCGGTTCCCCCCCGGGTCGATAGGTGGCGCGATCAGTGCAACGTTGATCGCTCCCCGCAAGCTCGTCGGTGTCGCAGGAATCGCGCCGTGATGTGATGCACAGTGGACATACATCACCATGACGCAGCGCACACTGGAGCAACGTCACCAACTCAACGCAGTGAGCCGACCATGGCCCGTGGCATCTGGAAGGGAACGCTTGGCTTCGGCCTCGTCAGTATCGGCGTGGAGCTCTATACCGCCGAGGCGTTGCAAGGGCTCGATCTCGACATGCTCGACCGCCGCGATCATGCGCCCATCGGCTACAAGAAATACAACAAGCAGACAGGCGACGAGGTCGATAACGACAACATTGTGAAGGGCTATGCAGTGAGCAAGGGGCGGTATGTGATCCTCTCCACAGAAGATCTCAAGGCGGCGAATCCCAAGGCAACGCAATCCATCGACGTGCAGGGCTTTGTGTCCGCGGCTGATATCGACCTCGTCTATTTCGACAAGCCGTATGTCGTCGGGCCGCTCAAGGGCAGTGAGAAGGCGTACGCGCTGTTCGTGGAGACGCTCGAGCGTACCGCACGCGTGGGCATTGCCCAGGTGGTCATTCGCACGAAGCAGCATCCAGCGGCGTTATACCCGTGGAACGGCGCACTCGTGGTCCAGCTCCTGCGCTATCACGATGAGGTGCGCACGCCGGCGGAGCTCGGCGTCGTCCCGCCGGAGCGGACGATCTCCGCCGCCGAGCGTACCATGGCCACACAGCTCGTGGAGATGATGGCCACCGACTGGGATCCGACGGCGTTTCATGATCGGTATCGCGAAGATCTGCTTGCGCTGATCGAGGAGCGGGCGGCGCAGCCCAAGGGCGGCGCGGTCACGGTCGCCCCCGTGGCCGACGACGCGCCGCGCGTTCTCGATCTCATGACCGCCCTCAAGGGGAGCCTGGCCGAGCGCGCGCGCGCCTCCGTGAAGCGTCCGAGCCGGAAGGTTGCCGCCAAACCGCGAAAGAAACGCGCATGAGGCCTACCGGATGAGCGGGCGCTTTCTATCGCTGAGTCTGGCGACGCTCCACACGCAGGTGCCGGACGGTCGGGAGTGGAGCGCTGAGGTAAAGCTGGATGGCTATCGCATCGAGGCCGTGCGCACATCGGCCGGTGCCGTGACGCTGTTCACCCGCAACGCGCTCGACTGGACCGCGCGCTTTCCGGCGGAGGCCCGCGCGCTCGCCGACTGGCCATTGCCGTCGGCAACGCTGGACGGCGAGATCGTGGCCGTGGCACCCGACGGACGCAGCAGCTTTCAGACGCTCCAGCAGGCGATGCAGCCGGCGGGATCGGCCGGCATGCGGCTTCGCTACGTGGTCTTCGATCTGCTTTCACTCGATGGCACCGACGTCCGGCGGCTGCCGCTGCGCGATCGGCGGGCCCTGCTGCGCGAGGCACTCGCGTCGAGACCAGCGCGCAGCATCGTGCAGCCAGTCAAGACGTTTGCCGCTCGCGGGGATGCCCTCCAACGAGCCTGCGCGGCTGGGCTCGAGGGGCTGGTGTGCAAGCGTCTGGATGCGCCGTACGTGGCTGGACGTCATCGTCACTGGCTCAAGGTGAAATGCAGCCAGCGCCAGGAGTTCGTCGTGGTGGGCTTCACCGAACCGCGCGGATCGCGCACCGGCATCGGCGCGCTGTTGCTCGGCGTGTTCGAGGCTGGTGCGACGCTGCGCTTCGCCGGCAAGGTGGGTACGGGCTTTGATACCGAAGAGCTCCTCAGGTTGCGCAAGCGACTCGAGCCCCTGGTGCGCGTATCCGCACCCGTGGTGGCGACATCCGCTCTGCCGCGGGATGTCCACTGGGTCTCGCCGGTACTCGTGGTCGAGGTGAGTTTCACCGAGTGGACCGCCGACGGGTTGTTGCGCCACCCCGTCTATCACGGGGAGCGAGCCGACAAGCCGGCGCGCGCCGTGCGCCGTGAGTCTCCTGCACTGTGAGGTTCCGATGAGTACCGCGGCCGCCATCGATGTGGCGGGTGCGCGGATCACGCACCCCGATCGCGAACTCTTCGCCGCCACTGCCGAGACGCCCGCCGTGAGCAAGGTCGAGCTGGCGCGCTACATGGCGGCCGTGGCGAAACGCCTGCTGCCGCATGTCGCCGGACGACCGCTCTCGCTCGTGCGTTGTCCTCAGGGGCAAACTGGCGGCTGCTTCTTTCAGAAACACTGGACCACCACGCCTCCTCCGGGCGTGGAGCCGGTGGATGTGCGCGAGGAATCCGGTGAACGCGCGCCCTATCTTGTGGTGCGCGACGTCGTCGGTCTCGTGTCGCTCGTGCAGTTCGGCGTGCTCGAGCTGCATCCATGGGGGGCGGCGGCGGAAGCGATCGAGCACCCCGATCGCGCCATCTTCGATCTCGATCCCGCCCCCGATGTCCCGTTCGCGCGGGTCGCTGCCACCGCCGAGCGGTTGCGCCGGCTCCTCGCCGCGTGCGGCCTCAAGAGCTGGCTCAAGAGTACCGGTGGCAAGGGACTTCACGTGGTGGTGCCGCTCGCCCCCACCGCCGGCTGGGGCGATCTGCACGATTTCGTGCGCCTCACCACCACCCAGTTGCTGCTGGGCGATCCGGATGGATTGGTGGATACCGCGGCCAAGGCGGCCCGCACCGGCAAGATCTTCGTGGACTATTTGCGCAACGGACGGGGGGCGACCGCCGTTGCGCCGTGGTCGCCACGCGCGCGACCGGGCGCGCCGGTGGCGGTGCCGCTCGCCTGGCGCGATCTCGCCACGCTGACCCGCGCCGACGCGGCGCACGTGGCGACAATCGCCGCCTGGCGTCGCGCGCATCCCCGCAACCCATGGGATGCGCTCGTCCGCACCCGACAGAGGCTCACGCAGCGCGTGTTCGAGAAGCTGCTTACGGCCGACCCCCATACCGCGTGAGTCGCGACGCGCCGCCGGCACGCAGGCGGGCGCTCAGCGCCACCGGCCAGGTCTCGGGCTCGCGATCGGTGGTGCGTTGCATCTCGAATTCGATGAACACGGCCTCGTCGTCACCACGCACATCGGTCACGTGCTGTTCGGTGGGACGTTGCGCGGCAAACCAGCGCACCAGATGCGCGACCGCCGCCGGTCGCCCCACCAGCAAGGGGGCGTCATCCCAGCGCAGAATCACGTCTTCGGTGAGGAGGGCCCCGACCGTTTCGGCGTCGTGCGTTTCGAGGGCATCGATGAGTGAGGCCGCCCAGCGATGCGTCCACGGTGACGCGTGCAGCGCCGCGAAGCGGCGTTCACCGGCGGGCGGCGCCCCGGGCCCATGGCGGCGCGGGCGCTGCCGGCTGAATGGTGGAGGATCGCTCGCCGGAAAGGACTCGACCGAGGCCCGCTCCACGCGCTGATCGCTGCGTGGCGTCGCCTCGGGTACCGTGTCGTCACCAGCGGCGGCTGGAGAGCGGTCCACACCCGGAAGGTCGTCTGGCATGAAGGGAACGGACATGGGGCCTCGCGGAAGAGTGTCACTCGCCGTGGGTGCAGGAGTTGCGCCGCGTTGCCGTGCCGCGCACTGGCGCCGACCGGACGCGCCGCGCCGAGTCGATCGCGCCCGTCATTCCCCGTTCGTCACGGAGACCGCATGCCGCAGGAACCCACGCCCCCATTTCCGCCGCAGCATCAGGAACGGCCAGGACTCGAGGCCGCCATGACGCCCCGCCCCCGCTACGCCGCGCCCGCGTATCGCGCGGCCGGCAAGCTGGTCGGGCGTATCGCCCTCATCACCGGTGGCGACTCGGGCATTGGCCGCGCGGTGGCCGTGCTCTTTGCGCGAGAGGGCGCAGATGTCGCCATCATGCACCTGCCCGAGGAACAACCCGACGCGGACGAGACGGTCGCCGCTATCGAAGCCGAAGGACGTCGCGCACTGTCGATCGTCGGCGACGTGCGCGACTCAACCGTCTGTCGGCGAGTGGTCGAGTCTGTGGTCGAACGGTGGGGCGGCCTCGACATTCTGGTCAACAATGCCGCCTGGCAGGAGCACCAGCCCTCGCTTGAAGCGATCACCGACGGGCAGCTCGAGCGCACGGTACACACCAACCTGC
>JBDHVK010000024.1:0-35709 GCA_039809645.1 Gemmatimonas sp.
CCTAACTGATCAGTTCGGGGTTTGGGGTTCTCGGGTTTGCGGTTAACCGGTCGGCTAGGCCAGCCCCTTCAGCAAGTGCCGCGCAATCACCATCCGCTGAATCTCGCTCGTGCCCTCGCCGATCTCACAGATCTTGGCGTCGCGCATGTAGCGCTCGACCGGATAGTCGCGCGTGTAGCCGTAGCCACCGTGGATCTGGATGGCCTTGATCGTGGCTCGCATGGCGAGCTCCGAACAGAAGAGCTTGGCCATCGCAGCTTCCTTGCCGTAGGGCTTGCCATTCTGCGCGAGCCAGGCGGCGTGATACACCAGGTGACGGCCGGCTTCGATCTCGGTGGCCATATCCGACAACTGGAACTGGATCCCCTGGAAGTTCGCGATGGCCTGACCGAACTGCTTGCGCACGCTGGCGTACTGGAGCGACTGATCGAGCGCGCCCTGCGCGATCCCCACCGAGAGCGCCGCGATGCCGATACGGCCGGCGTCGAGGGTCTTCATGAAGTTGATGAAGCCGAGCCCCTCGGTGCCGAGCAGATTCTCGGCGGGCACTTCCACGTTGTCGAACAGGAGCTCACGCGTATCCGAGGCCCGCCAGCCGAGCTTGTCTTCCTTCTTGCCGGCAGTGAAGCCCGTCATGTTGGGCAGCGAGTCCTCGTGCCCCACACCGACCGTGCGGCAGGCGTCGAGGTCGACGCTCTCCTTCGTCAGGATGAAGCTCGAGATCCCCTTGGTGCCCTTGCTCGGATCGGTCACGGCGGTCACGACGAAGATCTCGCCAACGCCCGCGTGCGTGATGAACCGCTTGCTGCCGTTCAGGATGTACTTGTCGCCGTGCTTCACCGCCGTGGTGCGCGTGCCGCCTGCGTCGCTTCCGGCCGCCTCCTCGGTGAGACCGAAACCGCCGAGCACCTTGCCGCCCGCCAGCAGCGGCACGTAGCGCTCGATCTGCGCCTTGGTGCCGAAGTTGACGATCGGCGACGTGCCGAGCGTGGTATGGGCGCTGATCGTGATCGAGTGCGACGCGCACACCTTCGCGAGCTCTTCGATCGCGATCATGAAGCTGATCGTGTCAAATCCGGCGCCGCCGATCTCTTCGGACCAGGGCACACCGAGCAGGCCAAGCTCGCCCATCTTCTTCACGTTCTCCCACGGGAACGTGGATGTTTCGTCAAACTGGGCGGCGACGGGTGCGACCTCGTCGCGGGCGAAGGCCCGCACCATGTCGCGCACGGCGAGGTGCTGCTCGGAGAAGTAAAGGCTGTCGTCCATCGGGTGGGGAATGGGGGCAACGCGCGGGCGCGCGCGTCGGGGCGGGAACGGCGGATGAATCGGGTGGTGGGTGTTACGTGCCGAGACAACGATCGCAGGCGCCGCAGGAATCGCGCACGCTCGCATCGCCGAAATAGCGCAGGACGTACGCTCGCCGGCAATCCCGTACTTGCGCGTACTGCACCATGGCGTGAAGCCGGTCCTGCTCGGCCTCCAGTCGTCTGGCCAAGGCACGCCAGTCGACTGGCGGACTCGCCAACGCCATGCACCCTGCATGCAGACGAATACCGCCACCAGTACGCATCCACATGACGAACTGTTGTGCTGCCAGTCGCTCCAGAACGGGGACCAGTCCCCCGCCCTCGGCCATTCCAGCCGGGAGATCGCGGCGACGCACGGAGACGCCCTCGTAAAGCGATGCTCCGCTCTGGCGCCACAGCGTGCGGAGGAAGTCCCGGTCCGAACGACGTGGTCCGACCAGCTCCCGGCGAATCCGGTCCGGTGCGGCGAGCAGTCGGATCCAGAGCTGGTCCCCCGACGGGGGCTCCACCACGCACGCTCCGGCCGCCGCCAGAACGCGCACGGCGGCCGCGAGCGGGGTGCGACGGTCGGTCGCGGGCATCGACGCGATGAAACGGCTCAGTGAACCGGCGACAATCCCGTCCGCATCCGCGCGCGCTCGCAACGCGGCCCAGGTGCGCTCCACCACCTCGCGCCGGGGATGCGCGTGATGCAGAAAGTGGTCATGGGTCGCGCGATCGGTCGGCGCGTGCAGCAGCACGCACTGGCTGGGTTGTCCGTCCCGGCCGGCGCGGCCGGCTTCCTGGTAATAGGCTTCGAGCGAGCCGGGCATGGCATGATGCACCACAAGTCGGACATCGGGCTTGTCGATGCCCATGCCAAAGGCGCTCGTCGCCACGATCACCCGGGCGCGACTGTCCATGAACGCGTCCTGTGCGCGCTGGCGCACAATCGCCGGCAGCCCCCCGTGATAGGCCACCGCGCGCACCCGGGCTCGCACGAGCACGGCTGCGACCTGTTCGACGGTGGTACGGGTGGAGGCGTACACGACGGCGGCGCCGTCGGATTCGCGAAGCCACCGGATTGCGTGCTGATGCTTCTCGCGCAGCGAGGGCGTCGCGCTCACATGGTAGGTGAGATTCGTTCGGTCGAACCCGCCCACGATCACGACCGGATCACGCAACGCGAGCTGGGTGGCAATGTCGCGCCGGACGCGCGTCGTCGCGGTGGCCGTGAGGGCGACGGTTTGCGGATCACCCAGGCGCGCGCGAAGGCTGCCGATGCGCCGATAGGCCGGGCGAAAATCGTGGCCCCACTCGCTGATGCAGTGCGCCTCGTCGACGGCGAGCAGACCGACGCCCATGCCCTGCAGCGCGTCGAGCATGCGTGGCGCGATGAGCTTCTCCGGCGCGAGATAGAGCAGCTTGAGCGCGCCATCCCGTGCCTGGCCGAGACGATGAGCGGTCTCCGCCGCGCTGAGTGTGCTGTTGAGGTACGCGGCGCCCACGCCGCGGCGAGCGAGGGTTTCCACCTGATCCTTCATGAGCGAAATCAGTGGACTCACCACCACCGTCAGTCCGGGGCGCACGAGCGCCGGCACCTGATAGCAGAGTGACTTCCCACCGCCCGTGGGAAGGACAATGAGTACGTCGCCGCCGGTCAGCACCGCCTGGACGGCCGGCAACTGCGGCGCGCGAAAATCCGGATACCCGAAGTAGTGCGCGAGGGCCCGGCGGGCGTCGGCGAGAGATCCGTTGGCGGCGGTCTGGAACATGCCGCACGATAGGCTCGCCGTGCGGCAACTGTCGCATCATTTCTACGCAGCACCGTCCGCCGCGTGGGATGCGTTCGACGGTCAGGAGTCGGCGAACCGCTTGCCGGTGTCGTACATCGTGTAGGCGACGAGCAGCAGAACCAACGCCAGCAGGCAGTCGAACGCGCCGCGCATCCAGTGTCCGCCCTGGAATGCCTCGAACGCGCCGTACCCGTTCCAGGCAGCTGCGGCGACGGCGAGCACGGGCGCCACGATTTTCTTGGCCTTCTCCATCAGGAACTCCCAGCGAACACGGTCAGACAGCGCGGGCGAAGTGCCCACGGGTGAAGGCGCCATCGAGGAGGCGACGGGACGTCGAGACATCCGGCGTTGCGCCCGCGGCGAGGCCATCGAGCGCCGAGCGATAGCCTGCCACCAGTTCGCGGATCGGATCGCCCGGCACGTTGAACACCATGTGGAATCCTCGAATTCCCGACGTCCACAGCTGCGGCAGGAATTCACTACCGTCGATGGGACGTGAGTGCAACAGACGATTGCGGCAATCGCTGTCGGTCGCCACGGCAAAGGTGTAACCGGTTGGATCGGTGAGCGACACGTTGGTGTGCTTCTGCACGCACAGATCGCGGCACGTGGTGGGTTCGCGATCGAAGGCCGCGCTCAACACACAATGTTCGATGGTCATCCCTTCGGGGCGGCCATACACGAGGACATCGATTCCGGCACCCTGCCACGGCGACGCCAACTGCGCGAGTTCGTCGGCTGTGAGCTCGATGCTCGCCACGACACGCCGCGCACCCAGCTCGAACAGAAACGCCGTCGAGTGCTGATTGAACGCGTTGGTGGCATAGTCGGCGATGACATCACCGCCCGCGCCACCCAGTTCGGCGACCAGCCCGAGATGACCGGAGAGGAGCGGCAGCCCGAGGGCCAGCCACTTGGTCAGACGCTTGCGATCATCCGGACGGACGATGCTTGGCGTGCGCAGTCGCAGCGACACCCCACGCGCGGCCAGCTCGTCACGCAGCGCCGTGACGCGACTGACCGGAGGCATCGGGTGACGCAGGAACGGATCGAGCACGACTTCGGTGGCACCACCGGCGGCGGCTTCGCGCGCACTCTCGAGGTCGGCGACGATCGCCCGCAAGGCGAACGGCGTACTGTCGGACCACGGCGCCGGCTGCACCGGTGGCAACTGCGCGATTCCCTCGACGATCCGCGCCTCGCGCACCGCGGCATCGCTCATCTTGCCCCATCCGAGTTGCTCGGTGAGCTGCTCGGTCGCCTCCTGGCGCAGGCGATTGAGCTCGCTGATGGGCACGAACAGCCCCTCGGCCAACCCGCTGACGTCGATCGCACCGAGCTTGAACTCGGTCTCGCCCAGGCGCCCGAACTGCTCGCGCAGCTGCGTCATGTCGAGGGCGCGCTTGCTGGCCGGGGCGAGGGGAACTTCGCCGCGCACGGTGACTTCGAGATCTCCCGCACGCCAGATGGACTTGAGCGGTCCACCCGCATGACCGAAACAGCGCACGTCGACACGGGTGAGCCCCACGCGATCGGGCACTGGCACCTGCTGGAAGGACGCCCTGGCGGTCGCCAGGAGTGTGGCGTCGCTGGTGCGCACCACACGCCAGCCGTCGGGCACGCGCGTGACCCGGAGCCCACTGCGCACCACCACCGCGAGACGATGTACGCCACCGCTCACCTGAATCGTGCGCACCTGCTGCACGGTACCCCCGAGCGTGGCCGCACTGCCCGCCTCCGGCGACTCGAAGCCCAATCCGTCACCCACGGCGAGCGGGCGGGAAACGGCCATGATGAGCTCGTCGCCTTCAGACGCGAGGACGGTGCCGATCGGCAGCCCGCGATTGTCGGGCTGCGTACGCGTGATGTAGTCGCGTCCCTGGCGCCCGCCGTACATGCCACCGGTGTTGCCGCGACTGAAGATCTGCACCAGCGGCTCGACGTCGTCCGTCGTGGGCGCGCGCCCCTGTTCGCCGCGGGCGAGGGCATCGAGCCAGCCCCGATACGCCTTGGTGACGGTGGCGACGTACTCGGGCTTCTTCTTGCGCCCCTCGACCTTGAGGCAACCGATGCCAAGCTCGGCGATCTGTTCGAGATGATCGTGAGCGGCGAGATCCTTGGCGCTGATCAGGAAGCCGCGATCGAGCTCAACGCCGGTGGCTTCATCGGTCAGCGTGTAGTCCTTGCGGCACGACTGGGCACACGAGCCGCGATTGGCCGAGCGCTCGCTGATCATCCCCGACATGAAGCACTGGCCCGAATACGAGATGCACAGCGCGCCGTGCACGAACGTTTCGAGTGAGAGGTCGGGTACCGCCGCGCGAATTGCGCGGATGTCGTCGAGCGTGTTCTCGCGGGCCAGCACGACGCGCTCCACGCCCAATTGTTGCATGACGCGCGCGCCGGCGGCGTCATGCACGGTCATCTGCGTGGACCCGTGCACCTCGAGCTGGGGATACACCTGCTGGATCAGACGCACCACGCCGAGGTCCTGCACGATGGCCGCATCGATACCGCGGTCGATGCACTCGCCGAGGTACGCCATCGCCTCGGGGAGTTCGTGCGGCTTGATCAGAACGTTGAACGTGAGGTAGACCCGGACGCCCCGCGCATGCGCGACGGCGCACGCCTGACCGAGCTCCTCGAGCGACAGCTGTGCCCCCTCGTCGCGCGCATTGTACATCGACGCGCCGAGATACACGGCATTCGCGCCATTCGCGACCGCCGCACGCACGGCGTCGAGGGTGCCGGCGGGGGCGAGGAGTTCGGGGACGGGCTTTCGGGACATCCCTGAAAGCTAACCGGGGCCGGAACTGGGTTCCGGCCCCGGGAGATGGCTCCGGTCGCCTAGCGCTTCAGGAAGCGGAGCAGCAGCGCCCCGGCCACCAGCGCGATGCCAATCCAGCGGATCCATTCCACACCGGTACGGAGCGCGACCGTGAAGGCGATCACGCCCAGCGCCAGCAGGGCAATTCGCAGCCGGACGATCACGGGTTCAGCCGGCGAAGGCCGGAAGCCCGGCCGCCTGCGCTTCGGCGTCGGGGACGTCGATCACCATCCGGAGGAGGGCCGTGGAGTAGACCTTCCCCTGCGCGTCGGTCTTGAGCGACAGCGTGCCACCGCCGTCGAGCGCCCCGTGCAACAGGAAATTGAGCGCGTTCAGGTTGGGGAGCTGGAAGCGCACCACATCACCGGTGATCTGGCCGCGGAAGTGCGCGGCGACCGCGTCACGGGTGACGTAACGATCGAGCGCCGCGTACCACTCGGGCTTGAGCGCGATGATCCCCACGTTGGCGGTATCGCCCTTGTCGCCCGAGCGGGCGTGCGCGATGTCGAGCAGTCGGACGCGCATGGTTACTCCACGATGGCAACAGAGGTGGATACGGCGCGCTTGTCGAGCAGCGCGGGCCAGTAGGCGACAATTTCTTCGACCTTCGGGCGACCGCCGGCGAAACCGGTGACGCTCGGCGGACCGTTGAGCACGAGCGGGGCGATCTCGCGCGTGAAGCGCTCCACAGCCGCCTTGTCGCTGCCTCGCACGCCGATGCGATACTGCACTTCCGGCGCGTCGCGACCGTCGCCGGCCAACGGACCATGCGTGGACGTGGCGCCGACGAACTCGCTCAGCACCTGGTCGAACTTGAGACCCAGGTTGTCGAGCCGCTCGCGCAGCACGCGATCGGCCAGCTGGGCCTTCTCCATCGCATCGGGCCACGAGTACACGAGCGAGCCCACGGCCTTGTAGCCGGCGCGGTAGGCAATCGACACCTTGAGGAACGGCGTCGGCGGACCGCCGGTGATGCCATGCACCTTCACCCGGTTCTCACCATCCGCCGCGAGATGGATGCTCGTGAAGTCGGCCACGACGTCGGGCGTGATGTAGGCGTGCGGATCGCCCATCTCGTACACCAGCTGCTCGCTCACGCTGGGCACGCTCACGCGGCCCCCCGTGTTCGGATGCTTGGTGATGACGAACGAGCCGTCGGCGCGCGCTTCGGCAATGGGGTAGCCGACGTTGGCGAGATCCGGGATCGTGCGCCACTCGTGCAGGCAATTGCCGCCGCTGCACTGCGCGCCGCACTCGAGGATGTGTCCGGCCACGATGCCAGCGGCCATCTTGTTCCAGTCGTCCGCGGCCCATCCGAACTCGTGGCGCAACGGGGCCATCGTAAGCGCGGTGTCGGTGCTGCGACCGATCACCACCACGTTCGCACCGCGCTCGAGCGCTTCCACGATCGGCGTCGACCCGATGTACGCGTTCGCCGACAGCACGCGATCGCGGATGTTCGCCAGCGGCTCACCAGTGTCCATGTTCTTGAGCTCATGGCCGGCTGCCAGCAACTCATCGAGACGCCCCAGAATGTCATCACCGGTCACCACGCCGATGCGGATCTTGCCGCGCACTCCTGCCTTGTCGGCGGCGGCGAGCACGGCGTCGGCGCAGGCAACCGGATTCACGCCACCGGCATTGGCGATGACCTTCACGCCCCGCTCGGCGACGGCCGGGAACACGCTCTCCATGGCGCCGATGAAGTCACGCGCATAGCCCATTTTCGGGTCCCGTTCCTTCTGCTTCTGCAGAATGGACATGGTGACCTCGGCGAGGTAGTCGAGCATGAGGTAGTCGACCGGTCCGCCTTCCACCTGTCGGCGCGGGGCTTCCAACCAGTCGCCCCAGAATCCTTGTCCGCTGGCTACGCGGACCACGTCCTTCTTGCTCATCACGCCCCTCCGACCGGCGGCATCGGCGGCAGCACGAAGGCGCCGAGATGCGGACCGTGGTTCTGGTTGGCGGCACGGAGCGCCATGGCGAGCATGGTGCGCGTGTCCTCGGGATAGACAATCGTGTCGACGAACCCGCGCGCGGCAGCATAGCGCGCGTCGAGCTGTTCTTCGTAATCGGCCCGCATGGCCTCGACGGCCTCGAGCACCTCGGGCGATGGCGCGGTGCCGGCCTTCTTGGCCGCGTCGAGCGCCGGGCCGTGCACCGCCTGCACGGCGGCTTCGCCTTCCATCACCGCCATGCGCCCGGTGGGCCAGGACAGGATGAAGTCGGGGTCGAATCCCTGACCGGCCATCGCGTAGTAACCGGCCCCACTCGCGTGGTTCACGGTGAGCACGATCTTCGGCACGCGCGCGCAGGCCATCGCTTCCACGAAATGCGCGCCGGCGCGAATGATGCCATCGTGCTCGGCGTCGGGACCGACCATGAAGCCGGAGACGTCCTGCACGAAGAGAATCGGAATCCCCTGCTTGTCGCAGCGCTCGATGAAATACGCGACCTTCTCCGCGCTCTCGGCGTAGATGATGCCGCCGAAGCGTGGCCGCTCACCGGGCCGCCCCTTGATGAGGCCGCGCTGGTTCGCGATCACCCCGACCTGGATGCCTTCGATGCGCGCGTCGCCGCAGATCATCTCCTTGGCGAGGTTCGGCTGGAACTCGTCGAGCGCGCCGTCGTCGAGGACGGTCTCGAGCAGCGCGTGCATGTCGTACTGCATGCGATGGTCGGCGGGGAGCAGATCATAGAGCGTCGAGGGCGGCTCGGCGGGAGGGCGCCAGCCCGTCGTGGTGGCCTGCTGCTGCGGACGCGGCAGACGCGCGACGAGCTCGC
This sequence comes from Gemmatimonas sp., assembly GCA_039809645.1. GTDB lineage: Bacteria > Gemmatimonadota > Gemmatimonadetes > Gemmatimonadales > Gemmatimonadaceae > Gemmatimonas. The sequence goes on from JBDHVK010000024.1 coordinate 8,697, forward strand.
GGATCTTGCGCAGGCAGCTCGGATCGTCGTCGAGCGCGTAGTGCGCCACGCCCGAGATCTCGGTGTGCGTGATCGCGCCGCCGAGCGTTTCGCCATCCACTGTCTGGCCCGTGGCGCCCTTTACGAGATTCGGGCCGCCCAGCCCCATGAACGATGTGCCCTTCACCATCAGGATCACGTCGCTCAGCGCGGGGAGATAGGCACCACCGGCGACGCACTGCCCCATTACCGCCGCGATCTGCGGAATCCGCAGATACCGACGCATGATGGAGTTGTAGTAGAAGATGCGGGCGGCACCGTACTGGCCGGGGAACACGCCGCCCTGATACGGGAGATTCACGCCGGCCGAATCGACCAGATAGATGATGGGGATCCGGCAGCGCATCGCGACTTCCTGCGCGCGCAGAATCTTGGTGATCGTCTCGGGCCACCACGATCCCGCCTTGACCGTGGCATCGTTCGCGACGACCACACACTCGCGCCCCTCGACCATGACGATACCGGTGATGACCCCGGCCGCCGGCGCCTGTCCGTCATAGCGATCGTACGCGACGAGCAGACCGATCTCGAGAAACGGGGTGTCCGCATCGGCGAGTTGGGCCACGCGCTCGCGCGCCGTGAGCTTCCCCTGCTTGTGCTGCCGTGCAGCCTTGTCCGGCCCGCCTCCTTCGCGAAGGCGGGCTTCCAGCGCGCGAACCTCGTCAGCGAGCTGGCGAAGGCGGCCGCTCACGCTCCGGCGCCAGCGTTCTGCTGACGCGCCGCGAACCAGTCGCGGATGTAATCCACCAGCTCCTGCGTGCTGGTGCCCGGTCCGAAGAGGCGCGCGACGCCCTGCGCCTGCAGGGTGTCCATGTCCTCCTTGGGGATGATGCCGCCGCCCGTGAGCAGGACGTCGTCACGGCCGGCTTCGAGCAGCAGATCGCGCACGCGGGGAAAGAGCGTCATGTGGGCGCCCGAGAGAATCGACAGGCCCACCACGTCGACGTCTTCCTGGACGGCGGCGGTGGCAATCATCTCGGGGGTCTGATGGAGGCCGGTATAGATCACTTCCATGCCGGCATCACGCAGGGCAGCCGCTACGACCTTGGCGCCGCGGTCGTGCCCGTCGAGGCCAGGCTTGGCCACCAGTACACGAATGGGTCGGGTCATCGGGAGAGGGGAGGTTCGGTGGGGAATCTTACTCAGTTCTAAACTACTCAGCTGTCCTTACGCGCAACCAGCATCATCTCGCTGGATCTCCGGCTCACCGGGCGGTCGGCCCAGCTGTCGAAGGCCTGTTCGACCACCAGCCCCACGTCCCGCATGCGACCCGCCAGCTCGGAGGCCGTATACAGCCGGATGCGGTGGGAACGCTCCCCGTGCCCCTTGGGGCCTCGCCAGGTGCTCGTGATCTCGAGGAACCCGGAGAGCGGGTCGAAGGAGCGCTCCTGCCCGAACATCGTGCCGTCGGCCGTGCTCCACCAATCCCGGCTCAGGAACTTGGCCATGACGCCGTCGCGCGCACCGCCGTGCCAGACCAGCACCCCGCCCGGCTTGAGCACCCGGGCAAACTGCTCGAGGACCTTCAGGTCATCGCGCGGATCATCGAAGAACCCGAAGCTCGTGAACAGATTCACCACCGCGTCGAAGCGGCCGGTCCACCGCGCTGGCAACTTGCGCATGTCGCCCCGGGTATAGCGCAGCGTTTTGCCCGACCCGCGCTTGCGCGCGACCTTGAGCAGGTCCTCGGAATAGTCGAGGCCATCGACGTCGAATCCCGCCTCGGCGAGAAGGTGCGCGTGGCGCCCCTGCCCGCACGGACAGTCGAGGATGCGTGCCCCGCTCGGGAGTTCGAGGACGTCCAGCAGACGCGCCACCTCGCGCCGATCCTGCACGAGATCGAACAGCGGTTCGTACTCGTGGAGATACTGGGCGTCGAACTGCGTGGCCCACCAGGGATTGTTCGGGCTCATCGGGACACGCTAATTAAGGAGCTATGCCACTCATCCAACTGCTCTACGCCAGCGAGGCCGTGGGCGTGCTGCCCTACGGGTCGCTGGTTGGGATCATGTCTCATGCGCAGGTGCAAAATCCGGCACGTGGAATCACCGGAATGCTCTGCTACGGCTCGGGGCAGTTTCTGCAGGCGCTCGAAGGCGAGCGTGAGGCGGTCACGGCGCTGTATCACCAGATCGCCCTCGATCCGCGTCACGAGCACTGTCAGCTGCTCAGTGTCACCGAGATTGCCAGACGGGACTTTCCCGAGTGGTCGATGAAGGTGGTGAATTGGGAAGACGGCGACAGCGCCCGCCGCCGCGCGATCCTGGCGGCGGACACCGGACGCAACGTCTTTGCGCCGCTGCAGATGCGTGCCAGCGAAGCCGCCACCTTCCTGCGACACATGGCCGACCTCGAGCGCGAACTCACTCGCGACGACTGAGCGGGCGACGCCGGTGTTCAGAAGAACACCGGCTCGCGATACGCGCCGAACACGTCTTCGAGTGCGGCGCGGATTTCGTACAACGTGCAGTACGCGCGCGCGCAGTCGAGAATGTGCGGCACCACGTTCTCCTGTCCACGGGCGGCCTCGCGCAGGCGATCCAGACGGGCCGTGCACAGGGCGTTGTCACGCGACGCGCGCAACTTGGCCATCTTCTCGCGCTGTTGCTGCTCGGCTTCGGCACCGATCCGCAGCGTGGGGATCGACAGCTCCGGTTCCTCGGTCACGAACTCGTTCACACCCACGACGAGCTTGCGATGCTGCTCGATTTCCCACTGCTGGCGGGCCGCGCTTTCGTTGATCCGCTTCTGGAACCAGCCTTCCTCGAGTCCCTTCACGACGCCGCCCACCTCATCGATCTGCGCGAACAGTGACTCGGCATCGCGCTCGAGCTGATCGGTGAGCGCTTCGACGTAGTACGAGCCGCCGAGCGGGTCCATCACGTTGGGCACGCCGGTCTCGTAGGCGAGGATCTGCTGCGTGCGCAGCGCTACCTGCACCGCCGGTTCGGTGGGGAGCGACAGCGTCTCGTCCATCGAGTTGGTGTGCAGCGACTGGGTACCGCCGAGGACCGCGGCGAGCGCCTGATACGCCACGCGCACCACGTTGTTCATCGGCTGCTGCGCGGTGAGCGTCACCCCCGCCGTCTGGGAGTGGAAACGCATCATCCACGAGCGCGGATTCTCCGCGCCATAGCGCTCCTTGAGGTGACGGGCCCAGATGCGCCGCGCCGCGCGCAGCTTCGCGATCTCCTCGAAGAAGTCGTTGTGGATATCCCAGAAGAACGACAGGCGCGGCGCGAACTCATCGACGTCGAGACCGCGCGCGATGCCGCGCTCCACGTAGGTGAACCCGTCGGCGAGCGTGAACGCGAGCTCCTGCGCGGCGGTGGCGCCGGCCTCGCGAATGTGGTAGCCCGAGATGGAAATCGTGTTCCAGTTCGGCGCGTGCTGTGCGCACCACTCGAAGCCGTCGACGATGAGGCGGAGCGCGGGCTCGATGGGGAAGCACCAGGCATGCTGCGCCATGTATTCCTTCAGGATGTCATTCTGCACCGTGCCCTGGAGCTTGTCGGCGCTGACTCCCTGCTTTTCGGCGGCGGCGATGTAGAAGCACAGCAAAATGATCGCCGGGCCGTTGATCGTCATCGACGTCGAAACCTTGTCGAGGGGAATGCCCTCGAAGAGTTCCTCCATGTCGGCGAGCGACGAGATGGCCACGCCGCACTTGCCGACCTCGCCTTCCGACCGCGCGTGATCGCTGTCGTAGCCCATCAGCGTGGGAAAATCGAACGCGACGGAGAGCCCGGTCTGGCCCTGCGACAACAGGAACTTGTAGCGCTGATTGGTCTCCCGCGCCGTCCCGAAGCCCGCGAACTGGCGCATCGTCCAGAGCTTGCCGCGATACCCGGTCGGATGAATGCCACGGGTGAACGGCCACTGCCCCGGAAACTCGAAGGCCGTCCCCGCCGAATTCTCGAGATCGAGCGCGGTGAACAACGGCGGCACTTCGGCCGCGGAGTTCGTGAAGGCAATGTCGCGCTTGCGGCCGGCGTCGAACTGTCCACGCCAGGCGCTCACTTCGCGCCGCAGGGCCTCGAGCTCGTCCTGCTGCTGCCGGACCACATCCTCGAGTTCGCGAATCGTCGTCATGCGCTCAGATCCTGATGGGGCGCGAAGTTCGCGCCGGTAAGAAGGGCTGCGCTCCGGGCCCGGAGGGAATCGGCCACGGCGAAGGGGACCAGCGAACCAGCTTCCAACGCGTCGAGCTGGGCATCGAGCCAGGCCACCGTCTCCGCGTCCTGCCAGAGCCGCTGCCGGACCTGCTGCTCGACCACTTCCATCACCCGCTCCCGAAGCCGCGCTCGGCGGCGGGTCCGCAGCTCGCCACTCCCCTCAAGATAGCGGAAATGCCGATCCAGGGCGTCGGCGATCTCGGCCACGCCTTCGTTCTGCGCCGCCACCGATCGCAAGACGGGAGGCGTCCACTGCTCTGGCATCTCCTGTTGGGCCGCTTTGCGCGCCGCACGGGCCGGGTTCATGGCGTCGCGGGCGGCATCGCGGGCGACATCGCGGTCCGGGAGGTTCCGCAGATCTACGCCGTGGTGCGCCGGGACGTTCTGCATCGTCGCGCCGGCGCGCAGGCCGAGCATCAGCTCGATGTCGTTCCGGAGGCGGTCCGCACCCGGACGGTCGGCTTTGTTCACCGTGTACACATCGGCAATCTCCATGACACCCGCCTTGAGCGTCTGGATGGAATCGCCCGACTCGGGCACGAGCACCACGAGCGTGGAGTCAGCCGCGCGTGCCACATCCAGCTCGCTCTGTCCGACGCCCACGGTTTCGATGAGGATGACGTCCTTGCCGAAGCCATCGAGGACGTCGCACACCTCGCGCGTGGCCGTGGCGAGCCCTCCCAGCGATCCGCGCGTCGCCATGGAGCGGATGAACACCCCGGGATCGAGTGCGATCTCCTCCATGCGAATCCGGTCGCCCAGCAGGGCGCCGCCGGTGAACGGCGAGGTCGGGTCGACCGCCACGATGCCCACGGTGCGCCCCTGCGCGCGATAGTGCCTCGCCAGGCGCGTGGTCAGCGTGCTCTTGCCGGCCCCCGGCGGGCCCGTGATGCCGATACGTTTGGCGCGCCCCAACAGGGCATGCTGCGCGGCGAGCACCTGCTCGAAGCCCGCGCGATGGTTCTCGACGATGCTGACCGCGCGCGCCAACGCCGCGGGCTTGCCGGCGCGGAATTGCCCAAGCAGTCGCGCGAGCGGCGATGCGGGCGCGGTGGTGGTGTCAGTCGGTACTGTCGTCATGCTCATCCCGGATATCTCCCACGAGTTCCTCGAGCAGGTCCTCGAGGGTGACCAGCCCCACCATGGTCTGGCCATCCTGTACAATCGCCAACTGTCGGCGTGTACGCAGCAGGCCGAACAACAGCTCCTTGGCGGGCGTGGAGGGGCTCGTGACGGACACCGGTCGCAGCGGCGGACGCGACTCACCCCGGCCTTTGAACACGTCGAACACGTGGATCATGCCGCTGATCGTATCCGGTTGGCCCCGGTACACCGGCACGCGACTGTACCCGCTCGTCGCCACCTGACGCGCCATCTCGGCGGCGCTCAACGCCTCATCGAGCAGAAAGACCTCGCTGCGCGGCGTCATCACGTCGCGAACCGTCTTGTCGCCGAACTGCACGACGCCCGAGATGATGGCCATCTCCTCGGTGGTGCCGATGTCGCTGAAGGTGCCATCGCGCAGCAACTCCTCCAGCCCCTCCTTCATGTCGTCGCCCTCGCGCTGCACATGACGACGCCGCACCGCACGGCCCAGCGCCGCAGCGAGCGCATGGAATGGCGCGAGCGCCATGTCCACGAGACGCAGCAGCGGTACGACCACGGGCACGAGCTGGGGCGCCCACCGGCGTCCCACCGCGCGCGGAAGCAGCTGGCCAAGGATCAGCAGGCTCACGATGAAGAGCGCGACATCGCGCACGAACGCCCAGGTCCGGACACCATCCGTCATCGCGATCAGCGAGCCGGTGGCAAAGACCACGAGCATGCCGGCCGTCCCCGCGGCATGCACGAGGCGCATCGGCCGCTCGAGATAGCGCGCCATGATATCCGCCCCGCCGGCGCGGTGCTCGATCCAATGGCGAAGCCACAAGCGGCTCACCGCCCGCACCGCCGTCGCGCTCAACGTGAGCAGCGCCATGAGTGCGACGGCGAGCGTCATCGCCAGACCGGTCATGTGTCTGCCGCCTCGGCAGCGTCGGGCACGTCGTCGTCCTGTCGCTCGAGATACACGCGATCGATCTTGCGACGCACCACGCGCTCCACGATGGCCTTGAACGGACCGATCGTCAGCGACTCGCCGGCGCGCGGCACGCGTCCGAGCAGCTCGAGGACCAGGCCGCCCACCGTCGTCACATCGTCGCGCGTGAAGTCGTAGCCAAGGGCTGCCGACAGATCATCGAGCGTCAGTCGTCCCGACACCCAGAAGCGCGTGTTCGCCTCGCTCTCGACCTGACGCTCCTCATCATCGTACTCATCCCGGATCTCACCGACGAGCTCTTCGAGCACATCTTCGATGGTCACGAGGCCGGCCGTGCCGCCGTACTCATCGGCCACAACGGCGATATGCCGCCGCTGCTGACGGAACTCGCGCAGCAGGTCGGCGATGCGCTTCGAGGTCGGAATGAAGTGGGGCGCACGCAGCAGCGCGGTCCAGCCTCCCTCCGGTTCCTCGTCGGCCAGTACGGCCGGAAGCAGATCCTTCACGTACAGGATGCCGACGATCTCGTCGATCGTCCCCTCGTACACCGGCACACGCGAGTGCTGCGCGCTTCGCACGCGATCGAGCACCTCCGACCACGGCGTGTCGCGCTCGACACCGACGATGTCGACTCGCGGCACCATGACTTCCTCCGCCGTCGTCTCACCGAACTCAAAGACCCCAAGCAACAGTTCGCGCTCGTCGCCGGACACGTCCGTTTCGGCCGCGATCACTTCGCGGAACTGAGCCGCCGCCTCCTCGCGACGCTCCTGCGACGCCTCCTCCGGCGTCACCACTTCGGCGAACAGACTGTCGACCCAATTGCCGAGGCGCACGATCGGCGCGAGTCCGCGCTCGACGAGACGCGTGAAGCCGTGCAAGCGCTCGGCGGCGTCTTCCCCGAGGACATCGCCCACCATGCGGGCGAGCGTCTCGGCGACGAGCACCGTGGCCAGCCCCAGTCCAACCAGTTCGGCCACACGATCCATCCGCCCTTCACTCGCCAGGTCGAGCGCCAGCGCGAGCCCGGCACCGGCGGCGAGATGGCCGAGGACGCGCGCGAACGCGAGCGCCCGATGCGCCTGCTCGCGTGCCGGGACTGAGCGCGCGACGGCGGGTGCGGGCGCAAACGGCGCCCGCTCCGGCGTGACCGCAGGATTGGCAGGTGGATCCGAGAGCAAGGCGCCATCGGCCACCGCCGAGACCGCCGCCACCGCAGCGCCTGCTGCGGCCAGCCCCCAGGCGACTGCACTCATGCCGAGCGGGTCGGAGTGGGCCAGAAGCGCTTCAGCAGCTGCTCCTGGCGTCGCCACATTGGCGACGTCGTGCGTCCCTCGTCTTCGGGATGCTCGAACCCGCACGCGTGCAACGTGCCGTGCACCACGAGGCGCGCGATTTCCTCGCGCACCCCGACGCCATGCTCGCGCGCCTGCGCGCGCGCCACGTCCGGGCAGATGTAGATGTCACCGATCACCACGCCGCCGGGATCCTGACCGAGCGCGAAGGTGATGACGTCGGTCGGGCCTTGATGACCCAGATGTTTGCGATTGAGCGCGGCCATCGCGCGCGGCGCGAGGAACGTGATCGACAGCATGGCGCGCGGCACCTTGCACGCCTGCAGCACCCGGCGCGACAGCTCACTCAACGTGTCGCGCGAAACGGGCACGCGCACGCGATCGGCGTCGACGGACACCGCCCGCGGTTCGGGACGCGGCGGTGCCATCCGGCCACGTCGGGCCGGGCTCACCCGCCACCTCCGGCCGCGTCCTCGTTGTACGCACGGATGATGTCGCGCACGAGTCGGTGACGCACGACGTCGGCTTCGGTGAAGTAGTGGAAGCTGATGCCGTCGATTCCGTGCAGAATGCGCTCGACCTGCATGAGCCCCGAATCTTCACGCCGCGGCAGGTCCACCTGCGTCTTGTCGCCGGTGATGACGATTTTGGAATTCACGCCGAGGCGCGTCAGAAACATCTTCATCTGCATGCCGGTCGCGTTCTGCGCCTCGTCCAGAATCACGAACGAGTCGCCGAGCGTGCGGCCGCGCATGAAGGCGAGCGGCGCCACCTCGATGGTGCGCGACTCGATGAGCTTCTGAATGCGCTCGAACGGGATCAGATCGTCGAGCGCATCATAGAGGGGGCGCAGGTAGGGATCGACCTTGGCCTGCATATCGCCCGGCAGAAAGCCCAGACTCTCGCCAGCCTCGACCGCCGGTCGCGCGAGCACGATGCGCCGCACCCGCTTGCGCATGAGCGCGTCCACGGCGGCGGCGACAGCCAGGTACGTCTTGCCCGTGCCCGCCGGTCCGATGCCGATCACGATGTCGTGCTCGGCGATCTTCTTCAGATACTCGGCCTGTCCCGCCGTCTTGGCCTGCACGCCCCGTCGGGCCCCGGGGAGCACCAGCTGGCCATTCGTGGCCCCCGGTGCGTCGCTCGGGCGCTCGCTGAGCGCCAGGCGCAGCACATCGTCGGCGGTGACGGCCTTGCCGTCGCGCACCATGGCGACCATCGCCACGGCCACGCCTTCCGCCTTGGTCACGGCCTCCACGTCGCCCGACAGGGAGAGATGGTCGCCGCGCAACGCGACTCGCGCGCCGGTCACCCGCCCGAGCTCCACGAGATTGCTGTCGCTCACGCCGGCCAGGGTCTGCAGGTCAGCGCCTTCGACGGACACCCGCGCCGTCACGGGCGCCTCTCCACGCGGATCGCTCACGACGCGCTGCCCGCGGTGGCGCCCTTCACGGCGATGTGCAGTTCGTCGAGATCGACGGTCGGCACGGCGACTGGCGCGCCCTCGAAGAGCGAGCGCGCGGCGGTGGTCTTCGGGAACGCAATCACGTCGCGCAGTGACGGCGCGCCCGACAGCAGCATCGCGATACGATCGAAGCCGAACGCCAGGCCACCATGCGGTGGCGCACCCGCGCGCAGCCCTTCGAGCAGGAAGCCGAAGCGGCGCTCCTGTTCGTCCTGATCACCGATACCGAGCAGCGTGAACATGCGCGACTGTACCGCCGGATCGCTCGTGCGAATGGAGCCCCCGCCGAGTTCGGTGCCGTTCAGGACGCAGTCGTACGCGACCGCGCGCCACTTCGCCGGCTGGTCGGGATACGCCGCCATGTCCTCGGCGTTGGGCGAGGTGAACGGATGATGCACCGCGGCCAGCGCCCCCGTCTCCGGATCTTCCTCGAACATGGGAAAGTCGAGCACCCACAGAAAGCGACGCGCCTTCTCATCCACGAGATCGAGGCGTCGGGCACATTCCTGCCGCACGCGATCCAAGGCCGGACTGCTGATGCGATCGGCAGCCGCGACGAAGAGGGCGAGGTCGCCTTCCTGCAGCGCGAACGCGGCCTTGGCGTCGTCGGTGAGGAACTTGGCCAGCGGGCCGTCATAGGCGCCATCGGCGAAGCGGAGGCGCAGCAGTCCGCCAGCGCCGGCGCCCTTCGCGAGCGCCTCGAGTTCATCGACCTGCTTGCGGCTCCACGCGGCGCCGCCGGGCACAACCAGGCCGCGCACGCGCCCGCCCTTCTCCATCGCCGACGTCGTCACGGCGAACGCGAGGCCGGCGAACACCTCGCTGTAGTCGCGCAGCTCGAGGCCGTAGCGCAGATCCGGGCGGTCGCAGCCGTAGCGCTCCATGGCGTCCGCGTAGGTCATCCGCTCGAAGGGGGTCACGACGTCGTGGCCAGCCTCCTTCCACATCGCCGCAACGAGTCCTTCGGCCAGGCGCAGGATATCCTCCTGCTGCACGAACGACGCTTCGATGTCGATCTGCGTGAACTCCGGCTGCCGATCCGCACGCAGGTCTTCATCGCGGAAACAACGCGCGATCTGAAAGTACCGGTCGAACCCGCAGCACATGAACAGCTGCTTGTAGATCTGCGGGGACTGCGGCAGCGCGTAGAACTCGCCCGGGTGCACGCGGCTCGGTACGAGATAATCGCGCGCGCCTTCCGGGGTCGGCTTCGTGAGGATGGGCGTTTCCAACTCGAGATAGCCGTGATCGCTGAGGAAACGTCGCGAGACCTGCAGCAGACGGTGCCGCAGCACGAGGTTCTCCTGCAGTTCGGGGCGACGCAGGTCCAGATAGCGATGACGCAGGCGCAATTCTTCGGCCGGCATCTTGTCCCCGCGCCCGCGCGCCACCGGAAGCGCGGGCGTGACCGCCGGTCCGACCACGCGCAGCGACTGGACGCGCACCTCCACGTCGCCAGTGCCCATCTCCGGATTGACGCGATCGGCCTCGCGCGCCACGACCTCGCCCTCGCACAACACGACCGACTCGACACCGACCGCGGCGGCGAGCGTCTGCACGTCGGCGGGGGACCACGCGGGTCCGAACGCGAGTTGCACGAGGCCGGTCCGGTCGCGGAGGTCGATGAAGACCAGGCCGCCGAGGTCACGGCTGCGATGCACCCATCCGCCCAGCTGCACGGTGCGACCGACATCGGCGCGACGCAGCAGGCCGCACGGATCGGAACGCAGCGAAGTGGACAGGACGGAGGGCTCGGTAGCAGACGACATCGACAGGCAACTCCCGGGGGTGGCACACCACGCGCCTCGGCCGGACGTGGACGAGGTGGCGCAAACGTTTAAAAGTAAACGCGTTACGCCCCCGGGGGTAGCGATTTTTCGCCGTCTCCGCTTAGTTGACGCCATGCGCCGCATGCTCATCTGCGGTCTGGTGGCGTGCGGCTGGGCGAGCAAGCTCAGCGCGCAGGCGGTACCGGCCCGTGATCTTTGGGAATTTCCGCTCGGGGCGGTGTACGAACCGGCGGCGCTGGCGGTTGAACCCGGCGTTGGCTTGTGGAACCCGGCGACCATGGCGCTCAAGGCGAGTGATCGCATTCGCCTGGGTGTGGCCTCCCTGGCGGCCGGCTCCGATCAGGGTGTGGACGGCCAGCTGTTCGGGGCCACCTATCGACGTGCCTCCGGCACCAGTCTCGGTGTCTCCGTCGCCCGCGCCAGCGTGACGGGGCTGCTGCGGACCGACTCGGATCCGCAAACCATCGGCGACATTCCGTACAACAGCATGATGCTGAGTATCGGCGCGGCACGCGAAGTGATCCCTCACGTCACTGCTGGCGTCGCGGTTCGCTACCGGAGCGGTCGCTCGGATGTCGACAAGGGGCGCGCGATCGCCGCCGATCTCGGGGTCGTCGTGGACGACCTCCCGTGGAATCACGCGCGCGTCGCACTGTCGAGCTTTCTGTGGCGTCCCGGACGCGAGATCCAGGATCGACCGGCGTTGCTCATGGCGGCGGACGCGCGGGTGCTGGGGCCGTCGGCGATGCGCGAGGCCCGCCTCGGGTACAGTTACAACGGCGTGAACCGCGGCGCCCATGAGCAGGGTCCCTATCTGTCCGGACGCCTCGACCGGCTCGAGGGGCGTGCGGGGTGGTTTCAGACCTCCGCGGGGGCGCGTTCCGTCAGCCGCATCCGCTCGGGGCTGTCGTTCCACTACGGCCGCTACGTGGTCGGGCTGGCCCGCGAGGAAGGCGCCGCCGGGCTCAGTCCGGTGTATCAATTCAGTCTGAGTTCGATCTTCCAGTAGCCTGCGTTTGTCCTCTGCGTCTGCCGTTGCCATGTCCGCTGCACCCGTCGCGCCCCTTCCCGATCTGCTCGACCTCGAACCCGATGTCGCGCTGACCCTGCTGCGCGAATGGTTCGCAGCACGGGGCGAACCGGCCTATCGCGCGACGCAGGTGCTGGGGCGACTCTGGCAGAAGCCAGTGCGCACGCTGGACGACATCTCCGAGTTGCCCAAAGCATTGCGGGAGGCGCTCGCGGGCGACTTCCGGCTCTCCTCGCTGCCGCTCGCCACCCGCCAGCGCTCGAGCGACGGCACCGAGAAGTTCCTGTTTCAGCTGCACGACGGGCAGTTGATCGAGACGGTCGCCATCCCGGATGGTGACCGGATGACCTTCTGCATCTCGTCGCAGGCGGGGTGTGCGTTGCAGTGCGCGTTCTGCGCGACGGGCGCCATGGGCTTCCAGCGCAACCTCACGCCGGCGGAAATCGCCGGACAGGTGCGCGAGCTGCGCATGCTTACCCCACCGATCCTTCCCACGAACATCGTGTTCATGGGCATGGGCGAACCGCTCATGAACTGGAAGGCCGTGAGCCCCGCGCTCACGCTGCTGAACGACCCGCGGGCGCTGGGCATCGGCGCGCGTCACATCACCATCTCTACGGTCGGCGTGCTCCCCGGGATTCAGGCCCTCGCCGCGCGCGCCGAGCAGTTCCGCCTCGCCATTTCGATTCATGCACCGAGCGATGCGTTGCGGCAGACGCTGATGCCGGTGAACACGAAGTATCCGCTGGCCGATGTCATCGAGGCCGCGAAGGCCTTCGATCGCCGGGTCACCTTCGAGTACGTGATGCTCGGGGGCGTGAACGATCAGCCGGAGCACGCCGCGCAACTCGCGCAGCTCGCGCGCGAGTGTCGGGCGTTCGTGAATCTCATTCCGCTCCATCCGGGCGGTTCGATGGGTTTCTCTCCCACGCCAACGGCGCAGATCGCCGGCTTCGCCAAGGCGATGCGCGCCCGCGGCGTCGAAACCGCCGTGCGTCGGAGCCGCGGTCTCGACATTGCTGCGGCCTGTGGTCAGCTACGGACGGAGCGGCTCGGGCGGCGGTTGCCAGTCGCTGCCGACGAACACCGTGAGGTCCACGTAGCGTGACGTATCGGGGCGCGTGATCACGCGCCCCACGCCGAGCGCCTTGCGCACCCGATCGCCCCAGGCCTCGTGCCCGGTGTGGACCTCGATGATCGTCTCGCTGCGGGCGAGCTTGGGCGCGCTGTCGAAATCCACGACATCGTAGCCGAAGTCGCGGAGCCACAGCGTCGCGCGCCGCGCGAGGCCGCGAATGCCCGTCGCGTTCACGACGCGCACCACGACGCGCGTTCCGTTCGGGGCGCGTGCCGTCGTGTCGCTCAACGACGCGGCAGTGCTGGCATTGCCGCCGGCGCCGGCGGCCGGCGCCGCTGCCGGGTCGTGCGTTCTGAGCCACCAGAACCCACCGAGTCCCATGGCGATGAGCACAAACAGCGCCACCACGAGTGCCGCACGCCGTGCGCGAGGTGGTGTTGCCGGTGGCTCGCTCGGCCAGCTGGGCATTCCGCTAGTCATGCGCGCTCATCAGTCGTGCGCGCTCATCGGACCGCATTCCAGAGCGTCACGGTCTCGTGCGCCAGTCCCTTCCCCTCTCGAATGGTCCATTCCAGGCGCAGACGGACCACCTGACGAAATACCGCATCGAACGCGTCAGGGACGCGGTCGGCGAGAAAGGCCCGATCGGCCTGCATGAAGGTGCGCCCGGGCTCGAGAAAGTCGGCCATGTAGAGCGCGCGACCGGTCCGGCTCCAGCCGGCAAATCCCACCGTGTGCCACCGGATGGCTTCGAGCACGTCGGGGCGCGTCTCCCCATCGGCAGCCAGCCGATCGGCGGCGGCCGGGCCATGCAGCAGGCCGAACGGCCGGTCCGCATCGCCCGTCAGTTGACGCAGTGTGGGCTCGTCCGCGTCGCGGAGCGCATCGTGCCACCGACCGGCGTCGTGCCACGCCGCGCGCTCGGCGTCCGTGAGCGCGAGCTGCGCGGACCACGTGTCGAGCAGCGCCGTCACCCGAGCGATGTGCGCGCGGCGCTTCTCGGACACGACGGCCCACGCCGGGAGCTCCGGCAGTCGTTCAGCCGTCACGACGCGCTCAGGCTGCGTCGATGCCGCGACGCAGTGCCGCGGTCAGTGCGACAGCCTCGTCCACCGAGCGTCCCGCCGCGCGCACCAGCGCGCTGCCGACGACCACGCCGTCGCCGAGTCGCGCCGCAGCCTGCGCCTGGTCGGGTGTCGAAATGCCGAAGCCGATGCAGATGGGCAGCGACGTGGCCCCGCGAAGCCGCGCGACGGTGTCCGGAAGATCCTCGGGTAGCGACGCGCGCTCGCCCGTCACGCCGAGGCGACTGATCAGGTACACGAAGCCGCCGCCGTGACGTGCGATCTCCGCCATGCGCGGTGCGGGGGTCGTCGGCGCCACGAGTCGTACGAAATCGAGCCCGCTCGCACCGAACCACGCTTCGCGCTCCGGATCGGCACCGACTGGCAAGTCGGTAGCGAGGACCCCGTCCACGCCGGCCGCGCGGGCGCGCGTCAGCACGTCATGGCCGCCCGCGATGATGGGATTCAGATAGCTGAAGAGGACCACCGGAACCGACACGTTCGCCTCGGCCACGATCTCGAGCGTGCGACCGAGCGTGATTCCCTGATCGAGCGCGATCTGGGAACTCTGCTGAATGACCGGGCCGTCGGCCATGGGATCCGAGAACGGCACACCGATCTCGATCACGTCGGCGCCGGCGGCGGCGACGCCGCGCATCAGCGCCACGCTGCTGGCGAAGTCGGGATGGCCGGCGGTGAGGTACGCGACGAGTGCGCGACGCCCGTCGGCCTTGAGGTCAGCGAAGCGCCGGGTAAGGCGGGAAGCCGTCACGGCGGCGTCAGGCGAAGTAGTCGCCGAGTTGAATGGCATAGCGCTCAGGATCTTCGGTTCTCAGGACGCTGCGGATGTACTGCCCGCTCTCGTCGAGTTCAGTGAGGTCGAGGAGATCGGGCCGCTCCACCAGATTGCCGCGATCATCCATGATGATTTGCACCAGCGGCCGCGAGAGCGCCGTCGGATCGGGATTGGGGGCGATCACCACGGCGAGCTCATAGCTGTCGAGCACGACGAGACTGCCCATGGGATAGATGCCGACCAGGTTGATGAACGCCTTGACCAACGCCGGGTCGAGCCCGAGGCGCGGATTGTCCCGCATTCCGCGCAAGGCGTCGTGCGGTGTCCACACGGCATCGCGATAGACACGCTCGGTGGTCGCCGCGTCGAACGCATCGGCGACCGCGATGATCTTGCTGAAGAAATTGAGCGCGCGCGGTCTCACCATCGGCGGATAGCCGCTGTGATCGATGCGCATGTGATGCTCGTACGCCGCGATCATCGCGCGCCACGGCCGCAGGGCCCGGGTCGGCAGCGAGAAGAGCGCCAGCACCCCTTGCCACGTGTGGGTGCGCATCAGCGCGAGCTCGTCTTCGGACAACGGCTCCTGCTTGTTGAGCACCTCGAGCGGAATGCGCGCCTTGCCGATGTCGTGCAGCAGCGATGCGAGCCCGAGATCGAGGAGCTGCGTCTTCGTCAGACCGAGCCGCCGACCCAATGCCACCGACAGAATGCACACGTTCACGCTGTGCACGAAGGTGTACTCGTCGAAATCGCGGAGCGTCGTCATGCCAAGCAGCGAAGCGCTGTCGCTCATGATCATGTCGACGATCCCCTGCACCGCGCGTTTGGCTTGCCGCAACCCCTGGCTTCGCCCGAGACGCGCCGACGTGAGCACCTCCCGCGTCACCTCGATGGAGCGCGCGTAGGTGCGTCGGGACCGCTCTCGCGACGTGGGTTCGATCTCTTCACGGTCGGCGGCCTCGGCGAGATCGAGCAGTTCGAAGGCCTGAATCTCCGCCTGCGCGAGGCGTTCGCGCAGCCGCGCGGCGCGATCCTCCACGGGGGCGTCCTGCGGCGGGGCGTGCAGGAACGACAGCAGCACCACCCAGGCGCGCGAGGGGGGCGGGACGGGAATGCTGAGCCCCCCAAGGCCCGCGTGACGAAAGAGCGCGAGCAACGAGGCGACGGCGGCGTAATTGTCGAAGGCGAGTCGCAGGCGGGTGTCGTTCACGAAGAACTGGTCCCCGATGCACCGCAGCTCGCACTGCCCGTCGGCGTCGATGACGCGCTCGGTGGTATTGCCCAGTTCGATGATCGCCTTCTGCACCGCGGCGTTCTCGATGGGATAGAGCCGAACCGCCCGAATGGCCGCGTTCATGGCGATCACGAGCGCGCGTCCGTGGCGTTGCGGCCCGGCGCCCTGCACGGCGGCGGTCGACAGCGGCGTGCCTGGTGCGGTCACGCGCCCTCCCGCATCGCCCGCAGCACGGCACTGCGCACCACGACTTCCTTGGTGTCGCTGGCGCGCTGAAGCGAGGCGAACGCCGAGGGGCTGCCGATGAGGCCCAGCGCGCGTGCGGCACAGGCCCGAAATTCGGGGGGCTCCTTCGCGCCGAGCAGCCCCTTGCTGTTGAGGATCGCATCCAGCTCCGGCACACCCGCATCGCCGCACAACGAGCCGAACGCTTCAAACAGCGCCATCTTCTCGCCCAGATCGGTCACCCGTGTTTCCTTCGCCCGAAGGACGGCGAGCAACCGTGGCAACGCGGCCGAATGCTTGCGCGTGGCGATGGTGCGATAGATGGCGACCCGGACTTCGCGATCGGCATCGTCCATGGCGCGCTCCAGCGCCTGCAGCGCGCCTGGCGAGCCGACGTTGGCGAGCGCGTTGACCGCGTCGAGGCGCATGCGCACGTCGTCATTGCGCAGGAGCTTGGCCAGTCCGGGGACGGTGGCCGGCGTGGCCAGCTGCGCGGCGATCTTGAGCGCGCCTTTGACCACGCCGGTTTCCGCATGCTCGAGGAGCCGCGCGAGCTCCGACAGATGGGCACCCGCGAGTCGCAGCGAGGCGCGCTCGACCGCTGCCCGAGCGGGAGAGGCCCCGGCGGTTCCGAGCCACTGCACGAGCGGCTCGAGTGCCGAGGGGCGCAGCTCGCGAAAGAGCTCCTCGAGGAGCGACATGGCCGGCGTTCGCGCACTGTCGTCGATCGCGAGCAGCAGCTGCGCCATCGCGCGTGGTTCGCTCAGTCGGTGCGCGATCTCGCCCAGCTGTTCCACCAGCGCCGCATCGAGACCCGGGTGACGCGCCGCCTTGGCCGTCTCACGAAGCGCGTGGGCCACCATTTCATACTGGCCTGCCGTCAGCAGCTCCACCACGAGCGTGTCGAGTGCGTCGAACGCATCGCGTCGGGCTGACTCCGGCAGGCCGACATCGAGCAGGTCCAGCAGGCTGTCGAGCACCGTGCGGCGCGGGTCTTCGGCGTACGCGCGCTCCAGTTCCCCTTGCAGCGCGGTGATTTCGCGCTGGTCGAGGAAGTACAGCGCGCTGTCGAAGTCCTCCATGCGAATGAACGACGACGCGATCGGCTCGCCTGCCGACTCGTCGTGGACATGAAGTGAATGCTGCCCCTCCGTGTCCGAATCCTGCGCGGCCGATCCCGCGTCACCGCCAGAGCTGTCGAGAAAGCGGTAGGTCAGGCACTGATAGTTGGCGACCCAGAGCAGCGTAACGAGATCGTCGTCGTCGCTGTTGGCCGACCGGGCCGATTGCACCAACGCCAGAAACGCCTCGAGCTCCTGCGTCTCGAAGCCCGGGGCGAAGGTCAGTCCGCGAATGCCATCACGATAGAGGAGCCAGGGCAACGCATCCGAGCCGCGCTCCGGATCCTGATACACGACGGCGTCGCCGTAGCGGAACGCGCTTTCCCGGACCTCGATCTCGACCGACTCGCCCTGCCGCCACAGGTGCGAAAACGCCTGCCGGGCGTCGGCCAACCGCTGGGCGCGCTGCTGATTGTTCGGCAGGTAGAGCTGCACGGCGCTGAACGCCTTGGCGAGGGCGCGAAGGGCATCCTCGACCACGGACGGTTGTACGCTGGCGTCGTGCCGCAGAACGGTCATGAGACAGTCAGATCGCCGGAAGTTCGTGCTGACTGATCGTGCCGACATCCTTGTCGCCACGGCCACTCACGCACAGGAGTACGGCGTCGGTCGAACTCCAGCGACCGGCGGCGCGCTCGATCCAGGCGACGGCGTGGGCCGTTTCGAGCGCGGGAATGATACCCTCCAATCGACTGAGCAACGCCACGCCGCGCAACGCTTCCGTGTCCGTCACCGCTTCGTAGCGCGCCCGGCCGCTATCGTGCAGCCATGCGTGCTCGGGGCCGACGCCCGGATAGTCGAGACCCGCCGAGATGGAGTGGGCGGGATGCACCTGACCGGCCGCATCCTGCAGCAGATAGCTCAGCGACCCGTGCAGCACGCCGGGCGTGCCCTTGGTGATGGACGCGCTGTGGCGATCTGTATCGAGCCCATCGCCGGCGGCCTCCACGCCCACGAGTTCCACTCCCGCGTCGGCCACGAAGCCGGCAAAGATCCCCATCGCGTTGGAGCCGCCGCCCACACACGCCACGACGGTGCGCGGCAGCACGCCGGCCTTCTGGATCATTTGCGCACGCGCCTCGCGGCCGATGACCGACTGAAACTCGCGGACCATCCGCGGATACGGCGCCGGACCCACGACCGAGCCGATGATGTAGTGACTCGTGTTCACCGTGGTCACCCAATCGCGGATGGCCTCGGTCGTGGCGTCCTTGAGCGTCCGCGTGCCCGAGGTCACCGGCACCACGGTCGCACCCATCAGGCGCATCCGGAAGACATTCAGCGCCTGACGGCGCATGTCTTCCTCACCCATGTAGACCACGCACTCGAGGCCGAAGCGCGCGCAGATCGTTGCCGTGGCCACGCCATGCTGACCGGCGCCCGTTTCGGCGATGATGCGACGCTTGCCCATCCGCAGTGCGAGCAACGCCTGACCCACAGTGTTGTTGATCTTGTGTGCCCCCGTGTGGTTCAGGTCCTCGCGCTTCATCCACACGGACGTGCCGACCCGTTCACTGAGGCGCGGCGCGAAGGTGAGCGCGGTGGGCCGTCCGACGTATTCATGCAGCAGCGCGTCCAGCTCCTGCTGAAATGCGGCATCCTGTCGCGCCGTCTCGAAGGCCGCCTCCAGTTCATCCAGCGCCGGAATGAGCGTTTCCGGGACATAGCGACCACCGAACGGACCGAACCGATCGGTGGTCAGCACTGCGTCGTTCGCCACCATCGTCATCACCCCATCTCCGCGGCGCCCTGCGCCGCCGCTACAAACTGTTGGACCAACGTCCCGTCCTTGAGACCGGGCGCGGCTTCGACACCGGAAGATACGTCCACCACGTCAGGCGAAAGCAACCGGATCGCTTCAGCCACATTGTGCGGGCGCAATCCACCGGCGAGGATGATGCGCACGTCAGGCACCGCGGTCCGGAGCGCCGCTACGCTCTCGGCGAGTCCCGCCCAGTCGAGAGCGACTCCCGTGCCGCCGAGCTGCCCGAGTACCAGCGCATCCAGAACGAGATGACCGGCCGCGTCGGCGAGTGGCGCGGCCTCGGCCGGCAGCGCGGTCCCCGCGACGCGCACGACTGGCCACACGGTGCGTCCGGACTCCGCGACGAGGCGGCGTACCGAATCCGGCGAGGATGCACCGTGGAGCTGCAGCACATCGAGGTCGATCGATTCGGCCAGCGCCAGCAGCGCGTCGAACGACTGGTCGCCAAAGACCGCCACGCGCTGAATGCCGGCGCGGCGCGCTCCCAGTACCGCTCGCGCGCGCTCGGGAGTGAGCAGCCGCGGCCCGCTGGCCAGGATCGCGCCGAGGTAGGCGGCGCCGCTTCGTTCCGCGTGCTCGGCATCGACGGGCCGAGTGAGACCGCAGATCTTCACCGCGACGGGGGAAGGCCGCGTGCCAACCACCAGTGCCGTCATGCGCGTCGCGCGGCGCCGTTGCGTGGCACGGCGGCGAGCGCGCGCACGTCGCCGGCCGGATCCTGGGAAGCGGAGATCGCACTCCCCACCAGAATCGCGTCGGCGCCGGCGGCGGCGGCGGGCGCCACATCACCCACCGTCTTCATGCCACTTTCAGCGACGGCCACGCACGACGCGGGAATGTGGGCGATGATGCGCGGAGCAGTCGCGGGGTCGATGACGAGGGTCTCGAGGTTGCGATTGTTGACCCCGATGACCGTGGCCTGCACAGCCAGCGCCCGCGCCAGTTCGGACTCGTCCCGTACCTCGACGAGCGTGGCCAACCCGGCCTCGGCCGCCGCGTCCATGAGCCGCGGGAGTTCGTCCGGGCTGAGCGCCCGGACGATGAGGAGCGCCGCCGACGCTCCGTACGCGCGGGCTTCCCACAGCTGTACCGGATGTACGAGAAAGTCTTTCCGGATGGCCGGCACCGCGACCGCCTGGGCCACGCGCGCGAGATCCTCGAGTGCCCCACCAAAGCGCGTGGGCTCGGTCAGGACAGAGATCGCCGCCGCTCCACCGGCCACGTAGGCCGCCGCCTGATCCACAGCGTCGAGGCCGGGGGCGATCGGCCCCTTGGATGGAGAGGCGCGTTTCACTTCCGCGATGACGCGGACCGTCTCGGCGCGGAGTGCGGTGGCGAAGGGGTGCGGGGGTCGGGCATCCCGGGCTGCGGCCCGGAGCTCGGCGAGGCGGCCGACGACGGCAGCCGCTCGCTCATGGGCATCGCGGGTCAGGGCGCCGAGGGTGCCTTCAGGGAAGGTCCAGGGCCCGGACGAAAAAAATCCTTGCACTTCGGCCTGTCTTCGGTTAGCGTGGCGGATGGTTGGATTCGGCCTTTTTACGGGCTTCCACCCGTCCCCCTACGTGGAGCAGCTATGCCGCTTACGAAGCGACAGCGGGAGATTCTGAGTTTCCTGTCGGAGTACAACGAAGCCAACGGGTACGCGCCGAGCTTCGAGGAAATCGCCTCGCAGTTCAACTATAACTCGCTGGCGACAGTGCACGAACATCTCACGAATCTCGAACGCAAGGGGTACATCAAGCGCTCGTACAACGAGAGCCGTGCCATCGAGATCCTGCCCTCGGAGATGTATCAGCGCGCGGTGGAGTTGCCGTTGCTGGGCAGCGTTGCGGCCGGTGCCCCCATCGAAGCGATGCACGCTGGCGAAACCATGGCGGTGCCCGATGGGTTCCTGCGCAAGAGCGGGAGTCATTATGTCCTGCGCGTGCGCGGCGACTCCATGATCGAGGAACACATCCGCGACGGTGACTACGTCGTCATCAACGACAAGCAGGCGGCCGACAACGGCGAAATGGTGATCGCCCTGCTCGACGGCGCGGGCGCGACCGTCAAGCGCTACTACCGCGAGCGCGATGGGCGCATTCGCCTCCAGCCGGCCAATGAAACCATGCAGCCGCTTTTCGTGCATGAAGACGACGTCCGCATTCAGGGGATCGTCGTCGGGGTGCTGCGCCGTTACTGAGCGGTATCCGGGTCGTGCGATGCGACCCGGAGCCGTTCGAGGGCGGCGTAGCCAGCGCCTGTTTGCAGCGCCATGCGCGCGACGTCCACGGCGTCTCCATAACCCAGGTCATCGCGGCTGACATAGAGCGCGGCAGCCGCGTTCAGCACCACGGCTGCTCGAGCACCGGCCGGACCCTCGCCGCGGAGGACCTCCTCCACCAACGCCGCGTTGTGCGCCGGATCGCCCCCCGTGAGGTCCGCAAGCGCCACGTCACCGAATCCGAAGGCGGTCGGATCGATCGTCCAGTCGCGAACAACCCCGTGCGCCGCTTCGCGAACGGTCGTCACGCCCAATGGGGAAATCTCATCCATGCCGGGCTCACCGTGCACGACCATCGCTCGCACGGCGCCGAGTTCGGCCAGCGCGTCCGCGATCAGCGGCAGGCGACCGCGCTCGGCCACACCCACGACCTGACGCTCCACGCGCGCCGGGTTCGCCAGCGGGCCCACGATGTTCATGACCGTGGGAATCGCCAGCTCGCGGCGCACCGGCCCGACGTGCCGGAGCGCCGGATGCATCAGCGGCGCAAACATGAAGACGATGCCCGCCGCGCGCAGCGTGCGTGCCATCCGCTCGGGCGGCATGTCGATCACCACGCCGAGCGCCTCCAGCACGTCGGCACTGCCCGACTTGCTCGTGAAAGACCGGTTCCCATGCTTGGCGACCCGCACCCCCATTCCGGCCGCCAGCAATGCCGCCGCCGTGGAGATGTTGAAGGTGGTCAGCGCGCCGCCGCCCGTTCCACAGGTATCGACCAGGTCGCCCGGTGCGTCGGCCGGAAGCACGATCATGGCGTCGCGAAGCGCGCGCACGACGCCAGCCACTTCCTCGGCGGTCTCCCCTTTCACGCGAAGCGCCATCAGCAGGGCCGCCACCTGCGCGGGCGTGCCTTCCCCGCGCATGATCACGCCGAACGCCTGCTGCAACGCGGCGCCGGTGACCGGCTCTCGCAGGGCAAGCGCACGGATGACCCGACCAAGCGCCTCCGCTCCCGACCCGATCTCAGCGGACACTCAGACTCTCCAACAGCCGCTCCGGCAGCTGAGCACGCGTCGCGATCAGCGCGATAATGAGCCCGAGCAGTCGCACGCGCTCCACATCCTCATCCGTGTAGGTCCCACGCTGCGCCCGATTGGTGAGGTTCACGACACCCACCAGCTCGTCGTGATACACGAGCGGGAAGCTGATGAAACTGCCGGTGGTGAAGTACTGATCGCGCAGCAACGGATGTTGGGCGGCCTCGCGCACATCCTGAACAAGCAACGGTTGGCGGGCGGCGGCCACTCGGCCGGCCACGCCCTCGCCGATCCGGATGCGCATGCCTTCCACGACGTTCGGCGCGATTCCGCGCGCGGCAGCCAGATACAGATGATCCGGCTCGGGCGCTCGCAGCATGAGCGAGCAACGTTGCGCCTGCATGTCGTCACCGACCAGCGCGAGCAGACCGTCGACGAGCATGCGCGCATCGCTCGTCTCGGCGTTGAGCGTCAGCGCGCGATCGAGCAAGTACAGCGTACGCGAGCGCTGACGGAGCGCTTCGCTGCGTCGATGCAGTTCGATGTGCGACTGCTCCAGCTGCGCCACGGCGCTCGCCAGCTGCCGTTCCGCGAGTTCCGCCTTGCGCGACGATCGACGGGCCTCCTCGGCAGCGCGCGCCGCTTCGGCCCGCAGCGTCAGCGCCTCGGCGGCTTCGATGGATCCGTTCTGGAGCGGCGTGTTTCGGGCGGCCCGGAGCTCGCCTTCAAGCGCGGCCAGCTTGCGCACGTATTCCCCGTGCACCCGCTGGGTCACGTCCTCGAGCGTCCGCACCGCCTCCTCGCGGGCGTCCCGTTCGGCGAGGCGCGCATACGCGAGGTCGAAGAGCGCGACGGCCGGGGCCAGACGCTCCGTGGTGCGCGTGCCGAAGATCTTGCGCGGCTCATACAGCGCAAGCACTGCGCCCAGCACCCCCTCCACCTTCAGCCCGCGCACCGCCAACACCCCGCCGTCCAGCGAGGTGGTGAAGCCGAACAATCGGGGATAGTCGGCCGACCGGTCGAGGACGTCGTGAAACGGGCCGCCACTCAGGATCTTGGACCGAACGGTTTCCGGCAGGTGGTCAAAGGTCGTTTCGAGCGCCGCCTTGGCGACCGTCGCCCCCACCGGCGCCAGGCGATCTCGGAGCATGTCCCGGCGCGCGTCATACCCGATCAGCGCGAGTTGCGCCCCCCGGTCCAGGTCGGCCACGGCTTCACCGAGCGCGACCAGTGCCCCGTCGATGTCGGCGACGGTGGCCAGCGAGTGCGCGAGCGAGGAGAGGGAGCGTGGAGCCATGGGAAGTCGGGAGACAGGGAGAAAACGCGATCGGCGGCGCCTGCGCAATGGCCGAGCACGGCCGAGTTGAAGCGGAGGTCGGCCCTGCCTACCTTCCCCGCGGCATGGACCCGCGACCGATCCTTCTGGTAACCCAGTACGACGGGGGAGCGTTCGCCGGCTGGCAACGACAGCCCGACGTGGCCACCGTGCAGGGCGAGATGGAGGCCGTGCTGGCCCGTCTCTGCGGCACGCATATCCCGGCCATTGGCGCCGGCCGCACGGACGCAGGGGTCCACGCCCACGGGCAGGGTGTTGGCGTGCGGGTTCCGGAAAAATGGACCCCCGAGCGGCTGCGCCGAGCCATGAACGCCCTGCTGCCGGACGGGATCTGGGTCGCCGACGCGCATCGGATGACCCCTGATTTTCATCCGCGCTACAGCGCAACCGCACGCCGATATGGTTATCTTGTGGGCACGGACGACGAGGCCTGTTCGCCCTTCCGGCGGCGGTACGAGTGGTTCGTGCGTCGCCCGTTGGAGGCGGACGCGTTGCACGCCGAGGCCGCGAGCCTGTTGGGCGAGCACACGTTCCGCGCGTTTGCCGTTGCTCACACGGCGCCGATCGATGATCACCACCGTTGCGTCATTCAGCACGCAGCCTGGGTGCCTCGCGACGGCGGCTGGGTGTTCGAAGTTGCGGCAAACCGCTTCCTCCATCACATGGTGCGCTTTCTGGTCGGGACGATGATCGACGTGGCGCTAGGGCGCCAACCGCGCGGCACGATCGCGCGGCTCCTCGTGGCACCCGACAACGCCGAGACCTCGCCGCCGGCGCCCGCGCGTGGGCTCTCGCTGCGCGAAGTCACCTACCCCGCGTCCTGCTACGCGGGACGGGCGTGATGGCTCGTCGCCTCGCAACGCTTCTGAGAGACTCGCGAATGCTGTCCCGTTCCTCGCTCGTGATGGTCGTGGTGCTCGTGCTTGTGGGATGCGAGGGCGCCAATCCCTCCGACTCCAGCGCGCAATCGCGCACGCTGCCGCCCGCGGCGCCGATTCCGGGCGGTCCGGTGCCGGCGGCCAAAGTCGACGCCTCGCGGCGCACCGCGATCACCACCGCGGTCGAGCGCGTGGCGCCCGCGGTGGTCACCGTGCAGACCGAGACGGTCGAGCGCGTGCCGG
This sequence comes from Gemmatimonas sp., assembly GCA_039809645.1. GTDB lineage: Bacteria > Gemmatimonadota > Gemmatimonadetes > Gemmatimonadales > Gemmatimonadaceae > Gemmatimonas. The sequence goes on from JBDHVK010000024.1 coordinate 33,512, forward strand.
TCGACTTCTTCGAGTATTTCATGGGCGGGCGCACGGGCGAACGGCGAAACGCCGGCATCGGCTCCGGCTTCGTGGTGCGCGGCGACGGCGTGATCGTGACGAATGCGCACGTGATCGCCGGCGCCTCCAAGGTGCAGGTCGCCATGCGCGACGGCACGACCTACGACGCCACCGTGGTCGGCGCCGATGAGACGAACGATCTCGCCGTCGTGCGCATCAAGGCGAAGGACCTGCCGGTTGCTCCGCTCGGCACGTCCTCCAGTCTCATCGTCGGCGAGTGGACGATCGCGATCGGCAATCCGTTCGGTTTCGTGCTGGCCAACAACGAGCCGAGTGTATCGGTGGGCGTCGTGAGCGCCGTCGGCCGCAACCTTGCGGGACGCGCGGAAGGCGGCGGTGTGTACGTCGACATGATCCAGACCGATGCGGCCATCAATCCCGGCAACTCCGGTGGCCCGCTGGTGAATGCGTCGGGGGAAGTCATCGGCGTGAACAGCTCGATCTACTCGCCCAGCGGCGGATCGGTGGGCCTCGGTTTCGCGATTCCGATCGACCGCACCAAGCGTATCGTCGAAGACCTGCTCGAGCATGGCAGTGTGCGCCAGCCCTGGGTGGGGGTACGCTTGCAGACCCCGCAAGCGCAGAGCGCTCGCGACGCCGCCCGCGTCAGTGCCATCGTGGCGCGCGTCGTACCCGGCTCCCCCGCCGAGAAGGCTGGTGTCCAGCCCGGCGACGTCGTGGTGCAGGCCGGGACCCGCGCGGTCCGCAATCCGTTCGACTGGGAAGCACGCCTCCTCGATCTCCGCGTAGGGGAGACGCTGCCGGTCACCGTCCGCCGCGGCAGCCGCGAGCTCAAGCTTTCGCTGCAGGTCGCCGACGCGCCCGAGGTCACGGCGCAGAAGGTCACGGTGCTGCGCGAGTTGCAGCTCATCTCGCTCACCGATGCGATCCGTCAGGAGCGCGGCGTCGCCTCGAACCAGGGCGCGATGGTGTACAAGGTGTCCGATCGCATTCGTGATGAGATCGGTCTCCAGGAAGGGGATGTGATCGTGCAGGTCGGACAGTCCCGCGTTGCGACGGCGGAGGCGGCGTCGGCCGCCATCGATCGCTACGGCGCGCGCGGGGCCGTGTTCCTCGTGTTCGAACGCAACCGGCAGTACCTGCAGACGCAGTTCTCGCTCCGCTGATTGCCGTCGCGGATCTTCTCACTCGGCCACGCACTACGTGACTGCTTCCGACTCTACGGGTTATTCCTCGCCGCTTTCCGAGCGGTATGCTTCGAAGGCCATGCTCACGCTCTGGGGTCCACCAGCGCGGTACGGCCTGTGGCGTCGGCTCTGGCTGGCGCTCGCCGAGTCGCAGCAGGCGCTCGGAATCGATATCCCCGACGACGCCCTGGTGGCGATGCGCGCGCATCTCGATGACATCGACTTTGCGGCCGTCGCGGAGTACGAGCGGAAGTTCCGGCATGATGTCATGGCGCACGTGCACGCGTTCGGCGACGTCGCACCGGCGGCGCGCAAGTTCATTCATCTCGGGGCCACCAGCTGTTATGTCACCGACAACGCCGAGCTCATCCTGATGCGTCAGGGGCTCGAGTTGTTGCGCAGCAAACTGCTGGATGCGCTCGACGCCCTGAGCGGATTCGCGCGTCAGTGGAAGGACGTACCGGCCCTGGGCTACACGCATCTCCAGCCGGCGCAGCTCACGACGGTCGGCAAGCGCGCGACGCTGTGGATGCAGGACATCCTGCTCGATCTGGAGGACCTCGACTATCGCATTCGTACCCTGCCCTTCCGTGGGGTGAAAGGGACCACCGGCACGCAGGCGAGCTTCCTGACGCTCTTCGACGGGGATCATGCCAAGGTCCGCGAGCTGGATCGGATGGTCTGCGCCAAGATGAACTTCGCCGCCAGCATCCCGGTGAGCGGCCAGACCTATTCCCGCAAGGTCGACGCGCAGGTCCTCGGCGTGGTGGCGGGCGTGGCCGCGTCGGCGTCCAAGTTTTCGGGCGACATTCGCATGCTGCAGGCCTTCGGGGAGATCGAGGAACCGTTCGAGAAGAACCAGATCGGCTCGTCCGCAATGGCGTACAAGCGCAATCCCATGCGCTCCGAACGCATCGCGGCGCTGGCGCGCTTCGTCCTCTCGCTCGAGCCCAACGCGAACCAGACACATGCCGTGCAGTATTTCGAGCG
>JBDHVK010000025.1:0-33178 GCA_039809645.1 Gemmatimonas sp.
GACCGCGAGGCGGCGTTCGTCCGGACGATTGTCTCGCTCGCGAAGTCGCTCTCGATGGAAGTGGTCGCCGAAGGCGTGGAGAGCGACGACCAGCAGCAGTTCCTGCACGCGGTGGGATGTGATCTCGGGCAGGGCTACCTCTACAGCCGCCCCATCGGTGCGGCCGATGTGGAGCGGTTCGTGGAGGACGCTCGCCACGTGCGCCCGCTCTTTCCGAGCAGCTCGCCGCGCCGGCTGGCGTAGCGCACGGCGCGTCGCGCACGGCGCGTCGCGCGCGGCGGGTCAGCGTCGCCGGCGCCCCTTGCCCGGGTGACGGCGACCACCGCCACCGCCGTGGCCACCGCCTCGGCCGCCGCCATGCCCCCCGGGCTTGCCACCGCGCCGGCCGGCCGGCCCGCTGCCGCGGCGTTTCTCGTCGCGCGGACGACGTTCGTGCTCGGTGAACGGCTCATCGAGCCGATCCTGCAACTCGAGCAGCGTATCGGCCCGCACGGAGCCGCGCTGCCCCCGCGGCACCACGAAGCGGAGCGGTCGATCGAGCACCGGCAGCTCTTCCACCACCAGCGTGCGCGCGACCTTCTCCGGAAGCCGCAGTCGCACCACGGCCAGCAGGCGCCCGTCGTGCTCCTCGACATCGTACTCGAGCCCCACGGTGCGGTCGCGGATTTCGATGGCGTCCGGCAGGTCGGCCGCCGCTTCGCGCTGCGCGTCGGTGATGAAATCACGCCGATCGAGGAGCAGCGGCATCGCCCGAATCGTCTCCCAATCCGTGGCGGTGCCCATTCGCTGCTCGTACCACGCCGTGAGCTCGGCCTGCCCCAATCGCGTGGTGGTGCCGCCGAGACGGCGGTACACCTCGCGCACTTCATCCACGATGGGCTGGTTGCGCCGCACGGCCGCATGTCGCAGCTCGCCGCGCGCGGCTGCTTCCGCCAGCAGATGCCGCGCGCCGGCCGCGAGCTCGGGCGGGAAGACCGGCAGCGGTTCAGTTTCCCGTGAGAGTTCGAACCCGTAGTACGTGACCCGCCGCTGCAACTGCACCGGCGCATGCTTGCGCTCCGCGTCGAGCACGAGCTCCGGCTCGTGCCGATGCGCATACTGCTTCACCAGCTCCATCGAGAGCTGCGTCCCCTCGATGCTGGCGCGCGGAATCCCGAAGCGGTCGGCGAAGTAGCGCAGCGAGCCGGCGACCGCCCCCCACGAGCCACACACACTCGTCTTGCTCACGCGCGCTTCCTGACCATCCGCCGTGGTCTCCTCGACCACGAGATCGAATGGCATGTAGCGCGCGACGAGATCGGCGAACTTGCGATAGGTCGCGTGTCCGGCGATGGGCAACGTGGAGGGGAGCGGCAACCCCACGGAGCGATACACACTCGCCATCGCGAGCGCCGCATCCTCGAGCGCCTTCACCAGCACGCCACGCTGCTCCGCCCAGTGCGCGATGCGCTCGCCCTCGAACAGGTGCCGCGGCAACCCGTATACATCGCCGATATACCCGGCCACGCGGAAGCCTTCGGCGTACACGTTGTACGCGGTGAGATGATCACTCCCGCGTACGACGAGCCCTTCGAGGTCCCGCCCTTCCCGCGTCATGCGGTGCAGCGACTCGACGCCGCTCATCACCGCGAGCGCCGGGAGCAGCTCGTCGTCGCCGTTCACGATCAGCTCTCCCCACGCCCGCTCCACCGGCAGCGCTTCCACCGCGCGGCCGTACCCGGTGAGTCGACCATTCTCGACCAGGCCGCGCGCCTCGAGATGGCCGACCGCCTTGCGGTAGGCGGCACGATCGAGCGGGACCGGCAGCTCGAGGGCATCGGCGCGCACGCCCAGATCGGCGCAGGTGAGCGCCACGCGTTCCGAATCACCGGCGAGCTGGAACTCCGGCTCGGTGGGACGCAGTGCCTCGAAGCGAATGTCGCGATCGCTCAGGATGAACACGCGCCCGCCCGCGACGCGCCCGTGCACGCGACCGGCCATCTGCAGAATCTCATTGGCGCCGAGATGCACGCGCGTGAGCACGTTGCGGCCGCGATCGATGACGTTCGTGAAGCGCGTGTCGTCGATGATGACCGTGTCGAGCCCTGGCACATTGAGCGCACTCTGCCCGGCGGCGGTCATCGCCAGGAAGAACGGCTTGGGCACCTCGCCTTCGAGGAAGGGGCGAATCACGCGGATCGGCTCGCCGCCATGATAGTGTGCCGCCGAGATGCGCGGGAAACGGCTGCGTACCCACTCGGCCGCTTCCTCCACGCTGGCGCGCGTGGGTAGGAAGATGCCGACGCCGCGCTCGGAGCGCGCGAGCTTCTGCAGAAAGCGGTCGTCGAGGAAGGTGAGCGGCTGCTTGCGCTCCACTTCCACCTTCGCGGCCTTGCTCTGGTCGAATGCGTACACCTCGAGGACGTCGGCGCTGTTGAGGTAGCGCGCGTAAAACGCGGGGTCGACCGTCGCCGACAACCAGATGAACCGGCACCCCACCCGCTTGCCGAGCGCGAGGCACAGTTCCAACTCGGCGCTGGTCTGGTGAATCTCGTCGACGATGAGCGTGTCCTGCGGCAGGATGTCGCCATCCTGGAACCAGCGGCGCGCGATGCCGGTGGTGATGATCACCACGTTCCACGTCGGCGTTTCCGGCGTGGCCTCGCGTTCGCGGTTCACGACACCGACGCGCAGATCGGTGGTGCCAAGGATCGTCTCGGCGATCGGACGAATGGCGAGGGTCTTGCCGCTGCCGGTGCCGGCCACGATGCCAAAGCCTTCGCCGCTCGCCGCCAGGCGGCGCACATCGGCGCCCCGGGTGCGCTCGAGATAGGTCTCAATGTGCAGCCCCACCGCGAGCTCGATGGTCTCGCAGGCCGCGCGGGTGGGGGCGATCACGATCACGCGCCCGGTGGGCGGCTTGGCGGCCGCGTAGGCCTCGCGATCGGGGGGTAGGTAGCGGTCGGTGGTCGTGCGCACCTCTGAAGACTAATCGAGCCAGTGGGCGGGAACGCCATGCGCCCAGCCCCACACGCGACCGCTCGCGCCAAGGCGGCCGGGTCCGTAGCTTCTGCGCGTGCAGCGCCTCGACATCTTCCGCAGCGGGTTGCCGGCAATCCTCGCCGGGATCGGGCTGTTGATCTTCACCTACCTCGCGGTGGTGCGGCGCGACCGTCTTGCCCGCTACTGGGCGGCCGCGTGGGGGCTGCTGCTGGCGCGCTACATCCTGAACGGGTTGTACGACGATCAGCGATTGCTCACGAGCTACGCCAACGCCGTCGTCCGGACAGCCTTTGCCAGTGTGCTCTTTGCCGGGGTGTGGTCGCTCGAACGGCAGCCGTTGCGCGCCCGGTGGCTCATCGCCGCCGCCCTTCTGCTCCCCGCGCTGGGACACACGGCGCGAGTGGCTTCGAACGTTCCCCTCGTGAGCGCCGTGGTGACGTTGAGCGTGCAGGCCGTGCTGCTGGGCGCCGCCGCCGTGATGCTCGCGCGCACCGCGAGTCTTCCCCGCGCCGAGCGCTACGCCACCGCGATCACGCTGATCTGCTATGCGGTGATCTCCACGATTGCCCCGCGCCTGGCGAACGGGTCGACCAGCCTGGTCCTCGCGGTCGCCGCCAGTTCGGTGTGTCTGCTGCTTATCACCTTCGGCCTCTTCGCGATCTATTTCCGTCAGGCGTACGACTCGGAACTGCGGGCGATCACCGCCACCTCCGCGCAGCTCACGCACGCGCTGGGTGAGTTCGTGTCGGTGTGCATGCACTGCCGCGCGGTACAGGATGAGCAGCGCCACTGGCAGCCGTTGGAGGAGTTCGTGCTCCGGCAGGGCCGCACCCAACTGTCACACGGTCTGTGCGAGACGTGTGCCGACAAGCACTATGGCGACTACCAGTACAGCTGACGACACCGTCGTGCGATGTGCGTGGGCGGTCAAGCCGCTCGACATCGTCTATCACGACACCGAGTGGGGCGTGCCGGTCCACGACGATCGGGTGTTGTTCGAATTTCTCACGCTCGAAGGAGCGCAGGCGGGGCTCAGCTGGAGCACCGTCCTCGCCAAGCGAGAGCACTATCGCGCGGCGTTTCTCGAGTGGGACGTGGGCGCGATTGCCCGCTTCACTCCGGAGCGGATCGACCAGCTCATGAAGAACGCCGGGCTGGTGCGTCACCGCGGCAAATTGGAAAGCACGGTGACCAACGCCCGTGCCTTTCTCTCGATCCAGGCCGAGTTCGGCAGCTTCGATACATGGCTGTGGCGATTCGTGCACGGCACACCCATCGTGACGCCGCGCGAGCGCATGCGGGATGTCCCCACCAGCACGCCGGAATCGGATGCGCTCTCCAAGGCGCTCATTAAACGCGGCTTCAAGTTCGTGGGCACCACGATCTGCTACGCGTACATGCAGGGAGTCGGGCTGGTGAACGACCACCTCGTGGACTGCATCGCCGCCAGGCGCTGACGCGGCCCCGCGCCCGATCAACAGCTCTGACCCCTTGATCGCCGCGCCCGATCAACAGCTCTGACCCCTTGATCGCCGCGCCCGATCAACAGCTCTGACCCCTTGATCGGGGTGCTGAGCGTCAGCGCTGTATGAGCTTGACGCGCTGGCCGTTCTTGAAGATCTCGATCCGATCGGCGCGACCGTCGCGATTCTGGTCGGTCCACACCTGCAGCAGCTGATTGTTGCTGTCGAGGAAGATCGCGCGCCACGGGACGCCGCCGCGCCCCTGATCGGGGATGCGCACGATGAACTCGTTGGTACCGAGCCACTGCATGATCTCCTGGCTCGGACGCCCCTGGATCACATCGAGCGCCGAACGCATCGCCGGCAACACCTGTGGATAGGCGCGCGAGGCGTACTCGGGGAGGTCGTCGCAGCGGCCATCCTTGTCGAGATCCTGACAGACGGGCGGGCCGTAGCGCAGATCGTCGCACCAGCCGTCGCCGTCGCGGTCGAGACAGACGGAGGAACCGGTGCCCGGCGGACGCTGCCCCTGATTGAAGTAACGCGGATCGTTCACGGCGCCGGGCACGAGGACACCGCCGGGCGTGACGTACCCGCTGCCGTTCCCGCCGTATGACCCCATGGGCCCCGGCGGTGACGCCGCCCCACCCGGATACGACGAAGCCGGCGAGGTTCTCGCCGGCTGGTCTCCGAACAGTTGTTCGTCGGTGATCTTCTTCGATGCGAACTCGTCGCGCGCCCGCGGGTCCATCTGCGCGAGCGGAGGAATGAGCGGCGGCCCCTTCTTCTCGCCCGCCTTGAGACTCTTGATCGGCAGTTCGTCGACCTTTTTCCCCTTCGACTTGTCCTCGCCGTAGATCACGCGCGCATTCGCCGGCTTGTTCTTGACGGCCGTCGCGCAATCGGTCGGTGCCGGCTGCTGATTCGCGGGAACGCCATCCACCCACACGCGACACATCCCCGCGGGCGGCAGGTACTCCTTCGGGATTTCTCCCTTGGCGTCCTTGTCGTTCTTGGATGACTGCGCCCACGCGCGATTCGCCGTCGCTGTCGTCAACAGCGCCGCGATCGTTGCCATGAGCCGCCAGGATGTCCGCATCATGCTCCAACCTCCACTGAGACCCGAACCCGGTGCGACGCAGCGTCGGTGACGCACCGTTGGTATCGAGAAGGGCATCGGCCATGCCATCCCGCGCCTGCGCGCGCCAATGGCCCGGCCAGCCCCGTAAGTATCGACCATTCCGTACCCTACGGACAGGGGGAGGGTCCGGGAGGTCACGGAGGGGGTGTCCGTATCGGGGGACAGGGGGGCGATTGAAGGGGACAGTAGAACGGTCGAACCCCTCAGGAGTCGAGGGGGGAGAGTATGAAGGGGGAAGTGGTCGAGGACAGCGAATGCGCCGTCCTCGACCACTTCCCCCTTCACCGCCTTCCCCCTCGATGCCTCAGGGGTTCATCTCAAAAAAACCAACGCCTCAATCCCCGAAGCTGATGCCTATCATCCGCGCCGTCTGCACGATGTCATGCTTCGGGTCCACCCGCTTCGTCTCGCGCAGCACCTCGGCGATGGGCACCGTCACGAGATGCGGCGACTGCAGGGCCACCATGTGGCCCCACTTCTTGTCGGCGACGGCCTGAACGGCGGCGGCGCCGAAACGCGTCGCCAAAAGCCGGTCGTACCCGGTGGGTGATCCGCCGCGCTGCAGATGACCGAGCACCATCGAGCGGGTTTCCTTCCCCGTCAGGCGCTGAATGTCGAACGCGAGACGCTCGGCCACGCCGCCGAGCCGGCGCTCCTGACCGGGAAGCGAGGCGCCGATGATCGATTCCTGTCCGCCCTTGGGCTTCGCCCCTTCGGCGACGACTACGATGCTCGAGCGCTTTCCGCTCGCGTCGCGCGCCATGATCTTTTCGCACACCTTGTCCATCTCCCACTCGATTTCGGGGATCAGGATCACGTCGGCGGTACCGGCGACGCCGGCGTGCAGGGCAATGAAGCCGGCCTCGCGCCCCATCACTTCGAGAATCATCACGCGATCGTGCGATTCGGCGGTCGTATGCAGCTTGTCGATGGCCTCCATCGCCGTGTTCACGGCGGTGTCGAAGCCGAACGTCGTGATCGTGCACGCCACGTCGTTGTCGATCGTCTTGGGTACGCTCACCACACGCACCCCCTTCTCGGACAGCTGCTTCGCAATCGCAAGCGATCCGTCGCCACCAATGGAGATGATGGCCTCGATGCCCAGATTGCGGGCGTTCTCGACCAGTTCATCGGAACGGTCGATGTTCGTCCAGCTGCCGTCGGGCTTCTGCACGGGATACGCGAACGGGCTGCCACGATTGGTGGTCTTGATGATCGTCCCGCCCTGACTGGCGATCCCGCGCACGCTGTCCACGGTGAGTGGCACGATTTCGTCTTCGCCGAGGAGTCCGGCAAACCCGCGCTTGATGCCCAGCACGTCCCATCCACGCGTACGCGCTGACAGAACCGCGGCTCGAATGACCGCGTTGAGGCCCGGCGCGTCACCGCCGCCCGTGGAAATGGCAATCCGCATGTTTCTGAAAATGAATCAGGTGATGGGGAGGGAGTCTCCTAAATGTACCCTCCTGATTGCTCACTGCGGGATAGGTACAGCCGGCGGCCGCATGGAAATTCCGGCGCCGGCGGCCACTTGCCGCAGGATCGTATCCTGATACGCCACGGCGCCGCGCAGCGAGTCTATCTGCGCCTGCAGCAACGCGTTATCCTCGCGAAACTGGGCCAGCTGGGCGTTCAGATCCACCAGCGCCTGGCCGGAAGTCAGGTCGGAGGTGGGGGTCGGCACGGACGTACCGCAGGCCACGAGCGGACCGGCTCCGACGCACAGCGTCAGCACAAGACGGCGACTCCGTGAAAGCGGCCGTGAAACAGAATGATCCAATGCGCGACGTTTGGGTGACATGGTCTGCGAGGCTCGGAGCAAGGTTGTGGCCATGGCTCAACATCCCGCCACTCCCCGCTCCCCGCAATCGCGCGCAAAGGCTCGAGCCGGCCGCACCATGGCCGAACAGGTCGCGGTCCTCGCCGTCACGGGAATTCTGCTGGCTCTCGCCGTCGCGCCGGCCCTGCCGCTGCTCGATCGCCTCGCCGTCGCGACCGCCTCGCAGGAAATTGTCGACCTTCTGGGCACCGCCCGTGACATCGCCCTCGCCCGACAGCAACTCACGGCCGTCCACATCGCCACAGTTGCCCGTCAGCTCGTCGTGCAATGCGGCGGCGATACCCTGGCCCGCACGGTGCTCCCCGACGGTGTCCATCTCGAGAGCACCCGCGACTCCCTCACCTACGCCCCCAACGGCCTGGGCTACGGCGCCGCCAACCTCCGCCTCATCGTGTCGCGCGGCCAGGCCGCCGACACGATCACCATTTCACGTCTCGGGCGGGTCGCCCGCCAATAGCGACGTCAGGTCCCGAAATCGAAGCCCGGCACGCTGACCCGCGGGATCTCCTGTCCAATGGTGCGCTCGATGGTGCGCACCATCCCGATCTCCTCGGCGCTCATGAACGTGTAGGCATCGCCCGTGCTTGCGGCACGCCCGGTCCGTCCGATGCGGTGCACATAGTCCTCCGGCTGCTGCGGCACGTCGAAGTTGATGACGTGTGAAATGCCCGAGATGTCGAGCCCGCGCTGCGCAATGTCGGTCGCCACGAGCACGCGCAGCTTCCCCGACTTGAAGTCGTCGAGCGCGGCCACGCGCTCCTTCTGCGACTTGTCGGCGTGCATGGCGCCGGCCTTGATGCCAGCCTGCGACAGGTCGCGCACCACCCGATCGGCGCCGCTCTTCGTGCGCGTGAAGACGAGCACCGATTCGTGATCATCGGCCTTGAGCAGGTGCACGAGCAGATCATTCTTGCGATGGCGCGGCACCGGATAAACCGCGTGGGTGACCGTTGTCGCAGCACTCGAACGTCGGCCGACCTGCACCACCACCGGCTTGCGCAGATACTTGCGCCCCAGCGCTTCCACTTCGGGCGGCATCGTGGCGCTGAAGAGCAGCGTCTGCCGATAGCGCGGAATCTGTTCGACGATGCGATTGATCTGCGGCGCAAAGCCCATGTCGAGCATGCGATCGGCTTCGTCGAGGACCAGCGTCTCGAGGTAGGTGAAGTCGACGTTGCGCTTCTCGAGATGATCAAGCAGTCGGCCTGGGGTGGCGACCACGACATCGACGCCGCGGCGGAGTGCCTTCTCCTGCGGCTCGTAGCCCACGCCCCCGTACACCGGGATACAGTCGACCGGCGCGTGCTTGGAGTACTTCCGCACGCTTTCCTCGACCTGCAGGCAGAGTTCGCGCGTGGGCGTGAGGACGAGGACGCGGGTGCGCCGTGGACCGCCGAGCAGCCGGTGCACCATCGGGAGCGTGAAGCTCGCCGTCTTGCCGGTGCCGGTCTGCGCGAGGCCGATGAGGTCGCGGCCCTTGAGCGCGAGCGGGATCGCTTCGCGCTGAATCGGGGTGGGCCGTTCATACCCTGCGTCTTTCAGGGCGTCGAGCAGGGGCTGGGCCAGCCCCAGGTCGGCGAAGGTCACATCGCCGACGAGCGTATCTGGATCGATGACAGTCATGTGTGTCCCGTAACCTAACGAGGTCCGGGGTCCGGAGGGCTACCGGGTCCTAAACGAACTCGAGCGTCCGACCGGCGTACTGCGCGATGAGGGCGAGCCGGAAGGTCACGTCCGCCGAGAGGGCGGCGGGGTTTCCGGTGGTGGCGCCGTCGGTCAGCGGCAGGGCTGGCCAGCTCCACGCCGGGATGGTGGCAGGCATCACGACCGACCGGGGCGGGGTCCACACCCCGCGGCGATCGCGGTCGTCGAGCGTGCGGTCGAGGAGTCGCTGCCACCCCTCATGGCGGCCAAGAAAGCCGAGACGGGCGACGAGTTCCAGCCAGGCGAGCGCACTGGGCATATCCCCGTCGAGGTCACCCCGCGTCGCCAGGAAGTCACCCGGGACCAGATGCTCCTGTTCGACGATGTGCCCGCCCACCTGCTGCACGATCGCCTGCCGCGGCCAGGCCTCCGACAGGTATGTGTACAGCCGCTCCATGAACTCGCTGTGCTCGCTGCGAAACTGCGGCATGGCCGCGAGCATCTGGAGCAGATGAAAGCTTGGGGGTGCGGCATCCGCGTGCAGCACGTGCTGATTGCCGAGGCGGACCCAGGGCTTCTGGGCCAGCGGCGAGCGCAGGAACGCGTACACACGATCGATCAACCGACGGGCGGCACCACGCAGGCGCGGATCGGCCTCGTAGCCCGCGTGCGCCAGAGCGGCGGCCGCCGCCTCGCGCAGGATGAGCCGCCCGCGCAGGACGAGTTCCTCGTCGTCGCCTGTCGGGCGCAGCTCGGCCAGCACGGTGGGGTCGTCATCCTGTGCCAGCAGGCGAAAGAGCAGCCGCTTGGTGTGGGCCAGCGCCGGCACGTCCGGATTCCATCCGAGTTCGAGCAACCGGCGATACGCGGGAATCGTCCCGACTCCGGCGAGGGCCGTGCCGCTCGGCGTGGCCAGCATCCGATCGTTCCAGGTGCCGTCGCCATCCTGCTGTCCCAGCAGGTACCACCCCTGTCGGCTCGCATACGGCATCAGCGCCCACGATGACGACGTGGGCTCTCGTCGCAGCAATTCGCGCATCACCCGATACGTGAGGACGGGTGCCCCCTGCTCCACCAGCCAGGCGACCGGCACCGTTACGGGCGGCGGCGGCGGTGGCGGGGCTGGGGGCACAACCCGAGGGACGAGCAGCTCACCGGGGACCGGCAGCATGCCCGCATCGGGAAGAGGCGACGGCACAGGAGGGACAGTCACAATGACGCTATTGTATTCGCAGCCGCCGACTTCGCCAGAGGTTCGGGACGCGTATCACGCTCCGATTTGGTGCCGGTGACCCACCGCACCGCCGAATTTCCCTCGACTGGTAAGCATTCAGTCACCCCCCAACACCCGGGACCGGACGCGGGTACTCCTACTCGGTGTCCTGCCCTCGCTGGCGCGAACGCGCCGCGTGCGTTGAACCTCCCCACCGGATTTCTCCCGATGAAGAACACGCTTCGCCTGATCGCCGCCGCTGCGGTCCTTGCTGTTGCTGCTCCCGCGTACGCCCAGGGTGGCGGCGGTGGCATGGGTGGTGGTCAGCAGATGACCCCCGAGCAGCGCATGGCCCGCCAGAAGGAACAGCTGTTCGCGGGTATCACGCTCTCGCCGGCGCAGTCGGCCAAGGCCGACACCGTGCTGATGAACGCGTCCAAGAAGCAGCAGGAAGCCATGCAGGCCGCGCGCAGCGGCGGCGGCGACATGGCCGCCATGCGCGAGCAGATGGGCAAGATGAACGAGGAGCGCAACGCCGCGCTCAAGGCGATCCTGACGAGCGACGCCGACAAGGCCAAGTTCGACGAGAACGTCAAGAACATGCCGCAGGGTCGCGGCCGCGGCGGTTTCTGAGTCGCTTCCAGCCCGATCGTGGCACAACGGGGACGCCTCACGGCGTCCCCGTTTTTATATTCCGGTCGCCATGTCCGACCCGACGCGCGCCCGCGCGCTCTTTCAGCGTCGCTGATGCGCGGCGAGTTCGTGGACCTCGACGGGGTCCGCCTGTATTGCTACGCCTTCGGGCAGCGCGGCGCCGGCCACCCACTGGTGCTCGTGCACGGCGCGTTCACCTCGTCGCACATCTGGCAGGACGTGCTGCCGCGGCTCCCCAAGGGGCATCGCGTGCTGGTGCTCGACCTGCTCGGTCACGGTCGTTCCGATCCGCCGGGCAGACATCCGATGACGGTCGCCGCGCACGCAGCGCGCCTCGCGCACCTCCTCGATGTCATGGGCGTACGTCAGGCAATGCTCGTGGGGCACGGCATGGGCGCGGCCATTACGGCACGGGTCGCGCACGAGCAGCCCCAACGCGTGGCGCATCTCATGCTCGTCAATCCGCTGCTGCTCGCCGCCGATCCGCACGACGCCACCATTCCGCGCCGCCTCCGACGGCTCGCGTGGCTGCTGCCGCTCTGGCGCCGACTTGCCCCCGGCTGGCTCGCCTCGGCGCTGCACTCGGCGCTGCTGCCCTGCTTTGCCCACCGCGACATCGGCGCCCGTTCGCTCGACGTGTACCTCAAGCCGTTCCAGCTCCGCGACGGCCGCGACGCCGCCTGTGCCCAACTCGCGGCGCTGGCCCAGTCTCGCGCGGACACCGTGGCCGCGCTCGCGCCCGGTGGGATTCCCTGCCCCACGGCGCTCGTGCTCGGTGCCACGGATCCGCTGCTGACCAGCGCCCGCGCGCAACGCGCCGAAGCGGCGCTTCAGCGCGCCACCGGTGGCCGCGTCACGACACTTACGCTCCCTGGCGCGGCACACGTCGCCCCGGAAGAAGCTCCCGATCGCCTCGGCACGGCGGTCGCCGAGTTGCTCACGCTTTGACTCCCACTCTCATGACGGCGCCTTCCCGACTCGATGCCATGCGCTCCATGGCGGCCAAACAGCCCAACAACCCGCTCGTGCGCTTTGGGCTCGCCAACGAGCTGCTCAAGGCCAACCTGCTCGAAGAAGCGGCGAGCGAGTTGGCGGCGTACCTCGGCAGCTATGACGACGAAGGCAACGGGTGGCTGCGCTACTGCGACACGCTCGTGGCCCTCGGGCGGCACGAGGAGGCGCGCGCGGCCGCCGTGAAAGGCCAGGACGCGGCGCGGCGGTACGGCCACGGCACGCTCATGCAGGAGTTCGAGGAGCGCGGTTACTGAGCGCGCGTGCGCGCAAGCTAGAGCGAGCGCGTTTCCTTCGCCGCATCCAGCACGTAACCCAGATCGCGTGAAAGGGCCCGCGCCTCCTGGGTCGCGCTGGTGACATCGTTCACGGTGGCGCCCACGCCCATGGTGCGCAGCTTCACGATATCGAAGCGCAGCGAGCGCAGCGCGAGCGACGCGCTCTCGAGCTGACGGGCCATCGTGTCGCGCCGTTCGGCGAGTTCGCGCAGCGAATCGCGCTGCCGCGTGAGCAGCGAGAGGCGACGCTCGCGATCGGGCGCCGTCTCCGGTTCGGCCTCGGCGGCAGCGACGCGCGCCTCGAGCTGCGGCAGCGCGTCGCCAGGCAAATCGCGATCGAGCCGTTCGAGCCCCTGCGCCAGCGCCCCTACGCGCTCCAGCAGCGCCTCGGCCGTGGGCTCCACGTCAGGAATCAGCGTCTTGTCTTCGTCGCCAAGTTTGGTGAGGACATCGGTGATCGTCACCCGATCGTCCACCGCGCTGCGCACCATCTCCCCGTACCGCGACGCCAATACGCTGTCGCCGGCGAGGAGCGCGAGACGTTCGCGCGCGCGCTGTTCAACCGTTCGCGTGTCGGCGCGCGCGGCGATCGGCTTCCAGCGATCGCTCAGCGCATCACCGGCGGAGATCCCGGCACGGCGCAACCGAAACCACTCGACCAGCGAGAGTTGGCCGCTGATCATGGCGCCGACGACACCGACGCCGAAGGGCACGACCATGGGGTCGATGTGAAAGATGCCGCCGATGGCAAAACTCGCCATCGCGCCCGCCGCCGACGCGGCGAGCCACGTGAGATGCTTGCGGAACCCTTTGACCAGCGAGGCGAGCGTTTCGGGCGATTGCGGTATGGCCTTGGTGGGCTCGCCGCCGAAGATCTGTCCCCACGTGATGCCGCGGCCACGCAGCCTCGCGTAGCGTCCGACCACACCGAGCAGGATGCCGCCGGCCGGGAACATGGCCCAGGGGAAGTGTGGAGTGGTGACTGCGTTGATGAACCCCAGAAAGCCGATCGTCGCAAAGCTCGAAATCATCTGCCCCTTGAAGCGCGCGATGAGTTCGTCATCGCTGCGCGCGGGCATCCACGGCGCTCGTCCATCGCGCCACTCGCTCATCATGTCGCGCCGCTGCTCGCGCACCTGTGAGCGCCAGTCGCGCATCGCCTCGCGATAGTCGGATTTCCACTCGCGCATCGCCTGTCGGTCGCCGTTGATCGGCACCGGCGGCAGCTGCGGGATCGGCGGCAGGGCGCCGGGCGCGGGCAGTTGACGCGGGGCTGGCTCCGGTTCGGACACGCGACGCGGCGCCCAGTCTTCGCTCCGATGCCCGTACCGGTCGTCGCGCGTCGCATCAGGAGTGCCGGGCGGCCGGAGCGGCACGGCGGACGCCGAGCCGGGCACGGCGAACGATCCGTCGCGCTGCGCGCGGCGCAGCGCATCGCGCAGTTGCAGCGCACTTTCGAAGCGATCCTGCGGCCGCTTGGCCAGGCAGCGTTCGAGAATATCCACCAGCACTCGTGGCGCTTCGGGACGCAGCGCGCGCAGTGGCGGCGGCGTGTCGCTCACATGCTTCATGAGCATGGCCGGTGTGCTGGTGGCCTCGAACGGGAGCTTGCCGGCGAGCATCAGGTACCCGACGACGCCAAGTGAGTAGACGTCGCTCCGTCCGTCGACCTCGCGGTCACCCATGGCCTGTTCGGGACTCATGAACGCCGGCGTGCCAACGGCAATGCCGGTTTGGGTGAGGCGCGAGCCACCTTCGGCGGCGCGGGCGATCCCGAAGTCGGTGACCATCGCGCGTCCGCTGTCCCGATCGATCAGGACGTTGTCGGGCTTGATGTCGCGATGCACGACGCCGCACGCGTGCGCGTAGGCCAGGGCGTCGGCCACCTGCTCCAGCACGCGCGCGATGAAGTCGAACGGCGGCTTCCCCTCGCGCAGCACCCGCGCGGCCAGACTTTCACCACGCACCAGCGACATGGCGAAACACACCATGCCTGCGACCTCGTGCACCGCGTAGATCGGGACGATGTGCGGATGATTGAGGCGCGCCGCGGTCTGCGCCTCGCGCACGAAGCGCTCGCGCACATCGGGGCGGAAGGCGAGTTCCGGCGGCAGCACCTTGAGCGCCACGGGGCGCTGCAGGCGCACGTCTTCGGCCGCGTACACCACGGCCATGCCGCCACGGCCGACTTCTTCGCCGATCAGATAGATATCACCGATCGCCGCCGTGACGCGATCGCGAAGCTGTGCGGCGTCGGCGCCGTGCGCACCCTCGGCGCGCGTCGGAAGCGGAGTGCCGGCCATGGGGCGGGCCCTCAGGCCACGCCGGAACGGGCGGTGGTGAGGTCGCGAACTTCACTCGCCGCCTGCACGGCGATGTCGACCTCGCGCGCCATGGCCATCGCCTGTTCGGCGACGAGGGTGACGCTTTGCACCGAGCTGTTGCCGGTACGCAGGCGCACCAGATCGAGCCGCACGTTCTCGAGCGCCAATCGGCAGCTTTCGAGCTGAGCGCGGCGCGTCGTGAGCTTCTGCTGGGCATCGACATGCGCGCGGCGCTCGCGACGCAGCTGCGCCAGACGCCGCACCCGGGCCTCACTCCGCGACGTATCCAGTGGATTGGCCTCGGCTTCGAGCGTGGCGATTTCCGACTCGACGCGCTGCAGCATCGCCGGACCCTGTTCGAGTTCGAGGCGCGCCAGGTCACGCGCGATGACCTCGACCTTGTTCACGAGGTCTACCGCCGTATTCGCGACGTCGGGGATGCGCGAGCGCTCGTTGTTGGGAATCGTGGCGAGCAGGCGGGCGATCTCTTCCCGATCGGCGCGCGCACCCTGCACCAGCGGCAGGTACGGCCCGAGCTGGTCGTCGCGCACCGGCGCCTGTGGCGCCGCCGCGGTGCGGCCGGCCGCCGCGACGGCGCCCGGCATCGGCGTACCAGGGCGCAGCACAGCGCTCAAGGTATTGCGCCCCTGACGCCCCTGCGCGCGCAGCTCCTCGCGCTTCTTGCGACTGAAGACCGAGGTGACACTGTCGACGAGGTCGGAGAGCACTTCGCCGAACATGCGGTCCTTCGGCTGCTTCAGCACATCGCGCCAGTCGAAACCGTCCGACCAGAGCTTGGCATACTTCCAGCCGATGTAGACGCCCCACAGCGTCGGAATGGAGCCGACTTCGGCGCTGGTCACCAGCGAAATTCCGGCCAGCGGCAGGCCGAAGAAGATGAACGGCCCGAGCTTGCGACGAAACGCCACGACCGGTGCCGCCTCCCAGCGCGCGAGCTCGGCGCTGGTGGGGGTATACATGCCGTCCGGCGTGTAGCCACCGCGATAATCACTGCCTGCCAGGAACGCCGACGACGGCGGCGGCGCAGTGAGGGGCCGCGGCATGGATGCCGCCGGCTCGCTCGTCAGCGTGCGCGCCGTATACGCCGGCGCCTGATAGCCCGGCGCCGCCGTCTGATTCCCCGGCATCCCGGTGCCCGGCATCCCGGTGCCCGGCATCCCGCCCATCGGCATGCCACCGATGGGCGCGCCGTTGAAGTTCACCGGCGACGTGGGATTCACCGTGGCACGGGTCGCGCCATTTACCACGCCTGTCTTGAGCGCCTGCACCATTTCGGTGGCGCTCTGGAAGCGGTGGTCGGGATTCTTCTCGAGCAGCCGCATGACGATCATCGCCAGGTCCGGCGGGACGTCGGAGCGGCGCTGCGAGATGGGAATCGGTGCTTCCGCGAGGTGCTTGACCAGCAGCGCGGGCGTGGTGTTGCCGGTGAACGGCGGTTCGCCGCACAGCATCTGATACGCGACGACGCCGAGCGAGTAGAGGTCGCTGCGGGCGTCGAGATCACGATCACCCGACGCCTGCTCGGGCGACATGTACGCCGGCGTGCCGATCGCCATACCGGTGGCGGTCAGCCGCCCGCCATCGGCGCTGTCGGTCGCGGCACGCGCGATGCCGAAGTCGGTGACGAGGGCGCGCCCGTCGATGCCGTCGAGCAGGATGTTGTCGGGCTTGATGTCGCGATGCACCACGCCGCGCGCATGGGCGTATGCGAGCGCGTCGCCAACTTCCTGCAGCCAGCGGCGGACATCCTCGATCGGCAACGGACCACGCGTGGCGAGCTTCTTGGCGAGATTGTCACCGTCGATGCACGCCATCACGAAGAACACGAGATTGCCGACTTCGTCGACCGAATAGATCGGGACGATGTTCGGATGGCTCAGCTGCGCCGCCGTTTCCGCCTCGCGCAGGAAGCGTGAGCGCACGTCGCGCCGGAACGACAGCTCCGGCGGCAACAGCTTGATGGCGACGTGACGCTTGAGCCGCCGGTCGCGGGCTCGATAGACGATACCCATGCCCCCGCGGCCGATCTCACAGTCGAGCTCGTAGGCGGCGCTGAGCGCCTGCTCCACGTGAGCCCGGAGTTCAGCGTCTTCAGATGGGGCGAAGGGGTCGGACACGCGAGTTGGATCGGGGAGTCGAGGCCAGTACTCCCCATTGTAGCACCGAGGAGATACCGACAACAGCATGGAGTCGGAACGTCCCAGTTGAGGGAACCCGGGAACACCAACCAGGTGCCCTACGGAGGCAGGGGGCCGGGAGTTGCAGTTGGACACGCGGATCGCTGGAGATGTGGTCGCCGTGCCCTCCCGCCAATCCGGCATCTCCCCGCCAAGCCGGCGTCGGCGCTGAGGTGCAGATTAGCCGAACCTGCCGGGATGGCGGCTCTCGCGCGGTGCGAATCATGCCACACGAGGGTGACCTCATCTCTCTGCTCAGGATTCGTCGATTATGGGTCAGCGCCTCACGCTTCCGGTCCTGCCACTGCGCGGGACAGTCATGTTCCCCGGGATCACCGCCCCCATCGCGGCGGGCCGGCCGGGCACCCTGCGGGCCATCGAAACGGCCCTCAAGGGTGACCGACTGGTCTTTGCGGTCTCCCAGCGGGACAACACCGAGGAGCCGACCTCGGACATCCTTTTCACCACCGGCGTGATCGCCCGCATCGGGCAGATCCAGCGCGGATTGGGTGGCGCGCAGTTGCTGCTCCAGGGTGAGCAGCGCGCCACCGCGCTCCAGTACGGGGAAACCGACGGGTATCTCACGGCGGTCACCGTGCAGGCCGAGGAGATGCTGCCGCTCAACCTCAAGGACCCCGCGTTCGAGGCGCTCCACAAGGAAGCGCGCGAGCGGGCCGCCGAGTTGGGCGAAAAGCGCGGCCTTCCCGAAGAAGTCGTGCATCAGGTGCTCGACTCCGTCGAGGACGCCGGTCGATTCTCCGACCTCGTGGCCGGCTACATCGAACTCACGGTGCCCGAGAAGCAGGGGCTGCTCGAGACGCTCAGCGTCGAGGAGCGCCTGCGCCGCGTGCTCGTGCACGTGCAGCGCCAGATCGGGCTGCTCGAAGCACAGGAAGACATCAAGAGCCAGGTGCAGGAAGAGCTCGGCGAACGGCAACGCGAGATGTTCCTGCGCGAGCAGCTCAAGGCCATTCAGAAGGAGCTCGGTGATGACGACTCCTCCAAGGAGATCGCCGAGCTGCGCGAGAAGCTCAACAAGCTCGTGCTCTCGAAGGAAGGCCGTGCCGAAGTGGAGCGCGAGCTCGGGCGCCTCGAGCGCGCCGGCCGCGAGAGCATGGAAGCCCAGGTCATTCGCACCTATCTCGAGTGGATTGCCGAGCTGCCGTGGAACACGCGCAGCGACGATCATCTCGAATTGGCGCGCGCGGGCGAGATTCTCGACGAAGACCACTACGGCCTCAAGGACGTGAAGGATCGCGTCCTCGAATTCCTGGCGGTGCGTCAGCTGCGCGCGCAGCAGGTCGCGGCGGAGGTCGCCACAACCGGCGAATTTCCGGTGTCGAAGCTCAAGGGCGATACGTCCGACGCCACGCCGTCGCTGTGCAATGGCGATACCGATCGGCAGATCACCGATACGAAGGAAGCCAAGGCGCGCGCCATGGCGCGGGGTCCGATTCTGCTCTTCAACGGCCCGCCGGGTGTGGGCAAGACGAGCATCGCCAAGTCGATCGCCCGCGCGCTCGGCCGCGAGTATGTGCGCGTCGCGCTCGGTGGCGCCCGCGACGAAGCGGATATCCGCGGCCATCGCCGGACGTATGTGGGCGCGATGCCCGGCCGCATCATCCAGGGGATGAAGCAGGCGGGCACCAAGAACCCGGTGTTCCTGCTCGACGAAGTGGACAAGCTCGGCCAGTCGTATCAGGGCGATCCGTCGAGCGCGTTGCTCGAGGTGCTCGATCCGGCGCAGAACGACTCGTTCACCGACCACTATCTCGGCGTGCCGTTCGACTTGAGCGAAGTGCTCTTCATCGCCACGTCGAACTTCATCCAGAACATTCCGGGGCCACTGCTCGACCGCATGGAAGTCGTGGAGTTCAGTGGTTACACCGAACGGGAGAAGGCGGAGATCGCCAAGAAGTACCTGGTGCCGCGGCAGCTCGACGAGAGCGGACTCGCGGCGCGCGAACTCTCGTTCACCGACGAAGCGGTGGCCAAGGTGATCAGCGAGTACACGCGCGAAAGCGGTGTGCGTCAGCTGGAGCGCCAGCTGGGCGCGGTGGCCCGCAAGGTGGCGCGCCGGGTGGCCATGGGTGACACCACGGCGATCGACGACAAGCAGATCGATGCCGACGAGGTGCGCGAGCTGCTCGGTCGTCCGAAGGTGCATCCGGAGCGCGCCAACGAGCACGACGAGGTGGGCATCGCGACGGGCATGTACTACACGCCGATGGGCGGCGACATCATGTTCGTGGAGGCGAGCATCCGGCGCGGCGGCGGGCGCACCAGGCCCACCGACGATGAGGACGCGGTGCGCGTGGGGCCGCTCTCCCTCATTCTCACCGGCCAGCTGGGCGATGTCATGAAGGAGAGCGCCCGCGCGGCGCTCACCTATGCCACCAACAACGCGGAGGCGCTTGGCATTCCGCCCGAGCGTGTGGCGGGGGCGAGCGAGGCACATATCCACGTTCCGGCCGGCGCCATCCCCAAGGATGGTCCGAGTGCGGGCATCGCCATCGCGACGGCCCTCGTGAGCGAGATGTCGAACCGCAAGGTGCGGCGCGATGTGTCGATGACGGGCGAGATCACGCTGCGCGGTCGCGTCTTGCCGATCGGCGGCGTGAAGGAAAAGGTCCTCGGCGCTCACCGCGCCGGCATCAAGGATGTCATCATCCCGAAGGCCAATGAGGCCGACCTCGAGGACGTGCCGGAAGAGGTGCGCGAGCAGCTGAGCTTCCACCCGGTGGAGACGCTGCGCGATGTGCTCAAGATCGCGCTGGTCGACGCCTCTACCGAAGCGGCCGTCGAGGAGCTGGTCGGCGTGTAGGACTTACTTCGCGTCCCTGCTGTTGTCGCTGGGGACGCGATCGATCAACAGGTTGTACGGATCGATACCGGCGCGCGAGGGTTTACGGTTCACCGTGAACTCCGCGCGCACGGTCGTCCTGGTGACCTTCACCTTGCGAATCGCGATCACCTCACCCAGTCGCGCCCCCGTTCTGGGCGCATCGAACAGTCCCACATCGATGTAGTCGTTGAGGGGGATCGTTGATTCGGTGCCGAGCGAATCCGCGCGCAACTTGGTCGCTGTGCCGATGACCGTGACTTTGAACTGCCCACCGGGCAACGGCGCAGTCAGGACGCTGTCGGTCTTCACATCCCACAGCGTGATCGTTTCGAAATAGTCGTCGACCGCACGCTGCAGGGAATCGGGGGTGGCGGCGCGGATGTGCCGCATCAGATCGAGCGTGGTGGCGTAGGGCGGTCCGGGATGGGCGCGTCCTTCGTCGAGGTACGCCCGCAGCGCGCCGTGGAGCGCGCGCTCGCCGATGAGATCGCGCAGCGCAAACAGGGCCAGCGATCCCTTCTGGTACCAGATGTAGCTCTGCAGATCGACGCGCGTGAGCGGATGTTCGCCCTTGGTTTCCCCGGCGCGACCACGCAGATACCGCTCGAGCTCCGCGCGCAGGAACTTCTGCGTGAACGGCCGGCCGTGCGCCCGATCGGTGATCACCAGCGCGGCATACTCGCTGAGCGACTCCGAGAGCATCTGCGAGCCTTCCACATCGGCGGGCATGCGCTGATACGGGAACCACTGGTGGGCGATCTCGTGCGCGGTCACGAAGTACGGGAGGTCCGTGTCCTCGACGTCGGTGGAGTCCACACGGGCCACAAAGCCGATCTCCTCGGAGTACGGCACGGTATTCGGAAACGACTGCGCGAAGCCGGCATAGCGCGGGAACTCGAGAATCCGGAGCTGCCGGTGCTGATACGGCCCGAACTCCTGCGAGTAGAAGGCGAGGCTCGCCTTGGAGGCGTCGATCATGCGCTGCACGTTGAACGTGTGCGACGGATGGTGATACACCTCGATCGCCACGTTCTGCCACTGCGCTTTGGTCACCGTCCATCGCGCCGACAACACCGAGAAGAAGTTGTCGATGGACGCGTCCATGGTGTACGTGAAATACCGCCGACCGTTCTGGGTCCACTCGCGCTGCAGGTAGCCCGGCGCCATCGCGATCTGGTCGGGATCGGTGCTCACGGTGGCCGTGAACGTCGCGGCGTCGGCGTCCGCGAGGAACGACTGGCGATAGAGTGACGCGCTGTCGGTGCGCGGCTTGCCGCGGCGCTGCAGCGGCAGCTTGTACTTGCGGCGCAACTCGTCGCTCTGCAGCTCCTTGCCGTTGTCGTAGAAGAAGGTGGGGAACTTGTCGCGATTGAAGAAGGTCCCATTCGCCACCAGCGACCGGTCCGGCTGCCCACTCGGGTAGCCACGCACCCGAAAACGCTGCACCGCGCGAACGTGCAGCGAGTCTCCAATGACCAGAGGCGTCGAGAGACGGATCAGGCGCACACCGAACACCGTGTCGGCCTTGAGCACGGTGAACGGACGATCAAAGGTGAGTGAGTCGAGCGTGACCGCGAGCCCGTCCGCGTCTGGCGCGACGTTCACGAGGATCGTGTCGATCGGCGTGGCCCGTCGGTTCACCAGTGCGAAGCGGCTGCCGACGCGTGCCCGCCCGTCCGTGGGCTCGAGATCCACATCGAGGGCAACGCCCACGACATGGGGCGCAACGAGCGCTTCATAGCGACGCCACGTCTGCTCATACTGTACCGATGCGGCTTCCCGTTCCTTCCTGGTGAGGTAACGATTCTCGACGCTGGCGTGATAGTAGAACACGCCGCCTGCCGCCGTTGCGCCCGCCGTACTCGCGAGCGCGAGCCACCGGGTGCCCGCGACAAAGCGCGACTTGAGCCGAGCCCCGAGGACCGCCATCTCGGTGCCGCGCTGCCAAACCAGATACGTCAGCGCCAGCAGGAGCATGGCGACGGACAGATTGAACGCCTGCACCGCCGGAAACGCCGCGAGATACGGGCCAGTGCCGTTCAGGTCCGACCAGCGCAGCGCTGGGGTGGCACCGACCGTGAGCAAGCGATAGTCATACCCGAGGTTCACCGTCGCCGTATTACCCACCCACACCAGAATGACGATGACGTGGCCAATGGCTTTCCGCGGTACCAGCGACTGCACCAGGAAGGCAAACGCTGTCATGACCAGCCAGCCGGGGAAGTCGGCCAGGTAGACGTACAGCGCATAGACCGGCAAATCGATGCGCGGATAGCCCTTCAGCACCTGCACCGCCATGCTCCCGAGCACCGAGGCGGTCGCGAAGGCCAGCAGCAGCAGCGCCATCGCCGTGAACTTGCCGCTCAGGACACTCCACGAGCGCACCGGCGCCGCGTCGAGGACCTGGTCGAGCTTCACCTGTCGCTCACGCCACACCAGCTCACCGGCGTAGAACGTCAGCAGCACGGCAAGGAACAGCGACGCCCCATTGATGGACGACTCGGCCATCAGCCAGCTCATGGGCCAACTCTTGTTCTGTCCGTTCTGATCGGCGTACCAGGCATTCATCAGCACATTGATGAAGCCGATGGCCGCGATCGCCAGGAACGGGACGGAACGCACGAGGGAGAGCGTATGAAAGCGCGCGACGCTCCACCAGCCAGCCATCGCCGGCGTGGGCGGGTACGTGCGCGCCACGAGGCGCGACGGTGCCGAGGGCACGAACGCTCGGGCGTCGACCTTCTGCTTCTTGCGCGACGTGACGGCGCCGAACTTCTCGAGACGCACAAAGCGGAAGGTCACCACCAGCAGCAGCGCGCCCAGCCCGGCCCACAGCAGGCGGTTCTCCCCGAGAAAACCAGACCACGGCAGCGTCCACGCGTTCTTCTCGACCGGTGTCCAGTAGCGGGTGATCAGGTCGATGGAGCGAATGGCGAAGGGATCGATGAGATTCGCCAACTGATCGCGATCGAGCTGCCGCACGAGGTTCCCGGCCACCGAGTAGCCAACCAGCAGCAGAATGCCCGCGACGTACACCGAAAAGCTGCTGCGCGTGAGAGACCCCACGGCAAAGAGCAGACTGCTGAGGAAGAACACGCCCGGCACACCAACCACGAGGAACGGCTGCCAGTAGTGCCACAGATTCACCGACTGCAGCGTGGTGGCGTCGACCCACGGCATGACGGTGCCGAGGAGTGCGCCAACCGGCAACGCCGCGAAGACCAGCAGCATGGCCAGCAGCGCGGAGAGATACTTGGCGCCCAGATACCCCGCGCGCGTGATGCGCGTGCTGAACAGGATTTCGTGTACGCCGGCGTCGTAGTCGCGCAGCACGGTGGTGCCGACCAACGCACTCGTGATGATCTGTCCGATTGCGAGCAGAATGGCGTACATCTGTGCCAGCGAGTACGGACTGTTCCGCTTGACCTTGCCGAGGGCCGGCCCCACCAGGACGGCATCGGTGCTGATGGCGAAGAAGGCGAGCGAGAACATGATGGCCACGTACAGCCACGTGACCGGCCGCCGGAAGTGACTCCGGAGCTCGAAGCGAAAGAGCGGCCCGAACATTACGCCTCCACCGGCACGCGCCCGCCCGACACCTCCGCCAGCCGGTGGAAATAGACATCCTCAAGGTCCGGCTCGATCGCCACGAAGCCGTCGCCCGGGTTCGATTCGGCGTAGACGTGCAGCACGGTGTTGCCAGCTGCCATGCGCGTGGAGATGACCTGATACTGCTTCTTGTAGTCGTCGGCCTGCGCGCGCGGAATGGTGCGTCGCCAGATGCGGCCGCGCACTTCGTCGATGATGCGCTCCGGCTCACCCTGCACGACCACCTGCCCCTTGTTGATGATCGCCATCTGCGAGCAGAGCTCGCGCACGTCTTCGACGATGTGGGTGGAGAGAATCACCACGACCTCCTCGCCAATGTCGGCGAGCAGGTTGAGGAAGCGATTCCGTTCGGTCGGATCGAGACCGGCGGTCGGTTCGTCCACGATGAGCAGCTTGGGGCTGCCGGCCAGGGCGATGGCAATGCCGAGGCGCTGCTTCATGCCGCCGGAGTAGCCGCCCACGCTCTTCTTCCGGACGTCGTAGAGATTGACCTGCTGCAGCAGCGTGCCGACCAGCTCCTTGCGCTCGCCCGGATTCACTACGCCCTTGAGCGTTGCGAAGTGATCGAGAATCGCTTCGGCGGGCATGTTGGGATACAGCCCGAATTCCTGCGGCAGGTATCCGAGCTGGGCGCGAAGCCGCTCGGGCTCCTTCAGCACGTCGATATCGCGGAAGGTGATGCTGCCACTATCGGGGGGCTGGAGCGTGGCGATCGTACGCATCAGCGACGACTTCCCGGCGCCATTCGGCCCGAGCAGGCCGAACATCCCCGGCGGAATGGTGAGGGAGATGTCGTGGAGGGCGCGCACCCCGTTGGGGTAGGTCTTCGCGATACGATCGATACGCAGCGTCATCGGAGCTCACGGTTCGGGAAGCGGACCTGCCTGGGAGCTACGATCGCGCCGTACGCCGGGCGGTGCAACTCTGTATGAGCCACTGCGTCACGTGACGTATTCCCGGAATGCGCATCGCGCGCCATGTTGGCGACATGCCCACGGGAACATTGGCGGCGTCGGGCCGCGCGCGCCTGGCGACGGCTGCGGACATGGAGGCGATCCATCGCCTCAACTATCGCACGTTCGTCGAGGAGATCCCGCAACACGCTCCGAACGCCGAGCAGCGGCTCGTCGATCGATTCCACGACGAGAATGTGTACGTCGTCTACGACGTCGACGGCGAGGTGGTCGGGATGGTGTGCGGCCGTGCGCGACGCCCGTTTTCGCTGGACCAGAAGCTCGGGCCGATCGATCCGTGGCTGCCGCCGCATACGCGCGCCGTGGAGATCCGACTACTGGCGGTCGACCCGGCGTATCGCGCGACGCGGGTCCTCACCCGACTGCTGCAGACGCTGACGGCCCACTTCGTGGCGCAGGGGTTCGACCTCGGCGTGCTGTCCGGCACCACGCGACAACTCGCGCTCTATGCGCACATCGGCTGCGTGCCCTTCGCGCATCGCATCGGCACGCCCGGCGCGGAGTATCAGCCGATGTACCTCGAGCTCGAGACCGTCGCCGCGCGCGCGTCACTCTGGCCCGACTCGCGATCGTTCTCGCCGGTGGTGTCGCGTGCGGTGGGCGGCCGGTTTCTCCCCGGACCGGTCGCGATGCACGAAACGGTGGACGCGGCGTTTCGCGCGCCGGCGGCCTCGCATCGCGCCGCAGCGTTCAGTGCACAACACGCCCGGGTGCGCGACACGCTGTGTGCACGCACAGGTGCACCGCGTGCGACGCTTCTGCTCGGCTCGGGCACCCTGGCCAACGACGTGATCGGCGCGCAGCTCGCACAGTTGCCGGGGCCCGGGGTGGTCCTGACGAACGGGGAATTCGGTGACCGCCTCACAGACCAGGCGCATCGCCTCGGGTTGACGCACGCCGTCGTACGGACGCCGTGGGGCGCGCCGATGGATTGGGACGCCGTGCGGCGCGCCATGCACGACACGAGGGCGACGTGGCTGTGGGCCGTGCACTCGGAGACGTCCACCGGCGTGGTGAACGATCTCGACACGCTGCGCGCGATCGCTCACGAGTATGACGCGCGTCTCGCGCTGGATGCGATCAGCAGCCTGGGCGCGATTCCGGTGTCGCTCGACGGCGTCTGGATGGCCAGTGCGGTCAGCGGCAAGGCGATTGGCGCCTATCCCGGTGTGGCGATTGTGCTGCACGATGGCGTGCCTTCGCCCAGCGCGCGCATTCCGCGGTACCTCGACCTTGGCCACGCGATCGCCTGTGGCGGCGTGCCGTTCACGCAGTCGTCGAACCTGATCGCGGCGCTCGATGCCGCGCTCTCGGCGACTGATTGGGATGCCTGTGCAGCGGAACGCGCGGGCTGGGGCGCGTGGGTCCGAGCGCAGCTGATCGATGCCGGCCTCACGGTCGTTGCGCCACAGGACGTGGCCTCACCGGTGGTGCACACGATCGCACTGCCGCGCGACGTGTCATCGCGCGCGCTCGGTGAGACACTCCGTGTCCAGGGGTGGGAGATCGCCTTCGAGAGCGACTACCTGCGCGAGCGGAATTGGGTGCAGCTGTGCCTGATGGGCGCTCTGACTGGCGGGCAGGTGCGGGGCATGGTGCGGGCGCTCCTGAGTGAACTGCTCGGACTGCGGAAGCTGTAAACCTGGAAGCTGAACAACGGTAAGATGAACAGCGGGTACCGCGGTGACCGCGGTACCCGCTGTTCATCTTGCCACCCCTTCGCTTCCGCAGTTACAGCTTCCGCGTCACCCGCAGTTCAAGCCCGCGTGAGTTCGCGCAGCACCAGCCGCGCCACCCGCCGCGCGACTTCATCCGCCGGCTCGTCGCCGTGTGCGGTCGCGAACGCCACCGCCTGCTCTTCCAGCGCGCCGAGCCGCTGCCCGAGCTGCACGCGATGCGTCTCGCGTGCACAGCGCGCGAGCTCCTGCTGCAGCGCCAGCCCCGCACGGCGCGCGCGCGCCTCGCGAATGGCCGGCGCCGTCGCGTCTTCCAGCTGATCGAGCGTGACCACTTCGATGCCCGGCGCCGCGAAACCCACCGCGATGGCTCCCGGCACGCCGAGATCGATCCAGAGCGCGCGGTTGGCACGACGTGGCAGTGCCAGCGCCTGCGTCACGCCGCCAACCATGGGCGACGTCACGTGCACCGCAAACACCACCACGTCGGCCTTCGCGACCGCGTCATCCCGCGTCGCCCACGGCGCGACGGGCACATGGAACGTGTGCGCCAGCGCCTCCGCCCGCGCATCGGTGCGCGAGGTGACGGTGGCGCGCACGCCCGCCACCGGCTCCTGACGGAGCGCCTCGAGCACCGTGCGAGCGGCATCCCCCGATCCCACCACCAGCACTTCCCGCGTGCGCGTGTCGCGCGACGCCGCCACTTGACGCGCGATGCAATCGCGCACGCGCTTGCCGAGCGACGGATCGGCGTCGGTGCCCATCGCCGCGCGAATGTGGCGCGACGCGTCCACTGCCTGGCGGAAGAGGCGATCGATCGGCCCCTGCGCCATCCCCACATCATGCGCGGCCTGCCAGGCGCGCTTGAGCTGCCCCGCGATCTCCGGCTCACCGAAGCGCGCGGAGCGTATGCCGGCGGTCACGGCAAAGAGATGCCGGACCGCGAGGTCGGCATCCGCGCGGTCCACGAACAACGCCTCGCCGCCGCGCACACGGCGAACGAGGGTGTCGTGGAACCACGCGCCGAGGTCGTCCTCACCCCACCAGTACAGCTCGGTGCGGTGACAGGTGCTGAGCAGCACCGCGTTGGCTCCCTGCCCGTGCAACGCCGCCAGCGCCTGTTCGAGACGCTCCGGCGTGAGCCGCAGGCGACCGATCAGATCATGCTCGTTGTGTTCGTGCGAGCAGCTGACGACGTGGAAGGGGATCAGGAACATGGACGCCTCGATCAGAGACCGGCCACCGACTCTTCCAGCGCCTCGTCCGGTTGCGACGACGCGCAGACATGTTGCGACGACACGGCGGCCGGAACTGCCGCGGAGGCGCCCGAGGCAATCCGCGACGGCACACCGCGGCAGGCCGCGTTGGTGCACCCCGGGCACTTGCGACGGTAGTTCGGCCCGAACGGCTTCCCCTCGGCCAGGTGCTCGTAGACGATGTCGGCGAGCGCGTCGAGGAATTCCGTGCGGCCGTTGAGGGCCGGCGCGCGCTTGTAGCCGGTCATCCCCAGCTTCTGCGCGAGTTCGCCGTACTCGAGATCAAGTTCCGAGAGCGTCTCGATGTGATCGCTGGTGAACGCGATCGGCACGACGAGCAGATTCTTGTCGCCGCGATGACCGAGCTGCTCGATCACGGATTCGGTGCTCGGCCCGAGCCAGCGGAGCGGGCCCACTTCCGATTGGTAGCTCACCATGTACGGATTGCGAAGCCCGATCGCCTCGACCACGCGGCTCACCGTGGCGCCGATCTCGGCGGGGTAGGCGTCGCCGCGATCGATGACCTTGAGCGGCAGCGAGTGGGCGCTGAAGAGCACCAGGACATCGTCGCGCTCCGCCTCGGGATACTGCTCGAGCCCATCTTCCACCGCGCTGGCCATCGCGCGGACGAAGCCCGGGTGCTCCCCCCAGCGATCGATGATGCTCCACTCGAAGGCGTCCTTGGTACCGGTCCGCTCGGCGGCCCGCCACAGGTCGTTCAGGCTCGAGCCGGTCGTGGAGCAGGACCACTGCGGATACTGCGTGAAGGCAACGGCGCGCGTGATGCCGTCCGCCTTCATGGCCTGCAGCGCGTCGTCGGCGAACGGATGGGTATACCGGAATGCCACATAGAACTTGTGCGGCGCCGTGTCCGGCGACATCTCGTCGAGCCGCTTGCACATCTCTTCGCCCTGCAGCGACGTCCACTTGAGGATCGGGGAGCCGCCTCCGATGCGCTCGTAGAGCTTGCGCACCTTGGGGGCGCGACGCGTCGCGATGAACTTGCCCAGCACGTCCTGCCAGGGCAGCTGGATGATCTCGCGGTCCGCGAAGAGACGGAGCAGAAACGGCTCGACGTCATCCAGCGTGGCCGGACCACCAAGGTTCATCATCACGATGCCGGTTCCACCCTTCGAACCGGACGTGTGGGTGGCCGCGGGGTGCGACGTCGCAGCGGGGCGGCGGAACGGGAGCACATCAGTGGGCGTCATGGACACATAGATCGACATTGAAACCGGCGCAAACAATTCCGGTTCTCTACCAGTTCCCGTCCGTAATGCTCCGTAGGGCAAAGCGTGCCGAGCGCACGATTCTCCCCGACGTTCAGGTAGGGTTTTGTAAAATCAATGGAATCAACGACTTAAATTGATACAGACCTACTCGGTTTATGGACCGATCGGTCCCATCCGAAACAGGCTCCAGGGCCAGGCGAGGGCGCCCGGCTCGGTTCCGAGCAGAAACCACTCCGTATAGCGGTTGTCCGCGGTGGTTTTCGCGTCTGCCGGCTTGCCGGTCGTGCGGTCCATTTCGGCCGAAACGAGCCCGGGCGGCGGAGTCCAGACGCCGCTGGAGCGCGTCCCGTACGCGGCGGCGAGGATGCGACCGGCGATCGGCGCCGCGAGCGTTCCCCCCGCCGCGCCGGGGGCGATCATGGCCGGCTTGTCGAAGCCGAGCCATACGCCCAGCACCAGTTCCGGGGTCATGCCGACGAACCAGACGTCCGTGTTGTCGTTGGTCGTGCCGGTCTTGCCCGCCACCCGCACCTGCGGCGGGACGATCTTTCGCAGCGCCGTGGCGGTTCCGCGATTCACGACATCGGTCATGATGTCCCGCATGATGAAGGCGACGCGCGGGTCCATCGCCGGCCGGGCCGGAGCACCGGGCGGCGCGAAGACCGCCTTGCCGCTCCGATCGTCGATCCGGCTGATGAAACGGGGATCGACGCCCACGCCGCCGTTGTCGAAGCTCGCGTATGCCGCCACGAAGTCGAGGGGCTGCACGACGCTCGCCCCGAGCGCGCTCGACGGATACGGTGCGATCGGCGCGCGCAGACCGGCACGCCGAGCGAGGGCGGTGACCGAGTCCATGCCGACGCTCAGCGCGAGCTGCACGGCGACCGGATTCCGCGAGCGCGTGAGCGCCTCCCGCAGCGTCAGCAGGCCCAGAAAGGCGTTGTCGGAGTTGTCGGGGCTATAGATCTGGCCGTTGTCGAGACGCAGATGCAGCGCCGTATCGGCTACCATCGCGTTGGGCGTCAGCCCCTGGGCGATGGCCTGTGCATAGACGAACGCCTTGAAGCTCGAGCCCGGCTGACGATTGCCGTCGACCGCCCGGTTGAAGCTCGAGCGTGCGTAGTCGCGCCCGCCGACGAGGGCCCGCACTTCGCCGGTGGTGGGGTCGAGGACGACGGCCGCGCCCTCGAGGCATGCCTCCACGCGCGGCTTCCTGCCCGCCGCGGCACCGCTGTCGGCGCGCGCGGCGCACCGCTGGCCACGAAAGCCCGGGCGCGACTCGATCTCGTCGATGCCGCTGGAGAGCGCCTGCTGGGTCGCGCGCTGCAGACCGGCATCGATGGTGGTGTGAATGCGATAGCCGCCTTGCGTGACCGGAACACCGGCCCGCTCGGCCTGCACGCGTACGACGTCGGTAACCCAGGGCGCCACCGCCGCCGCGGGCGTGACCGTGCGGATGGGCTCACGCTGGGCCGCGCTCGCCTGCGCCGCGCTGATGTACCCCTGCGCCGCCATGAGCGCGAGCACCGTGTTGCGGCGCTCGCGGTTGCGGTCGGGGTACTTCACCGGGTCGTACAACACCGGGCTCTTCGGCATCGAGGCCAGGCTCGCCGCCTCGGCGAGCGACAGATCGGACGCGCCTTTGCCGAAATATTGCCGGGCCGCCATCTCGATTCCGTACGCCCCACGACCGAAGGAGATCTGATTGAGAAACGCCTCGAGGATCTGCTCTTTGTTGTAGTGGCGTTCCATTTCGCGCGCGGCCTGCTGTTCGCGCAGCTTGCGCGCCGGCGACTTGTCCCGACGATCGATCAGGTCGGGGTGCATGTTGCCGACGAGGAGCTGCGTGATGGTGCTCGCACCGCGCATCTCCCCCTTGGTGACGGCGTCCTTGAGGGCCCCGGCGACGCCCACCAGATCCACCCCGTCGTGCTGATAGAAGCGCTTGTCTTCGACCGCGATGAACGCCTGGCCGACGTACCTGGGCAAGGTCCGTACGGAGATGCTGAGGCGCCGCTCGCGGCCGAACTGGCCGATGATGGCACCATCGCGGGCCAGCACGACCGATGCCTGCGGCGGGGTGATGATGCGCCACGCTTCGCCAGTCCCCGCGGAAGCGGCTGCCGTGCCCCCCTGCGCCAGCAACGCGACGGGAGCGAGCCCCACACTCAGGAGCGCGACGACGCGGCCGCGCGACCACCAGATGCCAGGAAAAGCCATAGCGGAATTTTACACGGGTCGACCGGTACGGTTCGGGGGGATCGGGGCGTAGCTTTCACCCATGTCCGTCGAACCGATCCGACCGCTTACGATTGCGCTGTGTCAGTTTGCGCCCCGCAAGGGCGACACGGCTGCGAACCTCGCCCGGGTAGGGCGCCTGTGCGCGCAGGCCGCCGCGCTCGAGCCGCGCCCTCAGGTGGTGCAGTTCCCGGAGACGGCACTGTCGGGCTATTTCGTCGAAGGCGGGGTGCGCGAGGTCGCGCTGACAGCCGGGGCGCTCGCGTACGAACTCGATGATGCCTATCGCACGGCATGCGCAGCCGCCGGCATGGATGCCGTACCGCTGGACGTCGTGATCGGCTTTTACGAACGGTGGCGCGACACGCTCCACAACGCGGCGGCGTACATCACCATCGGGCTCGACGATGGTCCGCCGGTGCTGCGCCACGTGCACCGCAAGAATTTCCTCCCGACTTACGGGCTCTTCGATGAAGAGCGCTTCGTGGAGCGTGGCACCGACATCCGGGCCTTCGAGACCCCGTGGGGGCGCGCGGCGCTCCTCGTATGCGAGGACGCGTGGCACTCCATCAGCGGCACGCTGGCCGCACTCGATGGGGCGCAGATGGTGTTCGTGAGCTCCGCCGCCCCGGCGCGCGGTCCGTGGCCGCGCACCGACGGGGTGCCGGGCCCGAGCAGTGCCGCGCGCTGGGAGCGGCTCATTCGCGACATTGCCGAGGAACACGGCGTGTTCGCCAGCTTCGTGAACCTCGTGGGCACCGAAGGCGGGAAGCGCTTCTTCGGCACCTCGCACCTCGTGGGTCCGGCCGGCGATGTACGCAGTCGCGCCCCGGTGTGGGATGAATCGTTCGTGTCCATTACCGTGGACCTCGACGATCTCGTGCGCGCTCGCGCCGACAGCCCGTTGCTCAGCGACCTGCGCGTGGCGTTGCCGCATGTGCTCGACAACGTGCGACGCGTGAATGATGGCGTCGCGCCAGTCCTGGCCTACGACGGTCCGGAACCGGCCGCGGCGGATCTGCTGCGTCACGCCCG
This sequence comes from Gemmatimonas sp., assembly GCA_039809645.1. Classification (GTDB taxonomy): domain Bacteria; phylum Gemmatimonadota; class Gemmatimonadetes; order Gemmatimonadales; family Gemmatimonadaceae; genus Gemmatimonas. Next base: position 31,614 of record JBDHVK010000025.1, read on the forward strand.
CGACTTCCATACGGGTGAATTTGCGATTCCCACAACGGCCAGCGACTCGGCGCCGATTCGGGGTCTGCCGGAGCAATTGCCGGTCATTCGGCAGGGGCTCAAGGATCACGGGGGGCCGCCGCCCCTCGACCTCGACGTCTCGCTCACCGAGGAGTGGCTGACCGGCTTCCTGCACGACGAGATGACCCGCCGCGGCTTCGGACGCGCCGTCGTCGGCATTTCCGGTGGCGTGGATTCCGCGGTGACCGCCGCACTCGCGGTGCGCGCCCTCGGCAAGGAGAACGTCATCGGCGTCCGTCTGCCCTACCGCACCTCCAGCGCCGAGTCACTCGACCACGCCCAGCTCGTGATCGACGCCCTCGGAATCGAATCGCGCACGATCGACATCTCGCCGGCGGTGGACGGGTATCTCACCCACGAGCCCGACGCCGACGGCGCCCGGCGCGGCAACGTCATGGCGCGCACGCGCATGATCGCGCTCTTCGATCTCTCGGCACGCTATCGGGCCCTGCCCCTCGGAACGGGTAACAAGACCGAACGGCTCTTCGGCTACTTCACCTGGCACGCCGACGATTCGCCGCCGGTGAATCCCATCGGGGATCTGTACAAGACGCAGGTGTGGCAACTCGCGCGGCATCTCGGGGTACCCGAGGTGATCGTGACCAAGGCACCAACGGCGGACCTGATCGTGGGGCAGACGGACGAGGGCGACCTTGGCATCAGCTATCCCCGCGCGGACGACATCCTGAACCACATGCTGCACGGGTTCTCGCACGAGGCGCTGCGGGCCCGCGGCTTCAGCGCCGACGAGATCCAGATCGTCTCGAGGCGCCTGAACGGCACGCACTGGAAGCGTCGCCCTCCCGCGACCGCACTCGTGAGCCAGTCCGGCATCGGCGAATCGTATCTGCGTCCGGTGGACTACTGAGCGTCATGACGGACGTGCGTCTCAACCTCCTCGTGGTCGAGGACGACCCGCACGTCCGCCACGCGCTGCGGGAAGCGTTGCGCGAACACGCGGCCGAAGTGATCGAGGCGTCCACAGCCGAGGAGGGGCTCTCGATCGCCTCGCGGCAATCACTCGATGCCATCGTGCTCGATCTGGGCCTGCCCGACCAACCGGGGCTGTCGCTCTGCCGCGCCGTGCGCGGCATCTCCTCGGTACCCATCATCGTGCTGAGCGCGGCGCACGACGAGCAGGACAAGGTGGCGCTGCTCGACGCGGGCGCCGATGACTACGTCACCAAGCCGTTCAGCAGCACCGAGCTCGTGGCGCGCATCCGCGCCCATGTGCGCCGCGTCCGCGAACGGGTGACGGGCACGTCGCCCACGCTGCTGCAGCTCGGCGCCGTGTCGCTCGATCTGCAGAACCGCATCGCCAGCCGCAACGGCGAGTCGCTGCGGCTCACGCCCACCGAGTGGACGCTCCTGCGCGTCCTCGTGGCGCAGCGGGGGCGTACGATGACGCACCGCCAGCTCTTCATGGCAGTCTGGAACCGCGAATACGGCGACGCGAGCCTGCATCTGCGGGTGCATCTCACGCATCTCCGGCGCAAGATCGAGGC
>JBDHVK010000026.1:0-32220 GCA_039809645.1 Gemmatimonas sp.
GCGCATACCCCGAGTCGCGAATCTCGCCCGGGATGTACACCGACCAGAACTGCCCGCCCACCTGTCCCTTCCGGAGGCGTGCGATGTCGGTCATCCCCTTCGTCTGCCGGCGGAGGTTGTACGCCTCGACATCGCGTGGCGCTTCCTTCTCCTCGCGCAGCGCCCACGGCAGGTCGTTGTGGCCGTCCACCAGCGGCGACGTGCGCAGCAGCTTGCGCACATGCGCCACACGCGCGGCCAGCGACGAATCCTTGTATACCTGCGCGGGCTTCTGCGCGGCGAGCGGCGACGCGGAGGCCAGCAACGTCAGACTCGTCAGCAGTCGGACAAACTGATCAGTTCGGGGTTTGGAGTGTTGGGTTCGGGGTTGATGGGTAGGGTCAGGAACCCGTGAACCCCCAACCCAGAACCCCAAACTCCAAACCGATCGGTTCAAGCCGTTCAGCATCCCAGTCTCTCCAAATAATGTGGCAGCATCTTCCTCCACCACGGCCAGTCATGATTCACATCATGACCCCACAGGTCGAAGATGTGGCCGATGCCCTTGTGATCGAGCAGGTCATGAAACTCGCGGGCGTAGTCCGGTCGTTCGTACGCGCCCTGACCGCTCACGATGGCGATGCGCGAATGGTGCCGCAGCTGATCGAGCGTCCACCCCTCGATGTTGGCCACGTACCACATCGGATTGTTGAAGTAGCAGTTGTCATCGGCGTAGCCGTGAAAGTAGCTCGCCGACAGATCGAAGAAGCCGCTCATGCCGATTACCCCGCCAAAGAGATCGGGGCGGCGGAAGAACGCATTCGCCGCATGAAAGCAGCCGAAGCTCGCGCCGGTCGTGATCGCGCGCGCCCCGCCGTCGCCGCAGGCGTGGCGGATATACGGCGCCACTTCCTCTTCCACGTAGCGCGAATACAGCGCCTGACGCCGCGCCGCCTCCGGGACCGGCAGCGTGCGATCCATCCACGCCAACCGGTTGATGCTGTCGATCGAGAAGACGCGAATGCGCCCCTGCTGGAGCAGCGGTTCGATGGCCTTGATCAGCCAGAACCGCTCGTTTTCGAGGAAGTCGGCGGCGGCGGTGGGAAAGAGCAGCACCGGCTGGCCGCGCCACCCGTACTGGACGATCGGCATCTCGAGGCCGAGCGCCGGGCTGCGCCAGCGGTCGATACGCTTGGGCAGGTGGGGATCAACGAAGTGCATGCCATAAGCTCGCCCCAGAGGGCGAGCCTACGCCAGCGCCTTCGTGAAGCAGAACTTCCGGCCGATCGACAGCTCGGAGCGAGAGATCGAGCGATAGCGCGCGATCTTCTCCGGGTAGATCTCGATGCTCGTCAGCGTGTAGCCCACCTTCAGGAATAGCTGCTCGGCGAGCGAAATCGCGAAGAGTTCGGTGTGCCCCCGCTCACGCGCGAGGTGTTCGGCGGCGGTGATCAGCACCTGGCCCAACCCCTTGCCGTGACTCTCTGGCGCCACGGCCAGCGAAACGAGCTCGACCAGCGACGGCGAGTATTCGTCGAGCGCGACCTGCCCGAGAATGCTCCCGTCGTCGCTGCGGATCACCTGGTAGTCCTGCAGATGGGCCGTGACGAACGCTTCGCTGCGCCGCAGGGTGAGGCCGTCCGGTGCATACAGGTTGTTGAGCGTCACGATCGCCGGGATGTCCCGTTCCTCGGCGTGATGCACCAGCACCCCGCCAATCGAGAGCGGGGCGGGCGGCGGCGGCTCGTGAATGACCTCGACGTCAGCGTCAACGCCGTCAGCCAGCAGGGCTTCGCTCACCGTGCGCTCAGCGCGTGGCGTAGACGCGCGTCTTCCCCGATTTCTCGAAGAGGATCACGTCGTACGGCGGCTGCGGGCCCGGCTGCTGCATCCCCGGCGCGCGGTTCGGCATGCCCGGCGCGGCCAGGCCGCGGGCGTTCGCCGGCTTCTCGGTCAACAGCTTCACGATGAGGTCGGCGGGGACATGTCCTTCGATCACGTAGGTGCCCACGCGCGCCGTGTGGCACGACCCAAGGGCATCGGGCACGCCGAACGACGCCTTCACCGACTGCATGTCGGGCGTGTCATGCGACTTCACCGTGAAGCCGTTCTTCTCGAGGTACTTCACCCATTCCTTGCAGCAGCCGCAGCCGGCGTCCTTGTACACGTTCACTTCGGGCAGCGGGGCCACCGTGGTTGCCGGGGCCGCGAGCAGAGGCCGGGCGAGCGCGCCACCGGCCACGAGGGCGGCAGCCGTTCCGAGAAAGGCGCGGCGGCTCTGCGGCGCGGCGCCAAAGGCAGGTGAGTGCATGGGGGAAGTATATCGCGGGCCGGGACACGAGGTTCCGGGAAAAACCTGACGCCGTTGTGGGATTTCAGAGACAATCGCGCGAATCAAGACGAGGCGAGTCACAGCCGATAATCCATTCGGTACGGTGGGAGCTCGGCTCTCGCCCTAGCACCGGCGACGCTGTCGGCCCCTGATGTTTCGCGGACGCATCCGTCCGCCTCGCCGTGACTCCCATGGCTATGCAGTCCGTCTTGGGTCGGAGCCGAACTGGCGCCGATCGACTCCTTGGTGTGGTCCTGCTGGCCCACCTCCCGGTCGCCCTGCTGCTCGGGGCGATCTATCAGGCCTGGAGCTCCGCGCTCCTCGTCGGCGTCCCGCTGGCCGTGGGCGCCTTCGCGCTCTCCCGCGCCCGCGCCGGCGCCACCGCCACCCGCTTCCTGCTGGGTGTGGCGTTCATGGGCTTCTCGGCACTGTTCATCCATCAGTCGCGCGGGCTGATCGAGCTGCATTTTCATGTCTTCGCGTCGCTCGCGTTCCTGCTGGCGTATCGGGACTGGAAGGTGCCGGTGGTCGCCGCCGCGGTGATCGCGGTGCACCACGTGGCGTTTCACCTGATGCAGATGGCTGGCATGGGTGTCTACCTGCTGAACCACAGCCAGCACGGCACGCTGATCGTGGCGGTCCACGCCGCCTTCGTGGTCTTCGAGACCGCGGTGCTCGTCTTCCTGGCCCGGCAGCTGGAGGCCGAGGCGATGCAGACCCAGGCCGTCTTCGAATCGCTCGAGGCCTTGGGTGAGGGGCGCACCGATGTCGCGCCGGCCGGCGACGGGGTCGCGGCCGCGCTGCGGACGGTGATCGGCGCGGTGGAAGCGCTCGACGTGCATGCGGCCGAACTCGGACGGGCGGTGGCGGAGCGGCGCGCCATGCGCCGGGTGAGCGACCGGATTCTGCAGGGGACGTTCGGGTCGGTGGCGTCGCAGATGAGCGAGAGTGCCGCGCTCGTGGAAACGCTGCGCGTACAGAACGACGCCGCACAGGAGGGCACGCGCCGGTTCCTCACCGCGCTGACGCCGGTGGTGCGCGCCATGCGAGACGGCGACCTTTCGCGCTCGCTGGGACACGGCTACGGCGCCGAGTACGATGCAACAGCAAGCGACATGACTGAGGCACTTGGGGGACTGCAAAGCGCCATTAGCAAGCTCAAGGCCTCGGCGCAACAGATCGACGGTGCTGCTGGCGAGATTGCGGCCGGCTCGGACGCGCTGGCGCAGGTGACCTCGGAGCAGGCCGCCACGCTGGACGAGATCACGGCCAGCCTCACCGAACTGGTGAGCCTGAGCCAGGCCACCGCCGGCAACGTGCAGCAGGCGGAAACGACCACGCAGAGCGCGAGCCAGTCAGCGCAGGCGGGCGTGGCCGGTATGGAGCGCCTCCTGACGGCGATGGAAGAGACCAAGTCGGCGGCCCGCGAAACGGCCAAGATCGTGAAGACGATCGACGAAATCGCATTCCAGACCAACCTGCTGGCGCTCAATGCGAGCGTCGAAGCGGCGCGGGCCGGGGACGCCGGCCGTGGCTTCGCGGTCGTCGCCGACGAGGTGCGGGCGCTGGCCATGCGTGCCGCCGAGGCGGCGCGGACGACCGCGTCTCTTATAGAAGTGGCGGTGCAGCGCGTGGACGGCGGCGCCAGCATCTCCGGCGAAGTGGGGGTCCAGCTGGGTGAGGTCGCCCGGCAGATCAACACGGTGCAGGCGGTGGTGGCGGAGATCGGTCAGGCATCGGCGTCGCAGCAGGAAGGGCTCTCTCAGATCCGGGAGGCGGTCACGAGCCTCAACGGGACGGTGCAGCAGGCGGCCGCCACCGCCGAGGAGTCGGCGAGTGCCGCGCACGAGCTGGCGGCGCAGGCGGAGGCGCAGCTGGAGCAGACGGGGCGGTTCGTGGTGGGGCCGATGGGGTTGGCTCGGGCGGCCTGAGCCGACGCGCAGACCCTCGACCAAAAGCCTTGTCCGAAGACCCCCAACCCCGAGCTGATCAGTTTGGGGTTGGGGGTTTTGGGTTTGGGGTCGATGGGTGCATTGGACATTCTCTATTGCGAATATTCTGATGTGTTCATAGCATCGAGAAGTCCAGGGCGGGTCCGATTTTAACCCGTTGTCCCTTTTCACCTTGCACCGAGCGGTCCAATAGCCCCCCGCCTATCGGGAATTCCCCGACGCTTTCCCAAGAGGCGCCCGACTGGGAAGGGGTCCGCACCGGCCTACACTCTCGGACACTGTCCCCCACTCCCCTTTTGCCCGAGGGCAACTGATGACCCCCGCTCCCAGCGCGGCTGCAGGTGGTGCCGTGCCGCGTGCGTCGGCCGCCACGCTCGATCGCTTCTCGTACGATGACGACATCGTACGGAAGTTCCTCTTCGCGACCCTGATCTGGGGCGTGGTGGGGATGACGGTCGGGTTGCTGATCGCACTGCAACTCGCCAACCCGTTCTTCAATTTCAACACGCAGTACCTGGCGTTCGGCCGGCTCCGGCCGCTCCACACCAACGCGGTCATCTTCGCGTTTGCCGGCAATGCGTTTTTCACGGGTGCCTACTACAGCACGCAGCGCCTCCTCAAGGCGCGCATGTTCTCCGACGGCCTGTCACGGTTCCACTTCTGGGGCTGGCAGGCCATCATCGTCTCGGCCGCGCTCACCCTCCCCTTCGGCTTCACCCAGGCCAAGGAATACGCGGAACTCGAGTGGCCCATCGACATCGCCATCGCGGTCGTCTGGGTCGCCTTCGCGGTGAACTTCTTCGGCACGCTGGTCAAGCGGCGCGAGCGCCACATCTACGTGGCCCTCTGGTTCTACATCGCGTCGATCGTCACCGTCGCCATCCTGCACATCTTCAACAACCTGTCCATGCCGGCCGGGGCGCTGAAGAGCTACAGCATCTACGCGGGCGTGCAGGACGCCTTCATGCAGTGGTGGTACGGCCACAACGCCGTCGCGTTCTTCCTCACGACGCCGTTCCTCGGGCTCATGTACTACTTCATGCCCAAGGCCGCCGAGGGGCCGGTATTCAGCTACAAGCTGTCCATCCTGCACTTCTGGTCGCTGGTCTTCATGTACATCTGGGCCGGCCCGCACCACCTGCACTACACCGCCCTCCCCGAGTGGGCCTCCACCGTGGGCATGCTCTTTTCGGTCATGCTCTGGGCCCCCAGCTGGGGCGGCATGATCAACGGGCTCCTCACGCTGCGCGGTGCGTGGCACAAGGTGGCGCAGGATCCGATCCTCAAGTTCTTCGTCGTCGGCGTCACCGCCTATGGCATGTCGACCTTCGAAGGCCCGATGCTCTCCATCAAGAGCGTCAACGCCCTCGCGCACTACACCGACTGGATCATCGCGCACGTGCACACCGGTGCCCTCGGCTGGAACGGCTTCATGACGTTCGGCATGGTGTACTGGCTGTTGCCGCGCCTCTTCCAGACGCCGGTCTACAGCAAGCGCGCCATGGAGCTGCACTTCTGGATCGCGTCGGTCGGTATCGTGCTCTACGTCGTGGCGATCTACAGCGCCGGCGTGACGCAGGGGCTCATGTGGCGTGCCTTCGATGAAACGGGCCGGCTGCAGTACCCCGACTTCATCGAGACCGTGCTCAAGCTGATGCCGATGTACTGGATGCGTGTCGTGGGCGGCACCTTCTACATCACCGGCATGGTGATCTTCGCCTGGAACATCTTCAAGACGTGGGCCAATCGGCCGGCGCAGTACGAGGTGCCGGTCATCGAGGCCGCGCCGCTCGCGCCCCGGTACGTGGAGGAGCACCCGGTCGTACCGGCCAGCACCCTGTGGGGCCGCTTCAATCAGGTCCAGTGGCACCGCGCCTGGGAGCGCGCGCCGATGCTCTTCACGGCGCTCACCGTGCTGGCCGTCGTCGTCGCGTCGCTCTTCGAGATCCTGCCGACGTTCCTCATCAAGTCGAACGTCCCCACCATCGCGAGCGTCAAGCCGTACACGCCGCTCGAGCTGGCTGGCCGCGACATCTACATCGCCGAAGGCTGCTTCAACTGCCACTCGCAGATGGTGCGCCCCTTCCGCTATGAGACCGAGCGCTTCGGCGAGTACTCCAAGCCGGGAGAGTCGGTATACGAGCATCCGTTCCTCTGGGGCTCGCGCCGCATCGGCCCCGATCTCGCGCGTGAGGGCGGCAAGTATCCGAACCTGTGGCACGTGCGGCACTTCGAGAATCCGCGCGCCGTCACGGCCAAGTCCATCATGCCGGCCTACGCGCACTTCCTCAGTGAGTCGCTCGACTTCGACGGGATTCAGCAGCGGGTCGATGCCATGGCGATGGTGGGCGTGCCCTACGGCGACGCGGTCAACACGGCGCCGGCGATGGCCCGCGCGCAGGCCAAGGAAGTCGCCGCCGCCATCGAATCGGAAGGCGGCCCGAAGGGGCTCGAGGACAAGAAGATCGTGGCGATCGTGGCGTACATGCAGCGCCTCGGCCGTGACATCAAGGTCGCGGGGCGCTGATGAAGCTCTCCGACATCATGGCGGCGGCCGGCCTGTCGTTCTACGCGCAGGTCGCGCTCGTCCTCTTTCTCATCGTCTTCGTCGCGATCGCTATTCGCACCTTTCTTCCCTCGCGCAGCCGGGAGCTCGATGAAGCGGCCCGGCTGCCGCTCGAGGACGAACCGGTGCTTCGCCCCCGCCTGCAGGAGCGCTGACCCATGGCCGGCCCAACCAACGACAAGATTCAGGACAAGCTGCTGGATCACACCTATGATGGGATCCAGGAGTACGACAACCCCATGCCGCGCTGGTGGCTCTCCACCTTTGCCGGTACGATCATCTTCTCGGTGATCTACTACTTCAACGTCGGCCCCATCGGTAACGGCAAAGGCCGGATCGCCGACTACGAAGCCGACATGAAGGCGTACGCCGCGGCGCATCCGGCGCCGACGGGCGATATCGCCCCCGACCAGCTCGCGGCGATCGTGGCCGACAAGGGCAAGATCGAGGCGGGGAAGGCGTTGTTCACCACCACCTGCGCGTCGTGCCATGGTCCGGATGGTGGTGGCCTCATCGGTCCGAACCTCACGGACAACTTCTGGATCCACGGCGGCCAGCCCGCCGACATCTACAAGACCGTCGTCAATGGCGTGCTCGAGAAGGGCATGCCCAACTGGGGCAAGATCCTCAAGCCCGACCAGGTGCAGGCCGTGACGGCCTACGTCGTGTCGCTCAAGGGAACGACCCCCGCCAATCCCAAGGCGCCGCAGGGCACCGAGGTCCCGCAGTAACGGGGCTCCGCGCCCAGGACGCATCGCAGGCACCATGTCGCAGCACACTGCAGCACCGCCGAGTGTGGGGAGGCGCGTCCTCCCCACACTGAACGAAGATGGCAGCCGCCGCTGGATCCGCCCCAAGCCGTCACACGGCGCGTGGTGGAGAAAGCGGCAGGTCGTCGCCTATCTGCTCATGGCGATCTTCTTCGCCGCCCCCCATCTGCGCGTCTTCGGCAAGCCGGTCTTTCTCATGGACCTGCCACGCCGCCAGTTCACGCTCATGGGCTACACGTTCCTGCCAACGGACACGCTGTTGTTCATGTTCACGCTTGGCAGCGGCGTCATCGGCATCTTCCTCCTCACCGCGCTCTTCGGACGCGCGTGGTGCGGCTGGGCCTGCCCGCAGACCGTCTATCTCGAGTTCCTCTTCCGCCCCATCGGGCGCTGGTTCGACGGCGGCTACACGCAGTCGCGCGCGCTCGACAAGCAGGGTGCCTGGTTCACACCGCGGCGCATCGGGAAGTACGTCACGTTCTTCCTGATGGCACTGCTGGTCTCCCACACCTTCCTCGCCTTCTTCGTCGGCACCGACCAGCTGTATGGCTGGATCCTGCGCCCGCCCTCGGAGCATCCCACCGCGTTCTTCTTCGTGGTGGTGTTCACGGGCATCGTGTGGTTCAACTTCACCTACTTCCGCGAGCAGACGTGCCTGATCGTCTGCCCGTACGGCCGCTGGCAGTCGGCGCTGATCGACCGCCAGAGCGTGATCGTCGCGTACGACTACAATCGCGGCGAGCCGCGCTCGCTCGGCACGAAGAACCGCGATCCGAACGCCGGCGATTGCATCAGCTGCAACGCCTGTGTGCAGACCTGCCCCACCGGCATCGATATCCGCAATGGCCTCCAGATGGAGTGCGTGCACTGCACGCAGTGCATCGACGCCTGCGATGAGATCATGACCAAGATCGGCAAACCCACGGGGCTCATCCGCTACTCCTCGCAGGATGAGATCGCCGGGCAGCCGAAGCACTTCCTGCGCCTGCGCACGGTGCTCTATCCGATCGTGCTCACCATCCTGCTTGGCGGGCTCGCGACCGCCATGTTCCTCAAGGAACCGGCCGACCTCACCGTGCTGCGCGGGATCGGCGATCCCTTCACCCTCGAGGCCGACGGACGGGTGGCGAATCAGCTGCGCGTGAAGATCACCAACCGTCGCGGCGATCCGATGGCCTACACCATCACGATCGACAGCCTCGGCACGACCGGCGCGCGCCCGGACGAGATCACCGTCGTCACGCCGGAGAACCCGATGCAGATCGCCTCCGGCGCCACCAAGAGCACCACCGCGTTCGTCCTGCTCCCGGCGCGTGCCTTTGCCGCCGGCGAGAAGTGGGTCTGGATTTCCGTGTCCGACGAACGTGGCTACCACGAAACCGTGAAGTACCGCCTGCTCGGTCCCACCGGCGGCGTCACGCCCAGCAAGTGAGTCTCCCATGAAACCTGGCATGGCCTGGCCCGTCGGTGTCGCCGTGATTCTCGGCGTGACGGTGGCGGCGAACATCTGGGTGATGAGAGTCGCCAACGCCGACCCGTCGTTCGCGATCGAGCCGGATTATTACCGGAAGGCGGTGAACTACGATTCGACGATGGCCCAGCAGCGCGAGAATGCGTCGCTCGGGTGGATCGTCGGTACGCACTTCGCACCGATCGGCGACGGCAAGGCCACCAAGCTCACCGTCACGCTGCGTGATGCGCAGGCGGCGCCGCTCTCCGGTGCTCGCGTGGCCATCATGACGCGCTTCAATGCGCGCGCGAACGACACGCTCACCGCGGTGCTGCAGGAGGCCGAGCCGGGGACGTACACCGCCGCGCTGCCAATCGGCCACGCGGGCGAGTGGGAAGTCCGTGTCGACGCCACGCGCGATGGCGCGAAGTATTCGTCGAGCACCCGGGTGACCGCCGTGCGTGAAGTCGCCACGTCGCCGGCCAAGCCGGCGGGCGCGCTGCAGTGATCACCACCACTGCCGGCGTGCTGGTTGCCAGTCTGGTCGGCAGTGTCCACTGCGCCGGCATGTGCGGCGGTTTCGTGTGCTTCTATACCGGATCGTCTCCCGGAGCCGAAGCCGCCGCGCTCCGGGCGCACGCGATGTATCATGCGGGACGTCTCACCTCCTATCTCACGCTCGGGGCGCTGGCGGGGCTTCTCGGTGCACAGGTGGCCCGTGCGGGAGCGCTGGTTGGCATCAGTCACGCCGCGGCCATCGTCGCCGGCGTGCTGATGGTGGGGTGGGCGTTGAGCACGATCGCCGCCCAGCGCGGGCTCGCGGTGGGCCGCTTCGCCGTGGGGTCGCCGTCGGCGCCCGAGTCCTGGCAGAAGGCGCTCGGCCGCGTGCTCAATGCGGTGCGTTCGCAGCCGATGGGGGTGCGCGCCGGCATGACCGGGCTCTTCACCACGTTGTTGCCGTGCGGATGGCTGTACGTGTTTGTCGCCACCGCCGGTGGCACGGGCAGCGTGTCGAGTGCCGTCGCCACGATGGCGGTCTTCTGGCTGGGCACGGTGCCGGCGCTCCTCGCCGTTGGCGTCGGCGCACAGAAGCTCCTCGCCCCGTTCCGTCGGCGCCTCCCGGCATTCAGCGCCGTGGTGGTACTGATCATGGGGTTGCTGTCGATGTCCGGCCATCTCACCTCGGCGGTCGATCACGCGTCGCATCTGATGGACGTGAGCCCGCCGGCCGCGGCTCCCGCGGCGCCGACGCACGATATGGGAGCGATGCCGCATGAGCACTGAGGCGATTCGGCTCGCGACGCCGGCCGTGGCCGCTCTCGCGAACACATCGGTTGACGTCGCCTGCTCGCACTGCGGGCTGGCCGTGCCGGCGGGGCTGGTCGAGGAGGGCGCCGAGCGGCAGTTCTGCTGCACTGGCTGCCATACCGCGTTCGCCATCCTGCATGAGCATGGCCTCGACAGCTACTACGGCTTCGCCGAGCGGCGCGAGGCGCCCGTGCGCGCCACCGGACGATCGTACGAGGAGTTCGATCATCCGGCATTCACCGACCTGTACGTCCAGCCGCTGCCCAACGGGCTCGCGCGCACGGAGCTCTACCTCGAAGGTGTCCACTGCGCGAGCTGTGTGTGGCTCGTCGAGCGGGTGCCGCTGCTGCAGGCGGGAGTCGCGCGCGCCGAGCTCGATGTGCGCCGCTCGCTCGCGGCGGTGGAGTGGGATCCGGCGCTGGTGCCATTGTCGGCCATCGCTCGCGCACTCGACACGCTGGGGTACCCGCCGCATCCGTTCCGCGGCGTGGCGCGCACCGAGATGCGGCGCAAGGAAGATCGGGCGATGCTCGTGCGCATCGGCATCGCGGGCGCGATCGCGATCAATGTGATGCTGGCGGCGCTGGCGCTCTACTCGGGTGAAGTGAACACCATGGAGGCGCAGTACACGCGCTTCTTCCGCTGGATCAGCTTTGCGCTCATCGTGCCGAGTTTCTGGTGGCCCGGACGCGTGTTCTTCACCGGGGCGCTGGCCTCGGTGCGTACCCGCTCGCTGCACATGGACCTGCCCATCGCCATCGCGCTGGCGGCGGGTTTCGTGCGCGGTGCCATCAACACCGTGACGGGTACGGGGCCGGTGTATTTCGACGGGCTCGCGATTCTGATTTTCGCGCTCCTCGTCGGTCGTTTCCTGCAGCAGCGTGGGCAGCGACTCGCCGCCGACGCGGCCGAACTGCTGCACGCCATTGCCCCAAGTACGGCGCGAATCGTCGACGGTGACCAGGTGCGCGAGATCCCCTCGGAGGCGCTGCTCCCGGGGATGACCCTCGATGTGCGCGCCGGTGAATCGTTCGCGGCCGACGGGGTGATCGTGCTCGGACACTCGAGCGTGAATGCCGCGCTGCTCACCGGCGAGTCGCGCCCCACCAGCGTGCACGAAGGCGCCACGGTGTACGCCGGCACACTCAATGTGGAAGCACCGGTGCGCGTGCGCGTGGAGCAGGCCGGCGAAACGAGCCGCATCGCCAAGCTGCTGCGTCAGGTGGAGGAGAGCGCGCAGCGGCGGGCGCCCATCGTGCAGTACGCCAACCGGCTCGCGGGGATCTTCACCGCGATCGTGCTGGTGGCGGCGGCGCTCACCTTTGCGATCAAGGCGCAACTGTCGCCCACGCTCGCGTCGCATGCGCTCGATGATGCGATCGCGCTGCTCATCGTGACCTGCCCCTGCGCGCTGGCGCTCGCCACGCCGCTGGCCATCACGGTGGCGGTGGGGCGCGCGGCGGGCAACGGCATGCTCATCAAGGGGGGCGACGCGCTCGAGCTGCTCGCCACGCCGGGCACCCTGGTGCTCGACAAGACGGGCACGATCACCGAGGGGCGCACCGCGCTCGTGGCGTGGCACGGCGCCGAGTGGGTGAAGCCGCTGGTGCTCGCGCTTGAAGCCGGGTCGTCGCATCCGCTCGCCGACGGCTTCCGCCGCGCGTGGCCGGAACTCGCCTGCCCCACGGTCACCACGTCGCGACATGTGGCGGGTGGTGGGCTCGAAGGCGAGATCGACGGACGCACGGTGCGCATCGGATCGCCGCGGTTTGTGGCGGAGCGCACACACGCGGTGGACGCGAGCGTTCGCGACGCGATGTCGACGGTGGATCGCACGCTGACGCCGGTGCATGTGAGCGTCGATGGCGTGCTCGTTGCAATAGCGGGGTTGGGCGATCGTGTGCGCGAGGATGCCGCCGCGTCGCTCCAGCAGTTGCGGGCACGTGGCTGGCGGACCGTGATGCTGAGTGGGGACACTCCCGATGTGGTGTCATCGGTGGGTCGGGCGCTCGGTTTCGCCGCGCAAGACGCCATCGGTGCCGCCTCTCCCGAAGATAAACTCGCCTTCATCGAACGCGAGAAGACGACGGGCACCGTCGTGATGGTCGGCGACGGTGTGAACGACGCGGCGGCGATTGCGGCGGCGCATGTCGGCATCGGCGTGCACGGTGGCGCGGAAGCGTGTCTCGCCACCAGTGACATCTATCTCACGCGTCCGGGGCTCTCGGCGCTCGTGGAACTGACCGAAGGCGCGCGCCGCACGATGCGCGTGATTCGCCGCAACATCGCCTTCTCGGTCGCGTACAACATTCTGGGGGCTGGGATGGCCGTGTTCGGCGTGCTGACGCCGCTCATTGCCGCGATCCTGATGCCCACCAGCTCCATCACCGTCGTACTGGGGTCCTGGTACGGCTACACGTTTGCGCGCCAGGCCAAGGGCGCTGGAGGTGCCGCATGAGCGTGATCTTCATTGTGCTTCCGCTCGCCCTGCTCATCGTGGGCGGTGCCGTCGCGGCGTTCGTGTGGAGCGCCAGGAACGGCCAGATGGATGATCTGGAGACGCCGGCGGTGAGGATGCTGCACGATTCGGAACGATAGGGCACCCAAAACCCACCACCAAAGACCCGGAACCCTGAACTGATCAGTTCAGGGTTCCGGGTTTTTTGTGGTGAGTGGTGGGTTCGTTGAGGCCGGCCGTTGTATTTTGTACCATGCCTCACACCCCCTCCCACAAGTCTCACACCGGGCCGGAGCGGCGCTCCAACCCGCGGCTTCGCGAGCTCGTCGACGAGATGCTGGCATCGATTCGGGCCGCCGCCAATGTCGACCTCTGGTCGCCCGATGAACGGGCCCGCTACGAGGAAGACATGACGCGGATCATGGCCAACGTCCGGGCGCAGGCGTTCCAGGGCAGCAAGCGCGCCGGGCTGGAGTAGACCGGCCCGTGCCGTTCGTCCCGCCCGGCGCGTCTATTCCCACGTGAACCGCCGGAATTACTACCGCGTGCTGCATGTGCAGCCGGATGCGCCCGCCGAGGTCGTACGGGCGGCGTACCGCGCGCTCATGGCCAGGCATCATCCCGATCAGGGGGGCGACCATGAGCTGGCCGTCCTGCTGAACGAGGCCTGGACGGTCCTCGGCGATCCGGCACTCCGCGCCGCCTACGACGAAAAGCGCGCCCGGGCCGGCCTCAAGCCGCGCGCGGCGCGCACCGCGCCGCCGTCCGAGGCGCCCGCCAGTGCACCGCGCGACGCGACGAACGCCCCATCGGGGCGCAGCTGCCCGTTCTGCGGCGGCACCAATCCGCCGGCGGAGCTGGCCTGCCTCCGTTGCGAATCGCCCCTGACGCGGGTGCGGCCCACCGCGGTCGGTGCCGGTCTGACCGGTGACGATCGGCGCCGCCTGCCACGGGTCTCCCGCGCCGATTGGGGCACCATGAAGCTCCAGTGGAAGGGGGAGCCGATCGACATCCGGCTCCGCAATCTGTCGCTCGAAGGGGTCAGCTTCTTCTCCGGCGCGTCACTGGTGCCGCGTTCGCGCATCCGCCTGAGCGCCGCCGCGTTCGACGCGGTCGTGGACGTGATCCGCTGCGAACGCAGCGGCAATGTCTTCGTTGCCCAGGGCGCGTTCGTGACGGTGCGCTTCGCCGGGAAGGGCGGATTCGTCTACACCACCGCGTGAGCGGGCGGCTGGCCCCCCCTGAGCGCTCAGGGGAGGGGCCAGCCACCCACGCGATCGGTCATTCCAGCATCACCAACGTCATTCCGCTCTCATGCGCGATCTTGAGCACCTGATCGCGCGCCTGGCCGTCGCTCACCAGTTCCACGGTGAGCACGTCAGGCACGATGTGCGAGAGGTGCGTGCCTTCGAGCGTCGAGGCACCGAACATCAGGGCGAGGTCGCGGGTGTGCGCATCATAGGTCACCCCCACGAGCGGCAGATGATGCCCCAGTGGCTTGATACCGATGGCGCGCTGGCTCACTTCCACCGTGCAGCCGCGCCCCGCATTGCGCACACTGAAATCGAACAGTTCGGCGTCGAGACGCTCCAGCGACAGCACCCGCGTGCGGTCGTGCAACGCGGTGGCCTGGGCACGCGCCGCTGCCAGCGTGCGGGCACTGCCCGGGACACAGAGGAGCGAGCAGGGCGCGCTGCGGACGAGCTCGGCCGCGACGCTGCCGAGCACCATGCGCCGCAGGAAGCCATAGCCATGCGTTGCGGTCACCATGAGGTCCGCTTCGACCGCCGTGAGATGCTCCACGAGGCGGGTCGAGGCATTGCCGTCGAGCAGGACCGAGGTGAACTGCATGCCCGGACGCGCGAGGCGCTCGATGAGCTGCGCGAAGCTGGCCGCCGCCTGCTCGCGATACTCGCGTGCGAAGTCGCGCAGCACCGGCCCCGTGTCGGACAGCGCCGGCGCCACATGCACGAGCTCGACGTGTGCATCGGGCGCCACCAGATCGAGCGCGACCTGCGCGGCGTAGATGCTGAACACGCTGAAGTCGGTGGCGATCACCACGCGGCGCGGCAACGCTTCGAGCGTGCGCTCCACGGCCAGCACGGGCGTCTCGCCGAGTTGCAGCAGGCGTAGCACCGATTCGCCACCGAGGACGCGTTCCAGGAGTCCGTGGCGGCCGCGGCCCACCACGATGAGGCGCGCTTCGCTCGACTTCGCCTGTTCGAGAATCTCCCGCACCGGGTCGCCGGTGCGCACGCTGACGGGCCACGGTGCGGCCGCGGGCACGAGACGCGCGATCTGCGACTTCACGAGCGATTCGCGCCCCTCGATCACTTCCGGTGTCGGTACCACCGGATACGGCACCGCATCGAAGGCGTAGGTGGGCATCGCATTCGGTCGCAATGCGCTGATGACCTGCACACTCGCACCGGTATGCAACGACAGGGCGCGAGCCATGGGGAACGCGGCATCCGATGCGGGGCTCGTATCGCTGGCGACGAGCAGCGGGCCGGTTGGGGCAATCACAGGGTCGAAGCGACCCAGAAACTCCGCGGAACGGTTCGAGGTGCCGGGCATGTGCGCCTCCTTGGGGGGTGCTGTACGATGCCGCGCAGCGAGGGGCCGTGAAAGACGGAAAGTCCGCACAGTGTGTAAGGGAGCGCTGGGCGAGGGACCGATCGCCGGCGGCCAGCCCTTTCCAGCGCGCTCATCGGTCTGCACTTTGGGCCATCCTGCCCACGTCCCGTTGCCATGACTGCTGATCCGAACCCCGCCCGCCGCCCGCGCGATGACGAGATGGACGTCTATGGCGTCTCCCATCCCGGAAAAGTCCGGAAGGAGAACCAGGATCACTTTCTGATGGCGAACATCCATCAGCGCATGCAGGTGCTCGGCAGCAACCTCGTGCATGTCAGCGAGCACCTGCCGGCGCACCAGCAGCGCCTGGCGTACGTCGCCATGGTCGCCGACGGGGTCGGCGGTGGTGTCGGAGGCGCGGAAGCGAGCGCCATCGCGCTCGAAGCCACGATGCGCTACGTGGAGAGCAGCCTTCGCGCGTACTACGGCTCGGCCGATGGGCAGGGTGAATTCACCGCACTCCTGCAGGCCGCGGCGCAGAATGCGCACGAAGCGGTGCGCGCGCATCGCGACGACCGTGGGCTGACCGGGACGATGGCCACCACCCTCACGATGTATTTCGGCGTGTGGCCCTGGTATTACCTCCTGCAGGTCGGTGATTCCCGCTACTACGTCTGGCGCGACGGCGTGCTGCGACAGATGACGCGCGACCAGTCGATGGCCCAGGATCTGGTCGAGAGCGGCGTACTCAGTGAGGCCGATGCGGCCCGCACGCCGCTCGCGCATGTCCTGTCGAGCGCGATCGGTGCCGACAAGTCGATGCCCGTGGTGACCAAGCTGCCATTCGATTGGCGCAACCGGCATCTGATCTGCTCGGACGGTCTCACCAAGCATGTGAGCGACGCACGCATCGGTGAGGTCCTCGCGACGATGACGAGCGCGAAGCAGGCGGCGGACCAGCTGCTGCAGGATGCGCTGGACGGCGGCGGCAGCGACAACATCACCATCATCGTGGGCAAGTCCACGCCGCGCGACGCGTAAGGTCCGACCGCATGGACGTCATCGACTTCGGCATCGGGCAACCGTCACTGTCGCTGCTGCCCGTCGCCGCGCTGCGCACCGCCGCCGATGATTTTCTCGTGGCGAACGAGCCGTCGTGGCTCCAGTACGGTGCCGATCAGGGCGAGGTGGCC
This sequence comes from Gemmatimonas sp., assembly GCA_039809645.1. Classification (GTDB taxonomy): domain Bacteria; phylum Gemmatimonadota; class Gemmatimonadetes; order Gemmatimonadales; family Gemmatimonadaceae; genus Gemmatimonas. The sequence continues at coordinate 16,586 of JBDHVK010000026.1, forward strand.
TTCCGGGACACGCTGGCCTCGTTCCTGACGCGGCGATACGCGCGACCGGTGGGCGCGTCGCAGCTCATGACCACGACCGGGAACTCGCAGGCACTCGATCTGTTGTGCACGCTCTTCACGAAGCCGGGCGACACCATCTTCGTGGAGGAGCCGACGTACTTCCTCGCGCTCGAGATCTTTCGCGATCACGGGCTGCACGTGGTGGGCATCCCCGTCGACGGGGACGGAGTGCGCATCGATGCCCTGCGCGCGGCGCTGGCCCGCCATCGGCCAGCGCTGCTGTACACGATTCCGTCATTTCAGAATCCCACCGGCGTGACGCTCTCGGCGGAGCGACGCGGCGAGATGCTCGCGCTCTGCGCGGCGCATGATGTGCTCGTGCTGGCGGACGAAGTGTACCAGCTGCTCGACTTCGGCGAACCGCCGCCACCACCGCTCGCGACGTATGGTGTCGGCCGCGTGCTCGGCATGGGTTCCTTCTCGAAGATCTGCGCGCCGGGTCTCCGGCTCGGGTGGCTGCACGGCGAGACCGCACTCCTCGACCGCGTGATGCAGTCCGGTCTCGTGCAGAGCGGCGGCGGACTCAATCCGTTCACGTCAGGCGTGGTGCGGAGCCTGATCACGCGTGGGCTCGCCGATACGCTGCTCGACTCGCTCACTACGGTGTACGCGAGGCGCTGCAGCGTACTGTGCGACGCGCTGCGCACCAGGCTGCCGGCGGCCCGCTTTGACGTGCCACGCGGCGGGTACTTCGTGTGGCTCACGTTACCCGGCGTGTCGGCCACCGCGCTATTGCCGGTCGCGCGGGGCGCGGGCGTGTCGTTTCACCCCGGCGCGCGGTTCGCGCATCGCGAGGCCTTCGGCGACACGATTCGACTGAGCTTCGCGCACTACGACGAGCCGCAGCTTGTGGAGGGGGTCGAGCGGCTGGCGCTCGCGGTGGCCGCGCTCGTCAGCTAGACCGCGCCGATCCGTTCACAGGGTCGGTAAGGTCGAGCGCATCACCGTCACCTGGCTCCTGCCGGACGTCGATCTGGCGGTCAGCGCGTGATTCGCTGACGACTGAGATATTCGGCGGACGATCGATTGCTGGCGATCGCACGTCGCGGACCCCAGCTTTGGCCCGTGACCGACAGCCACGCGCGTCTCCAATCCGCCCTCGCCGGCCGTTACACCCTTGCTGAACCCCTCGGCGAAGGCGGCATGGCCACCGTCTTTCGCGCGCTCGATCTCCGACACCATCGCACCGTCGCCCTCAAGGTGCTGCGCGCAGAGCTGGGTGAGTCCATCGGTCGCGATCGCTTCCTGCGCGAGATTCATCTCGCCGCGTCGCTCACACATCCGCACATTCTGCCGCTCTACGAATCGGGTGACGCCAGCGGTACGCTCTGGTTCACCATGCCGCTCATGCGCGGAGACACGCTCCGCGACCGCATGAATGCTGGGCCGATGCCGCTCGACGAATCGCTGCGCTTCGCCGGGGAAGTCGCCGATGCGCTCGACTACGCGCACCGGCACGACGTGGTGCACCGCGACATCAAGCCCGAGAACATCCTGCTGCACGAAGGGCACGCGGTGGTGGCCGACTTCGGCATTGGCAAGGCGCTGGTCGCCGCCGCCGAGCACGCCACCATGCATACGCAGATCGGCGTCACCGTCGGCACGCCAGCGTACATGAGCCCCGAACAGGCGGCCGGTGATCCCGTCGATGGGCGCAGCGATCTCTTCGCCCTCGGCTGCGTGCTCTTCGAGATGCTCACCGGCGAAGTGGCCTTCAGCGGTCCCACAGTGCAGGCCACCATTGCCCGGCGCTTCGTGCACACCCCGCCGCCAGTGCACACGCTGCGCCCGGAAGTTCCCGCCGCGCTCGCGCAGCTGATCGACCGGCTGCTCGCGAAGACCGCCGACGAGCGCGTATCGAGTGGCGCGCACGTCGTGCGGTCGCTGCGCACGCCGGTGGTCATCCCGACGCCCGCAGCGACACCCGCCGCACACACCGAGCGGTCCATCATTGTGCTGCCCTTTGCCAACGTCAGCCCCGACGCCGACACGGAATACTTCAGCGACGGACTCACCGACGAGCTGATCACCGATCTGTCGCGAGTGAAGGCGCTGCGCGTCATTTCCCGCACGACCGCGATGCAGTACAAGGGCAGCGCGTTGTCCCTGCGCGAGATCGGCGCCGCCGTTGGGGTACGATGGGCGCTCACCGGCAGCGTGCGCCGCGCCGGCAATGCGCTCCGTATCAGCGCCCAGCTGGTCGACGTGCAACGTGATGAACCGCAGTGGGCCGAGAAGTACAACGGAACGCTCGACGACGTCTTCGACGTGCAGGAGCGGGTGTCCCGCGCGATTGTGGACGCGCTCGACGTGGCCCTCTCGCCGCAGGAGAGCGCGCAGCTCGCGGCGCGCCCGCTGCAGGATGTCCGCGCCTTCGAGCTCTACCTCAAGGCCAGGGAGGCACTCGCCGGCTACGATCTGGTGCGGGCCGCGCCGCTGATCGCCCGTGCCGTGGAGATCGCCGGTCGGGTGCCCGTCCTGCGTGCCCTCGAAGCGATGGGCGGCATCATGCAGCTGCGCACCGGGGCGTCGCGCGAGCCGGCCCTCATCGCCTCCATCGAGCGTGAGGCCCGTGCGCTGATTGCCGAGGCGCCCGAGTTTGCACAGGGGTACGCGTTGCTCGGCCATCTGGCGTACGAGATCGGCGACCAGATCACGGCGGTCAAGTCGCTTCGTCAGGCGTTCGCGCTCGACCCGTCGGACGCCGACATTCGCTTCTTCCTCGGCATCGCATTGCAGGCCGGCGGTCAGATCGACTCCCGCTTCAGCCTGGCGTGGATTGCGCTGGATCCGCTGTCGCCGCTCGCGAACATCCTGGTGGCGGCGAACAGCTGGTTCAGTGGGCGCTTCACCGAAGGACTCCCCTATCTCGAGGAAGCCGTTCGACTGGCGCCGGCCGGCCTGATCTTCCGTTGGGGGCTGGGCAATCACCACGCGCTCCTGGGTCGGTGGGACGAGGCCTGGAAGAATGTCCGCTGGCTGCAGGAGCACGCCGCACAGCTTCCCTATACCTCGCAGCTCGGCGGCCTCGTCCTGGCGGCGCAGGGACACCGCGACGAGGCGCTCGCCCTGCTCGCCACCGTCGATGAGACCAAGCTCGACGGGCATCACACCTTTCATCTCGGCGAGTCGTACATCGTGGCTGGTGAGGTCACACGTGGCATTGCGCTGCTCGATCGCGGGATCACTATGGGCTTCTATCAGAGCGACTATTTCGAGCGCTTCTGCCCGTTTTATGACGGCATTCGCGACCGCGAGGATTTCCAGCGCATGCTGGCGCACGCCAAGCGACGGGTGGCCGACTTTGTCGCGGCGGTGAGTTGACGAGCTCCGCCCGTCAGGCATTCAACCACACCGGACGTCCGGGTCCGTCAGGACTTCGCCGCTTGCCCCTCCCCCGCCCATCCGGTAAATGGGAGGAGGATGTCCGTTGCTCCGTCGCTGGCCCGCGAAGGGCCGCCGGGGCGTGTCTCTTTCGGCTGAGTGCGTTATGCGTCGTTCCGTGGCGTTTGGTCTCGTGTTGCTGACTGCGGTTGGCTGTGATGAAGCCCAGGAGTCGGGTAAGGTGCCCCTTGGAGCGGCGCCGATGGGGCAGGCGGCGGGAGCCCTGGCGGCAGCGCCGGCGACCGCGGCCACCGACAACGTCGTGGGGACGGTGACCGAGACGGTGGCGGCCCCGCCGTACGTCTACCTCAAGCTCAAGACCGAGACTGGCGAGGCGTGGGTCGCGGTCAATCAGGCCAAGGTCGACGTCGGCCAGAAGGTGACCGTCTACGGCGCGATCCTGATGGAGAACTTCGAGTCGAAGACCCTCAATCGCACCTTCAAGCAGGTGTACTTCGGGTCGCTCGAGCCGGTGGCTGGTGCCGACCCGAGCGCCGGTGGCGCGACGGGTGGAGCGAGCTCGATGGGCTCATCGGTCGGCACGCCGCCGGCCGTCGACGCCAAGGTCGGCAAGATCGACAAGGCCAGCGGCGCCGACGCCCGGACGATTGGTGAGCTGTGGGCGCAGAAGGGCGCGCTCGACGGCAAGACGGTGACCATCCGTGGTGTGGTCGTGAAGTACAACCCGCAGGTGATGGGCAAGAACTGGATCCATCTGCAGGATGGCAGTGGCGCCGCGGCGCAGAACACGCACGACATCACCGTCACCACCGCCGATGAGGTCGCCATGGGCGCGACCATCACCATTCGCGGCACCGTTCGGCAGAACAAGGATTTCGGCGCCGGTTACAGCTACGCACTCATCATCGAAGACGCCAAGGTCTCCAAGTAACCCGATCAAGGGGTCAGAGTTGTTGATTTCAACAGCTCTGACCCCTTGATCGTCTGGTCACTTCTTCGGTGGCCCCGCCGGATGCTTCTCGCATACCGGCGGCTGCTCGGCGCTCCACGCCATGGAGGCGATGCGCCACGCGCCCGACGCCTTCACCAACGTGAACACATCGGCGCCGCAGTGTGACCACGCGCCGTTCACGTACAGGTCGTACGGGAACCACACCATCGCCACGGCGCCGCTCACCAGGGCCTTCGGCGAAAAGCCACGCTCCACGACGCCGGTGATGGGCGACGTGCGTTGCGCCTCGCGCGAGCGAGCGCGGTAGATCGACACGCCCTCACGCGTGCTCGTGGGATAGAGCACGGCCTCGGGCACCATGAGATCCGTGAATCCCGTGGCGTCGCCACGGGTGATGGCGGCCAGCGCCGAGTCGGCGACCGCAATGACGGCCTTTTCGTCAGCCGACTGTGCGCGCGTGAGCGAGGGAGCGACGGCCAAGAGGGCCGCAGCAGCGAAGGCCAGGCGGGAAGTCTGCATGTCGCGAATATAGGCGATAAGATCGAGCATGCTGAGACTCCTCGCTGCCACGCTCGCGACGTTGCTCGTCGCACCACTCACCGCTCAGGTTCCTGCCGCGCGTCCCAACGTCGTCCTCATCATCACCGACGACATGGGCTACGCCGACCTCGGCGTCTACGGCGCGAAAGACATCCGCACGCCCAACATCGATCGCCTCGCGCGTGAAGGCGTGCGCTTCACCGACTTCTACGCCAACGCGACGACCTGCTCACCCACGCGTGCGGGACTCATCACCGGGCGCTACCAGCAGCGCTACGGCGTGGAGCAGCCCCTCTCCGCCGACGGTGCCACCCCCGACGCCGGCGAGCGCGGGCTCGAGGCGTCGCCATTCTCGCTGCCGCGCCTCCTCAAGGCGACTGGCTACGCCACCGCGCTCGTCGGCAAATGGCACCTGGGGTATGCCGCCACCCAAAGCCCGCTCGCGCACGGCTTCGACTACTTCTTCGGACTCAAGAGCGGCTACCACGACTACTGGCACCACAATGACAGCCGTGGCACGCCCGATCTCTGGGAGAATGACGCCCGGGTCGAGCTGGAGGGCTACAGCACGAATCTCATCGCCGACCGGGCCATCGCCTTCATCGCCCAGCACGCGAAGACCCCGTTCTTCATCGATGTGGCGTTCAACGCACCGCACTGGCCCTTTCAGCGTCCCGACACACCCAGCAAGGCGGTCGGCAACGCGCGCTTTCTCAAGCCCGCCGACTCACTCGCGAGCTCACGTGCCGACTACGTGAGCATGATGGAGGCACTCGACACGCAGGTCGGCCGCGTGCTGGCGTCGCTCGAGCAGCACGGGCTCACGCGCAACACCATCGTGATCTTCACGAATGACAACGGTGGCGAATGGCTCTCGGACAACACGCCGCTCTTCAATCGGAAGTGGACCACCTGGGAAGGGGGCATTCGCGTGCCGGCGATCGTCCGCTGGCCGGGCCACATTCGGGCGGGCAGCGTGACGCCGCAGGTGGGCATCACGATGGACCTCACCGCGTCGGTGCTGGCGGTAACGGGGGCGACCATCCCCGCCGAGGCGAAGCTCGATGGGCTGAATCTCTTTCCTGTGCTCGAAGCCAGCGCGCCGGTGACATCCCGCACGCTCTTCTGGCGCTCCACGCAGGCCAGGCGCGACATGCGCGCCGTGCGTGATGGCGATCAGAAGATCGTCATCGAGGGCAACCACACGTTTCTCTTCGACGTGCGGCGCGATCCGGGGGAACGAAACGACCTGGCGCGACTGCAGCCCAAGGTCGTGCGCGCGCTCAAGCTCAAGCTGGATGCCTGGGAGCGCGACGTGGATGCCGAGGCGGCGCGCCGGAAGTAGCGCGCCGCGCGCGATTGCCGTCAGTTCGCTTTCATCGTCCTGAGCATGTTCGCGGCCGCATCGCGATGCGCGACGAACGCCGGCGCCACCTTCTCCACGAGCGCCTTCAGCTCGGCATTCTGAATGGCCGGCAGCAGCGTCTTCGTCACCGCGTCGATCACCGCGGTGTGATACGCCACCTCATGCTCCAGGAATGCCCGGTCGAACGCCGCGCCAGACAGACCACCCAGCTGCTTGAGCGCCTGCTCGTTTCCCACCTTGAGCGCGAAGTCCTTCGCGACCGGCGTCGGCGTCACCATGAGCTTCCTGGCGAGATCGCGCCCCATCTGGCGGACGCCAGTGTGATCCTTCGCGAGCATCGCTCCGAACTCCTTCACCGACGCGCTCGATGCCTTCCTGGCGGCGAGGGAGCCGGTCGCGATGTCGAAGCCGTTGGCGGCGTCGAAGATGCCGACAATGACGGGGTCGTCGAGCCTGGCCGCCTGGGCCGGCGAGGTGAGCGGGGCGGCGAGGGTGAGCGAGGCGGCGAGGACCAGAATGGACGGACGCACGGGAAACACTCCGGGTTGGACATGAACGGGGGAGGAGAGCTCGACACCCCTGTTACGCCGCCCATCCGCCGCTGGATCTACTGCCGCACCTTGGCACCCGCGAGATAGTCCGTCGCCATGTTCGCCATCGCGCGCACACCCGTCTCCAGTGCGCCCTCGTCGGCAAAGAACAGCGGCGAGTGATTCGGCGCCGCGCTCTTCGGGTCCTTGTCCTTGGGCGTCACGCCCAGGAAGATGAACACGCTCGGAATGTTCTTCGCGAACACGGGGAAATCTTCGCTCGCCATGATCGGCCCGATCATGTTGAAGCCACCAAAGCCCGCGGTGCGCTTGAGGGTGGGGATCATGCGTTCGGTGAGCGCCGTGTCGTTGACCTGCACGAGGCCGCCCCGATCCACCGTCACCTGCGCCGTGGCGCCACCCGAGCGCGCGATGTCTTCGGCGGTGCGCTTGATGCGCATCGCGATGTCGGCGCGCATCGCATCGTCGAACGTGCGGAGCGTGCCCACCATCACCACACTGTCGGGAATGATGTTGCTGCGATTGCCGCCGGTGATCTGCCCCACCGTGATCACGCTCGGCAGGTACGCCACGTCCACCTGACGGCTGGCGATCGTCTGCAGCCCGAGCACGACCTGCGACGCCACGACGATGGGATCCACGCCAAGCCACGGCGACGAGCCGTGCGTCTGCTTGCCCTTGATGATGATCGTGAAATTGCCGCCGGCCGCCATCTGCGGGCCGGTGCGGATGTTGAGCGAGCCCACCTTCTGCGGCCACACGTGCAGGCCGAACACCGCGCTCGGCGTGGGCTCCTTGAGCGCGCCGGCGTCGATCATGGCCTGCGCGCCACCCATGCCCTCTTCGGCCGGCTGGAAGAGGAACTTCACCGTGCCCGGCACCTGCGCCTTCATGCCGGCCAGCACCTCGGCCACGCCCATCAGAATCGCGACGTGATTGTCATGGCCGCAGGCGTGCATCACCCCCACCTCCTGCCCCTGCCATTGCGCCTTCGCCTTGCTCTTGAATGGCAGGTCGACCTGCTCGCTCACCGGGAGCGCGTCCATGTCGGCGCGCAGCGCCACGACGGGGCCAGGCTTGCCGCCCTTGAGCACACCGACCACGCCGGTCAGCCCCATCTGCGTCTGCACCTCGATACCGAGGCTCTTGAGGTGGTCGGCAACGATCCTGGCCGTGCGCACCTCTTGTCCGCTCAGTTCCGGATGCTCGTGCAGATCGCGTCGCCAGGCGACGACCTTGGGCATCACCGCCGGCAGCCTGGCCTCGATGAGCTTGGCGAGTTCGGAGGTCGGCGCCTGCTGCGCTCGGAGCGTGGGCGCGAGCAGCAGCGTGGCGGAGAGAGCGAGCAAACGGCGCATGACAGCCTCGTGGATTTCCGTGAGGCCGAAAAGCTACTGCGCCGATCGGCGCGCTGACAGTTCAGCGCAAGTCGTACAGCGCCGGACGCTTCGCGGTCGTCTGAAGCAGCGACTCGGGCACGGGCATCTCGCCGGTAATGCGGCGATGATCTTCCTCGTGCGTCTCACTGCGTTCGTCGGCCGGAATGATCCCCGCATCATTGAGCATGAGCCCCACCGCATCGGGAATCATGGCCGGCCACAGGAACGCGCCTTCGATGCGCACCAGGCGCCGCGCGCGGCGATCGGTGCCGGCGTACTTCCGGCGCGCCCACAGCTCGTAGACCACGGTGAGCAGGCCACCGAACGCGGCGAAGATGCTCCACGTGACCACCGCCTCCTTGAATGGGAGGTCGATGAGCATCCACACGAGTGTGCTGTAGCTGAGCACCATGCCCATGATCCCCATGCCGCGCCGCAATGCCGCGTTGAGCAGCACGCAGGCCGTGGTCCAGAGGAGGATGCCGAACAGCACGATCGCCCACATCAGGTTGATGTTCAGGAACGTCATGGGCCGCGTGGGCTGGGCGACAGGAGGGTGGTCGCGGTGGGAAGACGGATCCGGGCGGACCCATCTCCCCCACAGTGCAGTGATTTATCAGAAAACGCCAGCAAGCGGGCAGGCGCTATGCTCATACTGTGATGCGATTTAGCCTCTACACCCCGGCTACGGTCCGCTCCACCGGGAGCAGGCTCTTGTGCATCGCCATGGCCGCCACGGCTCCCGACGCGGCGGCGCGGATGGCGAGTTGTGGTCCCGGGGTGATATCGCCAGCCGCAAACACGCCGGAGATGCTCGTGGCGCCGTGTGCGCTCACGACGACGTGCCCGCCACGATCGCGCGCGCAGCCCAATTGCGCGGCGAGATCGTCGGCCGGACGCTGCGCGACGTTGAAGAAGAGCTTGTCGACGACGAGGGTGTCACCAGAGCGAAAGACCAGCGATTGCAGCGCTCGGCCGTCCACCTCAACGTGATCGATGGCGTCCGTCCGAAGCGCGATGTCGTTCTGCCGCAGGCGCTCATGCGCCGCCACCGAGAGGCGCACGGGGCGTCCGTTGGTCACGATGGTGAGTGACGTACTCCATGTGCGCAGGGCGAGCGCCATGGCCAGCGCTCGCTTGCCGGTGCCGACCACGGCAATCCGCTGCCCGCGCGCTTCGTGACCATCGCAGTCGGGGCACACATGCGCGCTGGCGCCGAATACGCGCTCCAACCCCGGAATGTCGGGCCATACGTCCTTGAGCCCGAAGGCGAGCAGCACCCGCCGCGCATGGAGCGTATCGCCGCCCGCCACATGCAAGGCAAAGCAGTTGTCGCGCAGGGGATGCGTGCACCGTTCCACGCGGAGCACCTCGGCATCGGCCAGCAGTACATCATGGCTGGCCGCTTCGACGCGTCCCGCCTCGCGCAGCGAGCTCGGCCGCACGCCTGCAAGCCCCAGATAGCCGTTCACGCCACGGGTGGCCCAGTTCCGCGGGTCGCCGCGATCCACCAGCACCACCTGGCGGCCGTAGCGCCCGGCCCAGATCGCCGCGGACAGCCCTGCCGGTCCTCCGCCCACAATGGCGATATCGTAGGGCTTTGCCGCCACGCCAAGCAAGTCGATGGGTGTCATGCGGCGCCGCGACAGCAAGGACGCTGCCATCCCAGCGCGTCCACGGCGACCATTGGCGCCGCCCCGTCGGCGACGACTATGATTCCGCGTCCCACCGCATCCTGAGACGTCATGCCCCGCCACTACACCGCCGAACTTGGTACCGCGCTCGCCGGTCGCTACCTCGTCGAGGGACATATCGGCAAGGGCGGCATGGCCACGGTGTATCGGGCGCGCGATCTCAAGCATGACCGCGATGTCGCGCTCAAGGTTCTGAACCCGGAGCTGGGGGCGATGCTTGGCGCCGAGCGGTTTCTCACCGAGATCAAGGTCACCGCCACGCTGCAGCACCCGAACCTGCTCACGCTCATCGACAGCGGCGAAGCGAACGGGTTGCTCTACTACGTCATGCCGCTGCTCGAGGGCGAGACGTTGCGGGCGCGACTCCAGCGCGAAGGACCGCTCAGTGTAGACGAGTCGGTGCGCATCGCCATCGGCATTGCGAACGCGCTCGCCTACGCGCATGCGCGCGGCGTCATTCACCGTGACCTCAAGCCCGAGAACATCATCCTGCAGCACGGGCAACCGATCGTGGTGGACTTCGGTATCGCGCTCGCGCTGCGCAACGCGGGTGGCACGCGGCTCACGCACACCGGCATGTCGATCGGCACGCCGCAGTACATGAGTCCCGAGCAGGCCGCCGGTGAGAGGGAGATCGACGGTCGGGCCGACATCTACGCCCTCGGCACGCTGCTCTTCGAGATGCTCGCCGGCGAGGTTCCACATGCCGGTCCGACGGCGCAGGCGGTCATCGCCAAGGTGATGACCACCGAAGCGCGCATGGTGACCACCGTGCGGCCGAGTGTGCCCGATCGCGTGTCGGCGGTGATCCACAAGGCACTCAGTCGCTCTCCCGACGATCGCTACGCCAGCGCTGATGACTTCGTGCACGCGCTCGCGCCGCGCACGATCGGCGAAACGATGAGTCCACTCACGACGTCGATGCCTGTGGCACCGGTCATGAGTGGACATTCAACGCCAACGCTTGCCGGCGTGGCCATCGCTGCCGCCGCGGTCGGCTTTGCCCTTGGGTGGATGCTCAAGGGTTAGCGACCGGCCACCTCGCTCAGCGCGTGATGGTCACCTGCTTCATCGCCTCGGCGATCACCGCATCCGGATCGTAGTTGATCAGGTAGCCGTAGCCGAACATGCGATCGAGTGCCTTCCAGAAGTTCGCCATCCACACCTGCCCAGCGACTTCACTGCCGTAGTCGAGTTCGTCGTTGAGGAACTTGACCCAGCTCGCCTCCTTCCAGGCGACGAAGCGACGCACCTGCCGCTCGCCCTCGGGCGGCGCCTGCGGCGGCGCGGGCGGCATCGGGTTGTCCTTGGCCTTGAGCAGCGTGTTCACACCGGGGCCGGCGCAGATGATGTGGCCGTAGATGTTCTCGCCCTTGGCCATGTCGAAGAGCGTCGTGATGCAGAGCACCGCGCCCTCGGTCACCTCGTGGCAATCGGTCGGGAAGACCACACGCACGAGGTTGTTGTCGTGCAGCACCTTGAACAGGCGAGGCTCGCGCGAGACGGTGTAGCCGCCTCGCTCCACGTACTTGCGCTCCCCGATGAACGGTCCGCTCTCGAGAATCGCCTCGACAATCTGCTCACGTGCCCACATGGCTGCTCCGGAAGAGTTGAGTGCTGCGATAAGTCAGTCGTTACTTGTCATCACGTTGCGGATCAGCACCAGCGCCCCACCGGCAGCCAGCGCGTAGCCCACCACCACCATGCCGGGGAATCCGAACAGCGTGAAGCCCGAGTAGTTCACCCACATCGTCCCCGACACGATCAGGGCGGCGACGAGCAGCCCCACGGTGATGCGGTTGGCGATGCGGTCGATGCCACGAATGAACCGGTCGGTCTCGGCGATGCGAATGCGCACCGGAATGCCGTCTTCCGACTGGTCCAATAGCCGCTGCAGCTTCGACGGCAGCTGCCGCCGGAGCGAATCCAGATCTGCCACCGTGCTCAGCATCGCGCGAGCGGAGAATCCCTGACGGAGATGCTCGGTGAAGATGTCGTTGGCATATCGTTGCACCGCGTCGTTCGGATCGAACTGGGGGTCCAACGTCATGCCGACGTGCTCGAGGTTCATGAGCGTCTTTCCGAAGAGTGCAAATTCGGGAGGCATGCGCAAGCCGGCATCGGCAGCCGCCCGTCCGAGCACAAAGAAGAGCATGCCTCCCTTCACGCTCGCCGCGGGCGTGGCGGTGTAGTTGGCCACCACATCGCGAATCAGTCGCCGGAACTTCCGCTCGTCGAACAGCTCCGTCAGTTCGCCGACTTCGATGGACACGTCGGCGACGACATCGCCCTTCCCCTCCGCCAGCGCGACGAGCAGCCGGAGCAGGCGATCGCGGAACATCTCCGGCACCATCGCGACCATGCCGACATCGAGCAGCGCCAGCCGACCATCGGGCATCAGCAACACGTTCCCCGGGTGGGGATCGGCGTGGTAGAAGCCGTCCACCAGGATCTGCTTCAGGTAGGCCCGGAAAAGGTCCTGGGCGAGCTGCGCACCATTCATCGCGACGAGCTCATCCAGCGGAACTTCCGTCACCTTCCGCCCTTCCATCCATTCCATCGTCAGCACGCGCGAGCGCGTGTGCGACATGACGGGCTGCGGCACCGACAGACTCGGATACTCGCGCAGATTCGTGCCGAGTCGATCCAGAAAGACGGCTTCGGCGCGATAGTCGAGCTCACGTCCGACGACCCGCCGGAATTCGTCCACCGCCGAAAGGAGATCGAAGCGATAGGCCGTCTCACTGAGCCGCTGCGCCCAGCGCAGCAGTTTCTGCATGGCGGCGATATCGCCCTTGATGCGTTCGCGAATGCCGGGGCGCAGCACCTTCACGGCCACGGCGCGCCCATCCGTGAGCGCGGCGCGATGCACCTGCCCCAGACTCGCCGCGGCGACCGGCGTCTCCTCGAACCACTGGTACGCTTCGCTGAGCGGACGCCCGAGTTCCTTCTCCACCGTCGCGCGCACCTCAGCGAATGGAAATGGCGCGACCTGATCCTGCAAACGCTCGAGGGCGGCGAGATACACCGGTGGCAGCAGGTCGGCTCGCGTCGACAGCAGCTGCCCGAACTTCACAAAGGTGGGGCCCAGCCGCTCGAGCTCATGCGCCAGCGCTTCCGCCCGCGCCTCTTCCTCCGCGGTGGGTGGCTCGTCGGGGAAGTCGCGGCTCAGCAGATCGGTGGCCTGCGCATGCGCCAGCAGATCGCGGCGTCCATGCCGCAACGCCAACTGCACCAGCTGCGCATACCGTGACCAATGCCCGCCGCTCATGTTCTCACCTCAAGGTGCGAATTGTCGTACGTCCGGAAAAGGTGGATGGCCTCCCGTCGTACGCCTCCCAATATTTCGCTCCGACCATCCTGAGGGGAGAGGAGTTATGCCGAATTCGTGGCGCGCCGACGGCGCTTCGCTGATTGCTGACCTGAACGACCTGATCCAGCTGGATCGCGACGCGGTGGAGACCTACACTGTCGCCCTCAACAGCGTGCAGGATGCAACGGTACGCGAAACGCTCGCCGGCTTCCGCGCGGAGCATCAGCGCCGTGCCGAGGCGCTCGCCGAAGTGGTCCGCGGTCGCGGCGCGATGGCGATCGAGCTGCCCCACATCACTGGTCCCTTCAAGATTGCCGTCCAGGCCATGGGTGGTGCGATCGGTCTCGCGACCCGCAAGGACGCCACGGTACTGCTCTCGCTGCGCGTGGTTGAGGGACAGGTGCGAGAGAAGTACACGCGCTTCGCCGGCAAGAGCTGGCCCGCCGATGTCGCGCCCATCGTGCAGGGCGCGACTGATGATGAAGCGCGCCACTATGCGTGGATCAGCGAGCAGCTGCGCGCGGCCGGCTTCGGCGAGCAGTCGCTCGCCGGCTCGGTCGGTGCCGCGGCCGAAGCACTGCACACGTTTGTCGCCAACCCGATCGAAGCGGCCGCGCGGAAGGTGATGGAGTTCGTGGAGCAGAATCGCCCCGACATGGTGCGGACGCGTTCGGCCCCGCACGCCACCATCGTAGAGGCGTATCGCAATGCGCTGCGGAGCCTCGAGACCGACGGCACGGTGGACTGGATCGTGTCGCTGTTCGAAGGCACCGCCACACTCAGCAGCCCGCGTTCGCCCACACCCGAGCACGGCATCGACGGCGCGCGGCGCTTCTGGAACGACTATCGCCTCGCGTTCCCCACCGTCACCACCACCGTCGATGGCGTGACCGAAGCGCCCGGTGTGGCCACGTTGCAGTGGACGAGCCGCGGCATGGTCGGTGGTCACGACGTCACTTGGAAGGGGATCACCGTAATCGAGCACGCGAACAACCGCATCACGCGCCTGCTGCAGTTGTACGACGCGGCGCAGCTGGCGCCGGCGGTGGCTTAGGCCTCGTTGAACTGACTACCACGGACACACCGGACACGAATGGACACGGCCACGGAGACTGCATTCTTGTTGTGCTGTCTCCGTGGCCGTGTCCGCGACCTCCAGAGTGTCCGTGGTAATCAGTTGACGACTCGACCGCCTAGAACAAGCGGTCCGCCAACGCACTGACAAACACCGTCGCCGAGAGAATCGCGTTCCACTGAAAGAACGCCGGTCCGATCTTCGACAGGTCGTCATGCCGAACGAGCCGGTGCTCCCACGCGAGAAGCACCGCGGCGATCGTCACCCCACCGAAGTACCACGAACCAAAGCCCGCGCCCCAGCCGAATACCGCGAGCAGTGGAATCGTGGCGCCGTGCAGCACCCGCGCGAGGCGCAGCGCATTGCGCCTGCCAAGGCGCGTCACCGTGCTGTGCAGGCGATGCGCCTTGTCGAACTCCTCGTCGGGGAGCGCGTGGAAGATGTCGAAGCCCGCGACCCACGCCGTCACGGCAAGTCCGATGGCGCACAGCACCCACCACGGCGTGCTCCACGCGCCCACGATGGCCAGATACGCGCCGACCGGTGCGATTGCGAGACTCAATCCCAGCCAGAGCTGCGTGAAGTCGAACCAGCGCTTGGCCAGGCTGTAGCCCAGGATCCACGCGAACGCGACGGGACTCAACGCAAAGCAAAGCGGGTTGATCTCCCACGCGCTCCAGAAGAACAGCATCGCGGCGATCGCGATGGACGCCCACGCTTGACTGACCGTGAGCGCGCCGCGCGCGAGCTCGCGCTTGGCATTTCGCGGATTGGCGCGATCGAAGCGCAGATCGGCAATCATGTTGAAGGCGAGCGCCGCCCATCGCGCCGACGTGAACGCCAGCACCACCAGCGCCACCAAACGCGCCGTCACCGGCGCCTGCCACGACGCGGCCACGACCCCCACGAGCGCAAAGGGCAGCGCAAAGAGGGTGTGCGGAAACTTCACGAGATTCAGGAATCGCACGACGACATGCTCGCCGGCGATCACCTGCCCGTCCATCGGGATACCGCTGCGCGGCACGCGCGGGTGCGAACTTCTCACAACCCGTATTCCTTCCAGCGACGGTCGACGAGATCGATCACCGGCTGCGGCATCGTGACGGGAAGCGGGTAGCCATCCTTCATGGTCGCGTCGATGCCAATGCGGCCATCGTACACCGGCTTGGCCCCGATGAACGACTGCGACCCGAAGATCATGTCGCGTGCCGGGTCGAAGCGATTGAAGACGCCCCACAACAGACTCGAGTCATCGTCCAGCATCACGTCATCGCTCACCGCGGCGATGAAGCGGATCTTCCCGAGGGGCTCCCAGCGGATGAGCTTCTCGAGCACCTCGCGCGGATCGCGCTGCACGACG
>JBDHVK010000027.1:0-32121 GCA_039809645.1 Gemmatimonas sp.
GGCTGTTCAGGATCCCGGTTCAGCAAACGCCACCGGCGGCTTCGCCCCCACATCGACCGAAAGCCGGAACACATCCGGCCGCGCATAGTGGCCCACGACATCGAGGTCGTACTTGCCACGCGCGATCTCGTCGAGATCGATATCCGCGATCAGCATTGCCCGCGCTCCGTACACCGGCCCGGCGAGCACCTCGCCGAACGGCGACACGATGCAGCTGCCGCCGCGAATCAGGACCGTCTCCGGCGCGTCGCCCTGCATCGGCACGTAGTCGGCCGGATAGTCGCCTCGCACGGCGTACTGACAGGCGTTGAGCACGAAGCAGCGCCCCTCCACCGCGATGTGGCGCATGGTCGCGTGCCACACCTCGCGATCGTCCACCGTCGGCGCGCAATAGAGCTGCACCTGCTGGCCGTACATCGCCGTGCGCAGCAGCGGCATGTAGTTCTCCCAGCAGATCACCGCCCCCACACGTCCCAACGGGGTGTCGAACACGGGCATGGTGGAGCCGTCCCCAAAGCCCCACACCAGGCGTTCCATGGCGGTGGGCATCAGCTTTCGGTGCTTTCCGCGCAACGCGCCGTCGGGCGCGAAAAAGAGCACGGTGCAGTACAGCGTGCCGCCGTCGCGCTCAATGACGCCAATCACGAGCTCGATCGCGTGCGTCCTGGCAAGGTCGCCGAGCATCGCGCATTCCGCGCTGTCCAACGCGAGGCTGCTCGCCCAATAGCGGCGATACCACTCGCGCCCCTCCGCCGTGCGGCTGCCGACGTGCGCGCCGAAGGTGATCCCCTTGGGGTAGGCCGACACAAAGGCCTCGGGGAACACCACGATCTGTGCGCCCTGCCCCGCTGCCTCGGCGGTCAGCGTGCGCACCTTCTCGAGCGTGGCGGCGAGATCGAACGCGACGGGAGCGTCCTGAATGACAGCAGCGCGGATTGGGGACATGCGTCCTAAGCTAGCGCCGCGTCGTATCTCCACCGCGCGGGCCGCCGGACCCCCCCGGCCCGCCGGGTCCGCCGCGGCCGCGCCGCTGCTTTCGCAACTCCGCCAGTTTCGTGCGCTGCTCGGGACTCAGCAACGAGTCGACCTCGGCGCGACCGGCCTTGTACACGGAGTCGTACACCGGCCGCATGAGCCGCTGCAGCGAATCCATGGCCGCCCCCTGTCGCGTATAGATGGCGGCCATGCCGGTTCGCTGCGCGTCCGAGAGACCGAGATCCTTCGTCATGCGATCGAGGAACCGCTGCTGCATTTCGGCCGGCGAGGGCCGAGCGTTCCGTTGCTGGCGAAACGCCTCGACGCGCTTCGGGAGCAGCACATAGCGATCGAATGCCGCGCCGCCAACCAGACCGGCGACCAGCGCCGTCCCGATCACCAGCATCGCTGTGCGCTGCGACGCACCGATCATCGACCCTGCTCTCCCAGCAACCAGCTCTCCGCGTCGCTCGGCATGTTCTGCTGTGCGGAGAGCTGACTCATGGCCTCGATATCATCCGGCGTCTCGATGGCCAGCGAGTTGGCCGTCTCCGTGGCCGCGATGACGGCGGCCGGTCCACCGGGAACCGGCGGCTGGCGCAGCAGCAACAGCGCAACGGCCGCGGCCGCGAGCCCCATTGGGATCAGGAAGCGACCGGCGCGGCTGGTCACATCCCACCACGAGGGGGCCTGTCGACGGGCGGCGAGCTGCGGCGCGGCGGCCGCCAGCATGCGCGTACGCAGCGCCGCGACGTCGAGCGTCGGGGCGCGATCGACCGCCTGCAGCGCCGCGCGCAGCCGGGGATCGGGGGTGAGATCGTCTTCAGTCCGCTGAGTCATGTCGCGCCAGCCTCCCTGGCCGCGTCCGGTTCTGAGTCCCGCAGCACACCCAAAGCGCGCCGCAGAGTGCGTCGGGCTTCGTGCAGATGCCAACGCACGGTCGCCTGTGACAGCGACAGCGCCTCGGCGATCTGCGGGGCGGTCCAACCATCCACTTCGTGCCACATCACGATCTGCCGCTGGCGTGGCGGCAGCCCGGCGACGGCTTCGGAAAACCGTCGCCGTGTTTCGCGCTGCTCCACTTCCACATCGGGTGTCGCACCGTCCGCCGCCTCGAAGTCCGTGAGTTCTTCGGTTCGGCGCACTTTCCGCACCCGCTGCGCATTCAGGCCAAGGTTCACGAGAATCCGAAAGAACCACGGCGCGAACGCACGCTGCTGATCGTGCTGATCGATGCGTTCGAGCGCGCGCAGGCAAGCCTCCTGCACGAGATCTTCGGCATCTTCCGCGTGATCCATCAGGCGACGGGCGAGCGAAGCGGCACGCGGCAGCAGCGGCGAAAGGAGGGCGTCGAACGCCTCCATCTCCCCGCCGGCCGCGCGAGCCACGAGCGCCGCTTCCCGGCGTCGGGCCAGCTCATCGTCGTGAGCGGCCCCAGCCATGGGCTCACCCAAGCGCGACCGCCACCACGATCATCCGCCTCCTCACAAATCTGCTCTGCACGAGCCCGCCACGCGGATCAACAGGCTCGCCTATCATCTACCGCCCCCGGTCCGGGACCGTTGGGCTGGACTCTTGGCGCCACCGGACCGGGGGACGGACCGGGAGGCCGCTGGCAGCTCGGCAATCGCGGCCCCGTCCTTCCGGGGGTCCGAGGCCCCCGCATTGAGCTTCGTGCTCATGTTGCGCATGACGGCCTGCCCAGCGCCCATGCGGGTGCTCGAGAAGTCCCCGCGCATCACGATCTGGTGCCCCATCGCCGCCAACGAATCCCGCACCGCCTTCGGAATGCGGGACTCGAAATTCACGTCGCACCCCGGGAATGTCTCCTTGGAGAACCGGGGCGCATCCAGCGCCCCCTGAATGTTCAGACCGTGATCGACGATGTTCGACACGAACTGCGCATGCGCCTGCGCCTGATTCCAGCCCCCCATGATACCGAAGGCGATCTTGAGATCGCCCTGCTCCATGAACGCCGGGATGATCGTGTGCAGCGGGCGCTTGCGCCCTTCGAGCACGTTGGGGCTCGAGGCATCGAGCGTGAAGCCGCCACCACGATTGTGCCACACGAATCCGGCACCGTCAGCCACGAGGCCGGCGCCGAATCCCACGGTGCTGTAGTTGCTCTGGATGAAGGAGATGATGTTCCCCTCCCGGTCCACCACGCTCAGATACGTCGTGCCGTTGTCCGTCCCACTGGGTGTACCGGCCGGCACCGTGCAGCTGGCCTTGTCGGTCGCGATGAGTGACGCCCGCCCCGCGGCATACGCCTTCGAGCGCATTGCCTCCACCGGTACCTTCGCAAAGCGCGGATCCGCGTCGTAGCGCTGCATGTCGGCGTACGCCAGCTTCTTCGCCTCGATCAGGCGATGCAGGCTCGCCACTGAATTGTGCCCGAGGGTGCTCATGGGAAAGGTCTCCATGATGTTCAGCATCTCGAGCGCCGCGATCCCCTGCCCGTTTGGCGGCAGTTCGTAGACGGTCCAGCCACGATACGTCGTGCTGATCGGCTCCACCCACTCCACATCGTAGTCGGCCAGATCCGCAGCCGTCATCGTGCCGCCGTATCGCTTCGTACTCGCGAGCAGCTTCTGCGCGATCGGGCCGGTGTAGAACGCCTTGGCGCCCTGCGCGGCGATCTGTCGATAGCTCCACGCGAGTTCGGGGTTCCTGAAGAGCTCACCGACCTGCGGTGCGCGGCCGTTCGGCAGAAACGGCTTCGCGGTGAGCGCATCCTCCGACAGGATCCGTTCACTGTCTTTCCAGTAGACGCTCACCACCTCCCCCACCGGGAAGCCCTGCTCGGCGTGCTGAATCACCGGCGCGAGGATCTGCGCGAGGGGCAGCTTTCCGAACTTGCCGTGCAGCGCCCCCCACCCCTTCACGGCGCCCGGAACCGTGACCGTGTTGATGCCGCGCGCGGGCATCTCTGTGAGCCCCTTGCTGCGGAGATACGCGGCCGTGAGCCCCTTGGGTGCCCAGCCGGACGCGTTCAGGCCGTACAGCTTCCCCGTCCTGGCTTCATAGACGATCGCGAACAGATCACCGCCGATCCCGTCATTCATCGGCGCGACCAGCCCCATCATCGCATTCGTGGCGATGGCCGCGTCGACCGCATTGCCACCCATCTCGAGAATCCGGGCCCCCACCTGAGACGCGAGCACGCTCTCGCTGGCCACGATCCCCAGCCTGGACTGCACCATCGATCGTGACTGCGAGCGATCCTGAGCTGGCAGCAACGCCGGCATGATCGCCGGCAGGAGCACGCCAACGAGCGCCGACGCAACGGGGAGACGACGAATGCGGGAAACCATGGTCGGAAGGGGGACTCAGGAGAGCGGTGTGAATTCGACGATCAGCTGATCGAGGCCGTGAAAATGCCAGCTGTCCTTGACCACCGGGGGTTCGACGAGACGCAGCTCCGGGCAGCGGGTGAAGAGCACCCGGAGCGCGGTGGCCAGCTCGAGACGCGCCAGCGGTGCGCCCACACAAAAATGCACCCCGGCCCCGAAGCTCGTATGCGTGGCGCGCATGCGCGCCGGGTCGAACTGCTCCGGTTGGGCATTCGCCTTGGGATCCCGCCCGGTTGCCCCGTAGATCAGGGCGACCTGCTCGCCCGTCGTGAAGGACACGCCGGCCACCTCGAGATCTTCCAGCACGAAACGCTTGAAGAGATGGAGCGGTGGTGCATGGCGCAGCGCCTCCTCGACCAGCTGCCCCGCGCTCCAGTCATCCGCGAGATACTGCGCCGGCTGCGTGGTGCGCTCGAGCAGGAGCCGGATGGCGTTGCCCAGCGCGTGCACCGACGCCTCGTGCCCGGCGTTCAGCAGCAGGATCGCCGTCGAGACGATCTCCGGCTCACTCATCAACTCGAGCGCTTCGGCTTCGATGAGAATGGTGAGCAGATCATCCGCCGGCGTGTCGCGCCGCTCGCGGATGGTCTCGCGCAGGAAGGCGGCAAACTCGGCGGCCGCGGCGTTGGCGTCCACTTCGGTCTCGTGCGTGCGCGCGACCCCGTACATCGTGATCATCCGGTGCGACCAATCCACCAGCTGCGGCACCGTGGACTCGGGGACCCCCATGATCCGGGCGATCATGCGGGCGGGAATGGGCCCCGCGAACGCGTCGATGATGTTGAACGGACCGGAGGGGAACGCATCGACGAGTTCATTGGCCAGCGCGGCGATCGCCGGCTTGAGCGCTTCGACACGACGCGACACGAATGCCTTGCTCACCAGCCGGCGAATGCGCGTGTGAAAGGGCGCCTCGCGCTCGAGCAGCGAGTTGCCGTCGATGGCATCGAAGTCCCGCGTATGCGCAGCGGGCTCCGGCCAGCCGAGTGCCTCGCGGGTGGTCACGTGCAACACGTCGCGTCCAAAGCGGCGGTCGCGCAGAATCGTGTTCACCTCACGGTCGCCAAAGAAGCACCAGCAGCCGATCTGCTCCCAGAACACGACCGGGCACTCCGCAAGAATCCGCGCGTAGACATCGTACGGGTCACGGTAGAAGCGCGGATCACGCGGATCGAGCGACAGTCGCCGCGCGGTCGCGTCGAGTTGCAGGGGAACCGAACCGTCCAACACCACTCAGAGGCCGCCGTAGCAGAGGTACTTGAGTTCGGTGTAGGCCTCGAGCCCGTATTTTGAGCCCTCACGACCCATCCCCGACTCCTTGATGCCCCCGAAGGGCGCGAGCTCGGTCGAGATCAACCCTTCGTTGATCCCGACCATGCCGTATTCCAGCGCTTCGGCAACCCGCCAGCAGCGACCGACATCCCGGCTGTAGAAATAGGCCGCGAGCCCATACGCGGTGGCATTGGCGAGCGCGATGGCTTCGGCTTCGGTCGTGAATCGGAAGATCGGCGCCACCGGGCCGAAGATCTCCTCCTGCGCGACGCGCATCGCCGACGAGGCATTGGCCAGCACGGTCGGAGCAAAGAACCGTCCGTCCAGTCGCCGGCCACCGGTGGTGACAACCGCGCCATGCCCGATCGCGTCCGCAACGAACGCCTCCACCTTCGCCACGGCGCGGTCGGTGATGAGGGGCCCGACCTGCACGGTGGGATCGAGCACATCGCCGGTGCGCAGCCCGTCCACCGCGCGGGTGAACCGCTCGACGAAGGCGTCATGGACGCCGTCCTGTACGTAGACGCGATTCACGCACACGCAGGTCTGGCCGTTGTGCCGGTACTTGGCCACGAGCGCCCCCTGCACGGCGGCGTCGAGATCGGCATCGTCGAACACGAGAAACGGCGCGTTGCCGCCCAGCTCCAGCGACAGCTTGGTGAGCGTGGGCGCACACTGGGCCATGAGCGTCTTCCCGACCGCCGTGGACCCGGTGAACGACAGCTTGCGCACCTTGGGATTGGCGCAGAGCGCCTGCCCGACGGCGCTGGCCTGCGTGGTGGTCACCGTGCTGTACACGCCCGGGGGAAATCCCGCTTCCTCGGCGAGCTGCGCGAGCGCCAGCGCCGTCAGCGGTGTTTCAGCCGGCGGCTTGATGATCACCGGACACCCGGCCGCGAGCGCCGGTGCCACTTTGCGGGTGATCATCGCGAGCGGGAAGTTCCACGGCGTGATGGCCGCCGCGACCCCCACCGACTGGCGCAACACCACCAGGCGCTTGTCACGCGCGTGCGAGGGAATCACGTCGCCGTACTGGCGCTTGGCTTCCTCCGCGAACCATTCGACGAAGCTGGCGCCGTACGTCACCTCGCCCAGGCTCTCGCTGATCACCTTGCCCGATTCCTGCGACATGAGCGTCGCAAGCGCGGTGCGGTGCTCCATGATGAGCGTGAACCAGCGGCGCAAGACCGCCGCGCGCTCCTTGGCCGTCCGATCACGCCATGCCGGCCACGCGAGGTGCGCCGCCTCGATCGCCCGGTCGGTCTCGGCCACACCACAGTCGGGAACATGCGCGAGCAGCGCACCCGTCGCCGGACTGTGTACCGCGAAGGTGGCGGCGTTGTCAGCAGTGATCCACGCGCCGGCCAGCAGCGTGCGATCGGTCGGAAACGTCATCTCAGCACCTCAGGGGAGAACCACTTGGCGAATCGCTTCACCGCGCGCCATGCGATCGAAGCCGTCGTTGATCTCGTCGAGCGACATGGTGTGCGTCAACAACCGATCCACCGGCAGCCGCCCCGTCTGGTAGAGCGCGATGTACGCGGGAATGTCCCGCATCGGCACGCAGCCACCGAGATACGAGCCGTGCAGGGACCGTTCCTCCGCCACCAACTGCACCGGGGCCAGATCGAGTCGCTTGGAGGGGTGCGGCAGGCCCACCGTCACCGTTCGCCCACCGCGTCGGGTGGCCGCGTAGGTGAATGCCAGCGCCTCCACCACGCCGGCACACTCGAGCGCCACGTCGGCCCCACCGTGGGTGAGGTCGCGAACCTGCTCGGCGGCGTGGGCGGCGCTCGAGTTCACCGTGAGATGCGCACCGAGTGCGCGCGCCTGCTCCAGTTTGTCATCGTGGATATCGGCCACCACCACCTGACTTGCTCCTGCGGCGAGCGCGCCCAGCAGCGCTGAAAATCCGATGCCGCCGAGGCCGGCGATGAGCACGCGCTCGCCAAGTCGAACCTGCGCGGTGTTCGCGATGGCCCCCACCCCGGTGAGCACGGCACAGCCAAAAAGCGCCGCGATGGAGAAGGGCAACGTGCGGTCGATGCGGACCACGCTGCGGCGCGACGCGACGACATACTGCGCGAATCCGGAGACGCCGAGATGATGATGCAACGGCTCATCGTGCATGTCGGACAGGCGCGTCGAACCGTCGAGCAGCACACCGGCCGCATTCGCTGCCGCCCCGGGCTCACAGAGCGCGGGCCGCCCGGTCATGCATGGCAGGCAGTGCCCGCACTGCGGCACGAACGCGAACACCACGTGATCACCGACACGGATGTCGGTTACCTCGCGACCCACTTCGACCACTTCGCCGGCCGCTTCATGGCCGAGTACCATGGGCAATGGTCGTGGTCGATTGCCCTCCACCACGCTGAGATCCGAGTGACAAAGCCCCGCGGCGGCGACGCGAACGCGCACATCATGGGGACCAGGCGGGGCGAGCAGCACTGATTCCACCGCCAGGGGACGGGAATCAGCGTACGGGCGCGGGAGTCCCATCGCGCGCAGAATGGCGGCCTTCATGCCCTGCAATCTGGCCGTTCGTGCGCCGCGGCGCTCCCCGGGGCGCGGCGCGGCCCGATTCCTGCCCGATCTCCGGGCCGACGGAGCCGCCGTGGCTCCGCTTTCCAGGAGGAACGGATGTCCAAGCACGACGAACAGGAACGCGGCGCCAAGCAGCGCCTCGAAGGCATGGTCGACCAGGTGAAGGGACGCGCCCGTCAGGCGCTCGGCGGTCTCTCCGGCGAAACCGATGAACAGCTGCGCGGCAAGGGAGAAGAGCTGCGCGGTCGCATGAAGGAGGGCATGGGCAAGCTCCGTCAGAAGCTCGCCGACGACGACGATACCGCCACCGACAAGTCCACGGGCCGTCCGTAGCATGGCACGCGGCTGGGAGGTCGCCTCGGCACCGGGCGGCCTCCCATATTTGCTGCGTGACTGCTTCCCTGCTGCTTCCTCTCGACACCTTCGGCCGCCGCCGGCTCAAGCTGGCGTTCGTCGGTACGCACGGCGTCGGCAAGACCACGCTCTGCTTCGACCTCGCCGCGCAACTCAAGCGCCTCGACCTCGGCGTGGACATCGTGAAGGAGGTGGCGCGCCGCTGCCCCCTCCCCATCAACGAGGAGACCACGCTGGACGCGCAAGCGTGGATCCTGC
The DNA here is from genome assembly GCA_039809645.1 of Gemmatimonas sp. Taxonomy (GTDB): domain Bacteria; phylum Gemmatimonadota; class Gemmatimonadetes; order Gemmatimonadales; family Gemmatimonadaceae; genus Gemmatimonas. Next base: position 8,760 of record JBDHVK010000027.1, read on the forward strand.
ACACACAGATCGCCGAGGAGATCGAGGCGAGTGCGCTCTATGAGGTCGTGGTGTGTGACCGCTCGGTGCTCGACAACTATGCCTATCTCGTCGCGAAGGTCGGGCGACGGACCGAGCTCGAACCACTCGTGCGCGACTGGGTGCGCGGGTATCAGGCGCTCTTCAAGGTGCCGGTGCTGGGTGCCCCCACGTTCGACGGCAAGCGCGCCGTGAGCCCCACGTTCCAGCAGGAGATCGACCACATCATCGACGAGCTCGTCGCCGAGTTCGCCGTGGATATCCATCATCTCGATCCGTCGGATCGCGACGGATGGACCGTGCACGCGCTGCGGCAGCTCGGATTGCCGACGCAGCCGCCGCAGATCGATCTCTTCGCGCTGAAGGAGTAGCGCGCCTCAGCGGTTGTGCGCCTGGGCGTGCTGCCAGCGCACCGTCCACCATCCGCTGGCGATCCCGAGTCCGGCACCGGCGAGCACATCACTCGACCAGTGGGCGCGTTGTACCACGCGCGCCGCGCCGACCCCGGCGGCCGTGGCATAGAGCCCGCCCGTGGCGAACCGGGTCCACGCGCGATGTCGTGTCGCGAACGTCGAGCGCGCCAGTTCCTGCTGCAGCACGGCGGCCATCGCGAAAGCGGCGCTGGTGTGCCCCGACGGATAGGAAACGTGGCCGTTGCCGGCGCGCAGCGGCGTGAAGGCGTACGGTTCGTCCAGCCCCACCACGCGCGGGCGTGCGCGCCCGACGAGGGCCTTGCTCGCGGCAGTCAATGCGCCCGAGACGATGATCGCCTCACTCAGGTGACGCCCCACGTCGGCGATTCGCGGCCGACGAAGGGCGTAGCCCGCGAGGAGCGTTGCACCCGCGACCACCACGCTGCCCGGATCGCCAATGGCGGCCACGCGAGCCGCGAGTCGGCCGCCGGCGCCCGGGCGCGCCGGATCCATCGCCAGGCGGTGCGAGAGTCGGCTGTCAAAGGGCAACAGCGCCACGCTGGCGGCGGTGAAGGCAACCAGCGTGACGACCTCGCGCCGCGCCACCAGCGGCGCCGACGTGGAGTCCGCCTGCGCGTGCGCGACCGACGGTGCGAACGCGATCGCGACGGCGAACCCGATCCACGCTCCCGCCGTCAGGCGAGCGCGAACACAGGTCATCGCTGTGTGCGGTAGATCATCTCCACCAGCTCGTCGTACATCTGGGACGCTTCCTCGGGCCCTTTGCGAATGGCGTCGCTGGCGCAGTGCTTGAGGTGATTGCGCATCAGCTCCTTGCCCACGCTGCGCAACGCCTCGTGGACGCTGGCAATCTGTGTGAGGATGTCCGCACAGTACCGGTCTTCCTCCACCATGCGCTGAAGGCCGCGCACCTGACCTTCGATACGGCGGAGGCGCTTGGCATTGCGTGCCTTGATGTCGGGATCGACGGCCACCGCCTTGCGCGCCTCCCCATCGACGGGTGCGGCGCATCCGCAGTGTGCGTTCGGGGCATTGAGCGTGTCGTGCGTCATGTCCTGGAAACTCATCGGTGAAGTCGGAAGTGGTGCTGTGCGCACTCAGGCGAATTTCGCCTGGCGCAACCGCAGCGAGTTGCTCACCACACTCACACTGCTGAACGCCATCGCGGCACTCGCGAGGATGGGCGAAAGCTGCAGACCGAACGCGGGGTACAGCGCGCCGGCCGCAATGGGAATGCCGATGACGTTGTAGATGAACGCCCAGAAGAGATTCTGTCGCATCGTGCGCATCGTGCGGCGCGCGAGCGCGACGGCCCGCACGACGCCCATCAGATCGCCGCGCATCAGCACGAGGTCCCCCGCCTCCATCGCCACGTCGGTGCCGCTGCCGATGGCCATGCCCACATCCGCCTGCGCCAGCGCCGGCGCATCGTTGATTCCGTCGCCGACCATCGCCACCACCGCGCCCTGTGCCTGCAGCCGCTTCACCTCGGCCACCTTGCCGTCGGGGAGGACACCGGCCACCACGCGATCCACACCGGCCCGCGCGCCGATGGCGTTCGCGGTCCGCTCATGATCACCGGTGAGCATCACCACGGTGAGCCCCATCGCCTTGAGACGACGGATCGCATCCACGGAGCTGCTGCGAATCGGATCGGCGACCGCGATGAGCCCCGCGAGCGCCCCGTCGATCGCCACGAACATCGCGGTCTTGCCTTCGGCCGCGAGCCGCGTCGCATCGGCGTCGAGCGTCTGCGTGGACACGCCCCAGTCGCCGAGGAACGCGGCATTGCCCACCGCAAGCGCGGCGTTGCCTACCACGCCCTGCGCACCGCGTCCGGTCACCGACTGGAAGCCCTCCACGGCTTCGAGTGACAATCCCCCATCGCGCGCAGCCCGCACGATCGCTTCGGCGAGCGGATGCTCACTCGACGCTTCGAGCGAGGCCGTGAGTCGCAACACCGTGTCCCGGTCGCGCGGGGCGTTCGGCGCCAGCACCAGATCGGTCACGGCGGGCTTCCCTTCCGTGACCGTGCCCGTCTTGTCGAGCACCACGGTACTGATGTCCCCCGCGCGCTGCAGCGCTTCACCGCCCTTGATCAGGACGCCCAACTCGGCGCCCTTCCCGCTCGCGACCATCACCGCGGTGGGCACGGCCAGCCCCATGGCGCAGGGGCAGGCGATGATGAGCACGGCCACCGCACTCGCGAACGCACGCACCAGCGGCGCCTCGTCAGCGGCGAGATACCACACGGCAAACGTGAGCATCGCGAGACCGATGACGACCGGTACGAAGATGCCGCTGATCTTGTCGGCGAGGGCCTGAATGGGCGCCCGACTGCCCTGGGCGTCGCGCATCAGCTTGACGATCTGCGCCAGCACACTGTCAGCACCGAGGGTGGTGGCCCGGTATCGGAAGGCACCGGTGCGGTTGATGGTGCCGCCGATCACGCGATCGCCCACGCGCTTGGTCACCGGCAGCGACTCACCGGTCAGCATGCTTTCATCGACGGCGCTTTCTCCGCTCACCAGATCACCGTCCACCGGTACCCGCTCGCCGGGGCGTACGAGGATGATCTCGCCGGCTTCGACGGTATCGATGGGCGCGTCGACCTCTTCACCGAAGCGCTCCACCCGGGCCGTCTTGGGCTGCAGGTCCACCAGCGCCCGGAGCGCGAGCGACGTGCGTTGCTTCGCGCGCGCCTCGAACATGTTGCCGGTGAGAATGAGCGCGATGATGATGATCACCGCCTCGTAGTACACGTCGGGCGCCACGCCGCGACGGGTGAAGAACCCCGGCGCCACCGTGGCCACCGTGGAGTAGGCGAACGCAGCCAGCGTGCCCACACTCACCAGCGTGTTCATGTCGGCCGCGCCGTGACGCAGCGCCGCCCACGCCCGGGTGTAGAAGTGGCGCCCGGCCCACCCCATCACCAGGAGGGTGATCGCCAGCAGCATCCAGGTGAGCACGCGTGCCGGAATCGTATACAGCCACGGCATCACCGCCCGCAGCGCCGGATCGAGTGCGGTCATGCTCCAGCGCATGAACGGATCGGCGACCACCCCATGCGCATGCGCGCCTCCACCTGCCAGCTGCGACATGAGCGGCATGCTCACCAGCATGGCAAGCACACCAATCACCCCGCTGGTCAGCGCCTTCGTGCGCAACTCACGATACTCCGCCGCGTTCGCTCGGTCGCGCGCCTCCTGTTCCTCGAACGCCGTCTGATCGGGGTTGGCGACCGAAGCACCATAACCGGCGGCTTCGATCACCTTCACGAGCGCGTCCGGTGAGACCGTCACCGGATCGTAGCTCACCGTGGCGCTCTTCATCATGAGGTTGACCGAGGCGTCGGTCACTCCCGGCTGTTTCTGCAACACCCGCTGCACGCGCGATGAGCACGCGGCACACGTCATCCCCGTGACGGGCAGACGGAGGGTTTCCATGCGAACCTCGCCGTACGCGGCGGTAGGGCGACCGCCTCAGGCGAGAACGCGACTCGTGGACGACGAGGTCGAGAGGACCTTGTAACCCTCCTCTTCGACGACCGACGCGATCTGCGCGGGCGTGATCTTCGCCGGATCGTACTGCAGCGTGGCACTACCCACCGCGACGTTGTCGACGGTGACACCATCGGCCGCCTTCAACGCCTCGTCGACCGCGCGAACGCAGTGGCCGCAGGACATGCCACCGAGGGTGAGCGTCAGCTTCTCCATGAGAGACCTCTGAATAGGGAGTGGGGGTATACTGCTGTGGATTCCAGTATATACCCCCTCCCCCTATCCAGCAAGTCGGGTAAAGCCGGACGGAATCCGCTTCGGAGAGATTCTGATGTCCGAAACGGGATCGGGGCTCGGACGTCGGAAGCGTGGCCGCAGCGAGTGTGTCGCGGGCGGGCTCCCCATGACCGTCTCGTTTACGGCGCGTTTCCGACGTCAGTGCCCCGGTCCCGTTTCAGAAGTCCGTGTCCCTCAGACCTCCGGGCTCGTCAGACCTCCGGGCCCCTCACCAGCATCCCCGTTCCCCACGGGTCCTGCCACACCGCGCCGTCCACGCGAAAGCCCCCCGCCTCGACGCTGGCCCGCACCGCCGCAACATCGGCCGCTGACGGCAGCACCACGGTCCAGTGATCCAACCGCGCGTCCGCCTCGGTCGGCGACGGGGCGCCCTGCGCCCACGTGTTCGTTCCGAGGTGGTGGTGGTAGCCACCCGCAGCGAGAAAGAGCGCCCCGGGGTAGCGCCACACCATCTTGTCGAGGCCGAACGCCGCGTGATAGAAGCGCTCGGCCGTGGCGATGTCCCCCACATGCAGATGGAGATGGCCCATCACCGTGCCCCCTGGCATGCCGCTCCATGGCTCACCCTGCGCGGCCGCCACCACCGCCGGGAAATCGAGCGGATCGGTGGCCATCATCAGTTCCTTCGCCATGCGCTGCCACGACTCGCGCTCGCGATCGCGATAGACCTCGATACCCAGACCATCGGGATCCTGGAGATAGAGCGCCTCGGAGACCAGATGATCGCTCGCGCCGGCGCGGGCGCCGATCGATGCGAGATGCTGCACGAACTTGCCGAGTTCCGCCCGACTGGGGAGGAGAATGGCAAAGTGATAGAGACCAAGGCGTGAGCCCGGGCGGATCGCGCGGGTCCCCGGACGCGCTTCGAGAATCACCAGCGGCGTTCCGTCGGCCGCGCCCAGCGTCACCACGTCACCGGCGCGCGAGAGTTCGCGCAGCCCGAGCACGGTGGTGTACCACCCGAACGACCGGTCGAGGTTCGAGACCTGCAGATGCACCGGCCCCAGCGTCAGTGCGGACGGGAGCCGGTAGCTGGGGGGCGCTTCGCCATACGTGCCGGCGAGCGCGGGCTGCGCCGTGGTGGCACCGCCGAAGATGTCGTGTTTGGAGACGCCCATGGAATGAACATTACACGGTGAAACAATAGTTGTCAAGCTAACTGTTCATGCGACAGACAAGCCGACTCGCCGTCCAGACGGCGCGAGGGCATTAGCTTGCCCGCATGCGAGCGCGCACCCGCCTCTTTCGCCGGCTGGTCGCCATCCTGTGCGGCGTGCTCATGGTGCACACGTCCTGGATGGCGGCGACGGCGTCGTGTGAGCGTCATCCGCAGGACGCGGAGTACGCGACTGCGGTCGTGAGCGCGACGACCACCGCGTCGGCGCATGGGCATCATCACGCGGAGCCGGTTGCGCAACTGCCGGCGCCTGTCGCTCCGGCATCGCATCACAATGCGACGTCATGGAATTGCCCGATGGCCATGGCGTGCACGCTGAGTGTCATGACCGCCGACGTACCCGTGGTGACCACGCGCACCGTGGCCATTGGCACGACGCTGCCGACGCATGTCGCCGGTGCGCCGCGTGGCACCGTCACTACGCCCGAGCCGCCACCGCCGAGAGCCTGACGCCACCTGGTGTCCGTCCGACGCGCTCGCGTCGGCCATCTCTCTCGTCGACTCAGTCGCCGCGCGCCGTCGCGGCGGTGGTACTCATGACAACACATCTGAACGTGTCACGCAGCGCGATGGCGCTGGGTGCTGCGCTGCTGCTGGCCAACCCCACCCGGCTGTTGGCGCAAACCGACTATTACAACACCGACGCGGGCCGCCCCATCCGCGTCGAAGACGCGTATGCCATCGAACGACGCGCGCTCGAAATGCAGGTCGCGCCGCTTCGCCTGGAACGTCCACGCGCGGGAGCCTATCGCTGGGGCCTCGAGCCGGAACTTGCGATCGGCCTGTTGCCGCGGACGCAGCTGGAGATCGGCCTGCCGTTCGTGCACGCGGAATCACGCACTGGAACTCGCGTGAGCGCGCTCGGCGGGCTCGATGTGAGTGCCCTGTACAACCTCAACGTCGAGACGCAGTGGCCGGCGCTGGCCATCGCCGGTGAGGTCGTGCTGCCGGTGGGCGGGCTCGCGCCGACGCGCGCCATACCCAGTGTGAAGGCCATCGCCACACGCACATGGTCGTGGGCCCGGGTGCACCTCAACGCGCAGCGGACCTTTGCCACGGCTTCCGATGTGGCGCCACTCACCAACGTCACCACGCAGGCGCCGGCAAACGCCGAGTTCACGCGATGGATGGGTGGGTTGGCGATCGATCGCACGCTGCCGTTGCGCTCGACCCTCGTCACGGCGGAGCTCGTGGCGAGCCAGCCGCTCGATCGCCGAGCCGAACGACGATGGGATGCGGCGGGTGGCATGCGCTATCAGCTCAGTCCGCGCATCGCGTTCGATGCCGGCGCCGGCTATCGCCTGCGCGGGGATGATCAAGGCTGGTTCTTCACCAGTGGGGCGGCGCTTGCCTTCGGCCTGCCGGGCGGAGGGCGCTGAACATGCAACGCGTCACTCGCCCCGTCCTGCTGGCACTCGCGCTGCTCGCGGCCGCACCGGCCACACCGGCACCGCTCGCGGCGCAATGGTCCACCGTCTACGAACAGTTCTACCTTCCCGCCGCGCACAATTGGCAGTTTCGGACCCACTACGCCAGCGCGGATCGCCTCTTCAACGCCTTCGACTTCGGACACGCGATCCTGTACGAGACGCTCTGGGCGAAGCCGGGGGCGCCGGCGAGCGAACTGGAGCAACGCCGCTACGATCAGCTCACGCAGCGCATTCTGCGCAATCCACCGCGCCTGCCGCTCGAAGAAGCGGCGATCGAGCCGCGCTATGCGCGGCTCGCGCCCGAGGCCAAGGTGATGTTCGACTGGGCGCATCTGCTGCATCGGCAACTGTACGACGTGCTGGCCGATGAGCGCCTGGATTGGCCGGCGCGCGATGCCGAAGTGGCGCGGCTGGTGCGCTACTACCAGTCGCGTCCCGACCTCGCGTTCAGCAGCAAGCCCAAGTCGATGCGGCTGATGCAGGAACAGCCGTATTCGCTGGCGTTCCGCACCCGGTACCCCAAGTTCAATGGCCTCATCTGGGCGTACCACTGGCTGCAGATGGGTCTCTATGAACCGTTGATGGTCGGCACCTCCACGACCGAAAAACAATCGCTCGTGCGGGCAACGGTCGCGCGATTCTTCCAGATGCTGACCGACGTCCCCAACACACTGCCGCATCAGATGCCGATGACGGTGGCGATCGCTCCGCGGTTCGCCGAACGCTATCCGGAGGCGTCGATCATCTTCGACAATCTCCATTCGATGCACGACGTGGTCTCGGACATTCTCGCCAATCCGTCCGTGCCGCGTGACCGCAAGCGCGCCGAGATTCTTCGGGCGGCGCGGGCCTACCGTGACGACCGCACCGAGATCATGTCCGAGGCGGCGTGGCGCACCATGTCGGTACAGATGGGAGCCGAGAACATGGGGGGCCCGGCGGTCGGATTCCTTCCGGCGCTTCCCACCCCCACCGTGACCGCGGGCGCGGTCATGCAGCACGATGCGGTCACCGGCGCCATGACCGGTTTCGCCAGCGGTTCAGCGGTGGGCGGCGGAATGGACCACAGCCACCATCAGATGGCGGAACGCTCCGCGCCGATGACCATGGTGAGCGAGGCAGTACTCGACGCGCTCCGTCGGCTGTTCATGATACTGGCGCGCACACGGCTTCCAGGGCTTCCCTGAGGCGTGCACTGGTGAAGGGCTTGTCGAGAAAGCGGTCGCGGGCCGTTGGCTCGGCGAGCCCTTCGTCGGTGTAACCCGACGCGAAGACGATCGGAAATTCCGGCGCTTCGGCACGCACCGCCTCCGCGAGGTCGCGCCCGCTCATGCGCGGCATGCGGATGTCGGTGACGATGACATCGACTTCGCGGCGATGCGCGCGCCAGGTCGCGAGCGCCACCGCGCCATCGGGGGCCTCGATCACCGAGTATCCGATCAGCTGCAGCATGCGGCGAATGGCGGCCCGCACCGATGGCTCGTCTTCGGCGAGCAGCACCGTGCCGTGGGGCTCGGCGATGGCCGGCTGCGATCCGGACAGGCGACGCGGCGCGACCTCGGCGTGCTCGGGGAAGCGGAGGCGAACGACGGTCCCTTCACCAGGGACGCTCTCGAGCCGCACGCCGCCGCCGAGTTGCTGCATGATGCCGAGCACCGTCGACAGGCCGAGTCCGTGGGCCTCGCCGATCGGCTTGGTGGTGTAGAAGGGCTCGAACGCGCGCGCGAGGACCTCCGGCGTCATGCCGCTGCCATTGTCGCGCATGACGAGCTCCACGCACCCCCCGAGCGCCACCCCCGGCCACGCGGCGATATCGGTCACGGTATGCACCAGACGCCGAGTCGTCACCACCACGCGCGACGTGCGCCCGGCCACCGGATTGATGCACGCGTCCCGCGCGTTGAACGCGAGCGCCAGCAGCACCTGCTCGATCTGCCCTGGATCGCCCTGGATGATCGGCTCCAACGGATCGAGTTCAAAGCGTACCTCGACCGGCTCACCCGCTACGCGTCGCAGCATCGGTTCGGCGCGGCGAACGAGATCGTTGATGGAGAGCGCGCGGATCTGCAGCGTTTGTCGTTTGCTGAAGGCCAGCAGCTGCGCCACCAGCGCGCGGGCGCGCGCCGCTGCCGTCTCGATGTCGTCGAGATCGTGCTGCAACGCGGCCGGCGCCTCCTGATGCTGCCGCGCAAACTCGAGCGCCCCGATGAGGACCGTGAGCAGGTTGTTGAAGTCGTGCGCGATACCGCCCGCCAGCTGCCCGACGGCCTCCAGCTTTCGCGCCTCACGCGCGGCCTCCTCCAGTTGGACCCGCGCCGTGTCGTCGCGGGCGACCACGAGGCGCGCGCGGTGCCCGTTCCACTCCACGGCATTCGACACGACGTGCACGATGCGCTCGCGGCCGTCGCGCGAGCAGTGCCGCGACCAGAGCTCGCTGCCGGTGTCCGACAGCCAACCGGGAAGCTGGGCCTGAAACGCGGCGCGTGACGCCTCCGGGCGAATGTCCATGATGGTCATCGCGAGGAACTCCTCACGCGACCAGCCGTAGGACTGCACCGCGGCGTCATTCACCTCCAGGAAGCGCAGCGACTCCGCGTCAAACACCCACATCGGCACGGGATGCCTGTCGAAGAGCAGCGCGAACTGCTCGGCGTGATAGACGCGCGCCTCTCGCTGCCGATCGATGTCGCGCTGCCGCTCGCGGCGCTCGGTGGCGTCGACGGCGATTCCGGAGGCGCGGATGGGAATATCGCCCTCGAATTCCACTCGACCGCGGCTCTCGATCCACCGCTGCTGCCCGTCGACCGGGCGCACAATCCGAAAGTCGACGCCGTACTCGTGCCGCGAGCGCACCGCCTCGTCGAAGACCGCCTGGACATGCGCCCGGTCATCCGGGTGGAGCAATTCCCGGAACGTCTCGGGGGTGACGTGCGCCGAGTCAGGCACGCCGAAGAGCAGGCGGTGGCCCCGATCCCAGGACAGCTCCTGCGTCCGGAGATCCCAGTCCCACGTACCGGCAGACTCGAGCTTCAGTGCGCGCTGAAGGCGCGCGAGCTCCTGATCGGGCGATGGACCGACCGACATACGACGCTCCCGAAGGGGACCATTACCCAGCCGAATGTAGCGCCGGCCCGCCGTTGGGATGTCGGGCGTTCCCCCGACGAACGATTCGCGTGCGAGCTACTGTGTGAAGGAGATATCACCTGAGCTGGCGAGACCGGCACGGCGATCGAGCCCGCCCGCAGGACGATCCCAGGTTCGGCGTTCCGGTGATGTGCGTCACGCGGAACATCAAGGGGCGCCATGACTTGGCGCCCCTTTCGCGTATCCGCCATGGAAGCAGTCCCGGCCGTGCACTAGCTTTCCGTCAATGTCCGTCTCGCCTCCGACCTTCGATCTGCGCGAGCAACTGCAGCGCCATCTGGGGTCCACCTTTCTCCTGGACCGCGAGCTGAGCGGGGGCGGGAGCGCGCGAGTGTTCCTGGCGACGGAGGTGGCCCTCGAGCGGCGGGTGGTGCTCAAGGTCCTCCCGCCGGACGTGTCGCGCGGCGTGGACGCCGAGCGCTTTCGTCGCGAAATCCTGTTCGTGGCGCGCTTGCAGCATCCGCATCTGGTTCCGCTCCTGAACGCGGGAACCGTGAAGCTCGACAACGGCGGCGAACTCCGCTGGTTCAGCATGCCGTATGTCGAGGGCCAGTCGCTGCGCGATCTCCTGCAGCGCGAAGCGTTGTCGATGAGCGACGTCCTCCGGCTCCTGCGTGAGCTCGCATCGGCGCTTGCCTATGCACACAGCCGCGGCATCGTACATCGCGATATCAAGCCCGAGAACATGCTGTTGAGCGACGGCGTGTCGATGATTGCGGACTTCGGCGTGGCCAAAGCACTCGACAACGCGGCCGCCATCGGCCCCGACGGCAAGCGGGTCACCACCACCAGCACGATGCTGGGCACGCCCGCGTACATGGCGCCCGAGCAGATCGTGTCGGCCACGGCCGTGGATCATCGCGCCGATCTCTACGCCTTCGGCTGCGTCGCCTACGAGCTCTTCACCGGCGCGCCGCCGCTGCTCCGCGATTCCCTGCGGACGACCCTTGCCGCGCAGGTGTCCGACGCCCCGATCCCCATCCTCGAGAAGCGTCCGGAGCTCGCGCCCACGCTCGCCGACGCGATCATGCGTTGCCTCGAGAAGGATCCCAATCGCCGCCTGGCGTCGGCGTCGACGATCGTGAAGACGCTCGACGAGCTCACGCAGACGGCGCACATCAGCGGCGCCTACACCGCGGCGCGACCGGCGGTGGGCCGGTCCGTTACGCCGAGTTCAAGCCCCGCGGGCGCGGTCCCGACAACCCCGACACCGCCGGATACCCCCGTGCACTCCACCGCCCGCTCCGGGCTCACCGTGCTCGGCCTGGCGGTGTCCGTCCTGGCGACGATCGCGGCGGTGACCTGGTTCCTGAATCGCGGATAACCGTCCCGGCGCACACAGCGTCGTAAGACGCGCGGCACCACCTTTTCACGTCGGTGGGCTCGCCACCGCGCTGGGGCTCTTCAGCGTGGGCGTAGGACTCGCGCCACTGACCGCGCCCGACGCGATCGCCCGGCTCATATGACGGCTTCATGGACAAGTTTCCGATCGGCAGCGTGATGAACCGCGCCCTGCGAATCCTGACCGGTCAGTGCCACGTGCAGCACTACATGCGCCCGCTAGTCGAGCGGATTCAGCACGGCGACATCTCCGCTAGCGGCGCGCTTCCCGGGGCGCGAGCTTCTCCGAGTCCTCTCCCGCCTGCGAGGTGCTCATGGGTTCCGAACGTGTTACGCGCCGTCATGCTGTGCGGTGGGCCGTCGCGACCGCCGTCGCCAGCCTTGGAGTGCCCCGTTCGCTGCGTGCGCTGCCGGGCGCGGGGCATCCGGAGCCGCGCAAGGGTATCACTGGCGCCAAGGTGCTGACGGCAAGCCAACTCGAGAAGTCGCCGGGGCTCATCACACTCTTCGACGGCATCCGCGAACATGCGGCGCTCGTCGACGGGATCGGCTGTCATTGCGGGTGCGCGCTGCTGGTCGAAACGCACTACTCGCTGCTCAGCTGCTATGAGACGGAGAACGCGATGGCCAGGATCTGCCCGATCTGCCAGGGCGAGGGCCGCGTGGCGGTTCGCCTGGCCAGGGCCGGCAAGTCGCTCGCCGAGATTCGCGAAGCCATCGACGCGCAATTCGGATGAGCCCCGTTCGCCGGTGGGGCGTCGCGGCGGTGCTGTGGGTCGCCGCGGGTGAGCCGTTGCCCGCGCAGGTGCGCGCGAGCGAATTGCAGAGCATCGCACAAACGGTTGACGGCACGACCGTGCGCATCACGTACTCGCGGCCGCGCCTCCGTGGGCGCACGGTCGTGTTCGGCACCAAGGCCGTGCAGTGGGGCGAGGTGTGGACGCCGGGCGCCAACTACGCCACGATCCTCGAAACCGACCGCGACATCACCCTGGGCGGCGTCGCCGTGCCCAAGGGGAAGTACGGGGTGTGGATGATCGTGTCGAAGGACTCCCTCTGGACGATGCTGCTCGATCCCAAGTGGAAGCAGTTCCACATGGACCATCCCAAACCGAACGACACGCAGATTCGCGTACCCGTGCGCGCCAATCCCCGCGCGCCAGCCGTCGAGGAGGTGCTGACGTTTTCCTTCCCGACGATCTCGGCCCGCGGCGGCACGATCGCCATGCAGTGGGCGCGCATGCGGATCAGTGTACCCTTTCAAGTCACGCCCACGCTCTCGGAGAAGCTCGCCGAGTCCGAGGCGCACCCCTACGTCGGCCGCTTCGCCCTCGATTCAGCTGGCAAGTCCGTTGGCACGCTCATCGTGACATACGTGAACGGCGGGTTGCGGGCACGCTTCGATCCGAACGATCCCTACTTCAAGACCTTCGCGCTCATGCGAACCGGTCGACACATGTTCACCGTGGGACTGTTCGAGGCGGCGGAGGTGTACGCCGGCGGTGAGATCTACGAGGTGCTCAAGCCTGACTTGCAGCTCACGTTCTCGGCCGATGGGGCGACGCTCGAAATGCGTGACGACAGTGATGCGCTGTGGTTCAGCGGGAAGCGCATCAGCGGGAGCTGAGGCAGGGTCGGTACGGCCGCGCTCCCCAACCCGCGGATGCCCCCGCTTCCGACTCCGAGCCCCGATCCCGTTTCCGACGTCGGAATCCATCGGAAGTCAGAGCCGTCCCCGCTGGCGGTGTCCATCCCGCCACGCGAAATTTCGCGGGTTGCAGGTCTCCTCTGTCTCCCGCCGAAATCCGTCCCATGCCGATCACGCTCAAGGTCAACGGCAAGTCCCGCACGGTGGACGTGCCGCCTGACATGCCCCTGCTCTGGGTGCTGCGCGACGAACTCGATCTCAAAGGCACCAAATTCGGCTGCGGCGTCTCACGCTGCGGCGCCTGCACGGTGCACGTGAACGGCGTCGCCCAGCGCACCTGCACCATGCCGGTGTCGCGCGCGGCCGGCGCCGAGATCACCACGATCGAGGGACTCTCGCCGGATGGGGCGCATGCGGTGCAGCAGGCATGGGAGGAGCTTGACGTTCCGCAGTGCGGCTACTGCCAGGCCGGTCAGATGATGGCCGCCGCGTCGCTGATCGCGAAGACGCCCAACCCGACCGATGCGCAGATCGACGATGCGCTCAACACCAATCTCTGCCGCTGCGCCACCTATCTGCGCATCCGCGCGGCAGTACATCGCGCCGCCGAGATCAAGGCCGGTGGCGCCGCGGTTCCGGCCAACGGCAAGTCCGGCAAGGAGGACTGACCGATGACGACACTCGACACCAGCGTCAGTCGCCGCGACTTCCTCAAGGTCACCGCTCTCGCCGGCGGCGGTATCCTGCTGGCGAGCTACGCCGAACCCCTCGAGGCGATCGAGCGCCTCGGTGGTCGCGTGGCCGATCCGCTGCTCAGCGCGTACATCCGCATCACACCCGACAACATCGTCACCATCACGGCCAAGAACCCCGAGATCGGTCAGGGCATCAAGACGATGCTCCCGATGCTGATCGCCGAAGAGCTCGATGTCGACTGGAAGAACGTCCGCATCGAGCAGGCCGATTTCGATCCGACCAGGTATCAGGCACAGATCGCCGGTGGCTCCACCGCCACGCCCACGAACTGGCTGCCGATGCGTCGCGCTGGTGCCGCCGGTCGGCAGATGCTGCTCGCCGCTGCGGCGCAGCAGTGGAACGTGCCGGTGAGCGAGCTCACCACCGAGCCCGGCGTGGTCGTGCATACCGCGTCGAAGAAGCGCGCCACCTATGGTGCACTCGCCGCGGCCGCCGCCGCCGTGCCGGCGCCCGATCTCAACACCGTGCCGCTCAAGGAGGCGAAGAACTTCCGCATCATCGGCACGCGGCAGAAGACGTATGACCTCAAGGGCATCCTCACCGGCAAGCCGATGTTCGGCATCGACGTGGTGGTGCCCGGCATGCACTACGGGACGTTCGTGAAGTCGCCGGTGTACGCGGCGAAGGTCAAGAGCGCGAACCTCGACGCCATCAAGGCCGAACCCGGTATCACGCACGCGTTCGTCGTCGACGGGGGCACCGCCCTCGCCGGTCTCATGCCGGGCGTCGCCATCATCGGCAAGAACTGGTGGCTGGTGCAGCAGGCGCGCAAGAAGCTGGTGGTGGAGTGGGCCGATCATCCCACCGCACAGCAGTCGAGCGCAGGCTTCGCCGCCAAGGCCGCCGAGCTGTTCACGCAGCCGGCGCATCGCGTCATTCGCAAGGACGGCGACTTCGCGAGCGCCATCAAGGGCGCGGCCAAGACCATCAAGGCCGAGTACACGTATCCGTTCATCGCCCACGCGCCGCTCGAGCCGCAGAACTGCACCGCGCACATGGTCGGCGATAAGCTCGAGATCTGGAGCAACTCGCAGACGCCGCAGGCCGGGCGCACGCTCGTCGCCAACACGCTTGGCATCAAGGAAGACCAGATCACGCTGCATATGACGCGTGCGGGTGGTGGCTTTGGCCGTCGCCTCAACAACGACTACATGGTCGAAGCGGCATGGATTGCGCGCGAAGCCAAGGTGCCCGTCAAGCTCCTCTGGACGCGCGAAGACGACATGCAGCACGACTTCTATCGGCCGGGTGGCTTCCATCAGTTCACCGCCGGTCTCGATGCCAGCGGCAAGCTGATCGCCTTCCGCAATCACTGCGTCACCTTCGGTGAAGGCGAGCGCTTCGCGCCCAGCGCCGACATCGGCCCGGGTGAGTATCCCGCGCGCTTCGTGCCGAACCTGCAGATCGACGCGTCGGTCATGCCGCTCGGCGTGCCGACGGGTGCGCTACGTGCGCCGCGCTCGAACGCGCTCAGCTTTGCCTTTCAGGGCTTCATCGACGAATGCGCGGAAGCGGCCGGTGCGGATCCCATCCAGTACCGCATCGACATGCTCAAGACCGAGATCGCGCCGGCCACGCCACTCACGCCGCAGCAGCAGGCGGGGCAAATGGATGCGCAGCGCGTGATCGGCGTCCTGGAAATGGTGCGCGACGTATCGGGATGGAACAGCCGCAAGAGCCTGCCCAAGGGTACCGGCATGGGCGCGGCATTCTACTTCTCTCATCGCGGCTACTTCGCCGAGGTCGTGCAGGCCACGGTGAGCAAGGCCGGTGAGCTCAAGGTGGACAAGGTCTGGGTGGTGGGAGATGTCGGCAGCGACATCATCAATCCCAACCATGCCGAGTCGCAGTCGCAGGGCGCGGCGCTCGACGCGCTCGCGCAGGCGCTCGGCCAGGAGATCACGTTCACCGGTGGTCGCGCCGATCAGTCGAACTTCAACAACTTCCCGCTGCTCCGGCTCAAGCAGACGCCGCCGGTGGTGGAAGTGCACTGGAAGAAGACGGCGTTCGCCCCCACGGGCATCGGGGAACCGGCGATGCCGCCGTTCATTCCGGCGCTCATGGGCGCCATCCACATGGCCACCGGCAAGCGCGTCCGGCAGATTCCGCTCACGAAGGTCGATCTCAAGTGGAGCTGAAGTGGAGCTGAAGCAGATCGCCACGTCCCCGTTCGCTGACCAGCGGCCGGGGACGTCTGGTTTACGGAAGAAGACGCGCGTCTTCGAGCAGCCGCACTACCTCGAGAACTTCGTCCAGGCTCTGCTCGACGAGGCCGCCGTGCCACCGGGCGCGACCCTCGTGATCGGCGGCGACGGGCGCTACCACAATCGGGAGGCCGTGCAGCGGATCATCGCGATGGCCGCAGCCAACGGCATCACCGAGATCGTGGTGGGCCGCGGCGGACTGCTCTCCACGCCGGCGGCGTCGCATCTCATTCGGCAGGGCGCGGCGGGCGGCATCATCCTGTCGGCGAGCCACAACCCCGGCGGCCCCGACGGCGACTTCGGCATCAAGTACAACACCGCCAACGGCGGACCGGCGCCGGAGTCGTTCACGAATGCGGTGGCCGCGCGCGCCGCGGCGCTCACGGCGTATCGTATCGCCGAGCTGCCCGCGTTCGACCTCGACCTGATCGGCACGCATCAGGTGGGAACGCTGTCACTGCAGATCGTCGATCCCGTCGCGGCATACGCATCGCTCATGGAGTCGCTCTTCGACTTCGCGGCGATTCGTCGTCTCTTTGCAGGCGGCTTCCGCATGCGCTTCGATGCGATGCACGCGATCACCGGCCCATACGCGGTGGAGCTCCTGGAACGGCGACTTGGCGCCCCCGCGGGGACGGTGATCAACGCCATTCCCCTCCCCGATTTCGGCGGCGGGCACCCGGACCCGAACCTCACCTACGCCCACGATCTCGTGGAGGAGTGCTTCGGCGATCACGCCCCAGACTTCGGCGCGGCGTCGGACGGCGATGGCGACCGCAACATGGTTCTGGGTCGCCGGTTCTTCGTGACGCCCAGCGACTCCCTGGCGATCCTCGCGGCGAACGCGACGCTGGTGCCCGGCTACGCCGAGGGGATTGCCGGTGTCGCGCGCTCGATGCCCACGAGTGCCGCCGTCGATGCCGTCGCCGAGGCGTTCGGTATCCCGTGCTTTGAAACGCCCACCGGGTGGAAGTTCTTCGGCAACCTGCTCGACGCGGGCCGCATCACGCTCTGCGGGGAGGAGAGTTTCGGGACCGGATCCAATCACGTGCGCGAGAAGGACGGATTGTGGGCCGTGCTCTTCTGGCTCAACATCGTCGCCGCGCGCGGTGAGGGCGTGGAGCAGATCGTGCGCGAGCACTGGAGCCGCTTTGGCCGCAACTACTACACGCGCTACGACTATGAGGGGGTACCCACCGAGGCGGCGAACGCCGTGATGGCGCATCTGCGCGCGCAGCTCACCACCCTGCCGGGGGCGTCCCTGCGCGGTCGCCCGGTGCGCGCCGCGGACGATTTCAGCTACACCGATCCCGTCGACGGCTCGGTGAGCCGCAACCAGGGCGTGCGCATCCTCTTCGACGACGGCGCGCGCATCGTCTTTCGGCTCTCCGGCACCGGCACCGAAGGCGCCACGATTCGCGTGTACATCGAGTCGCGCGAAACGCGTGCCGACATGCTCAACCTGGCGACGGCGGTCGCGCTGAGCGATCTCGTCTTCGCGGCGCTCGCGGTGTCGAAACTGGTCGAGCTGACGGGGCGAACGGAGCCGACAGTCATCACCTGACCCATACACCCCTGACTCGGAACCCCGAACTCCAAACGGATCAGTTTGGGGTTCGGGGTTTTGCGTGAGGAGTTTTTGGGTTTATGGCCTGGCTCTCCCCACCACGATCGTCACGTTATCCGTCCCGCCGCGCTCGAGCGCCATCGCGAGCAGCGCCTCGCACAGCTGTTTCGAGCTCGTCATCGTGCGGCACTGCTCGGCGATCTCGGCGTCGGTCACGTGCTTGGTGAGGCCATCGCTGCACACCAGCGTGATGTTGCCGCGCGCACTGATCTGGAGGCGCGTGACCTCCGGCATCGCCTCTTCCGCGCCGATCGCGCTGGCCAGCACGTGCTGCAGTGGCGATTGCTGCGCGCGTTCGCGGGTCAGCGCGCCGCGATCGATCAGCTCCTGCGCGATCGTCTGGTCGCGGGTGAGCTGACGCAGCGTGCCCTGTTCGTAGTGATAGCACCGACTGTCGCCGACCTGCACCACGTAGAGCCACGGCCACACCACGATGCCCACGCTGAGCGTCGTGGCCATCACACGACCATCGAACTGAATGGCCGATTGCTCCTTCACGCGGCGGTGCGCCTCGAGCGCCGCGGCCGAGAGGGCGGATGTGAACTCCTCCTCGCTCGCCGAGCCGGCAGCGTGCCAGCAGCGCATGGTGGAGGCGAAGTATTCGGAGATCGCGATTGTGGCCAGCCGACTGGCTTCACTGCCGTCGACACTGCCTCCCACGCCATCGGCGACGAGCATGATCGTCGCGAGACGCTCGCCCCGGGCATTGATCGCCGCGGGATCGAGACTCGTGCCGTGCACAACGACCTGCGGATGCACGGTGCACAGGAGAAACTGATCCTGGTTCACCGTGCGCACGCGGCCGGGATGCGTCAGCCCGTAGAGGTCCAACTCATCATCCCGCGGGCGCACCGCAGGGGCATTGGCATTCGTCGGGGCGGTCATAGCGCCACGATGGTATACCCGTATCGCTGAGGCAAGCTGAACCGGTCCCCCTCCCCCGATCAAGGGGTCGGAGTTGTTGAAATTTTCCGCCCGCCCCGGCCGTTCAAGGGGTCGTTCAAGGGGTCGGAGTTGTTGAAATTCTCGAGCGATTCTGACCGCTCCCCTCCTCTGTGGCCGGTGCGTTCAACAACTCTGACCCCTTGATCGCTCCTCTGTGGCCGGTGCGTTCAACAACTCTGACCCCTTGATCGGATCCCTTGATCGGATCCCTTGATCGGATCCCTTGATCGGATCCCTTGATCGGACCCTCTCGAGTGGGGGAACTGGCGCGGCGGGCTCGTGAGTTTTTCATTCCCGACTGCCTCGTTCCCGAATTCATGTCCGCACCGACCGTCATCGTTACCGGCGCCTCCTCGGGCGTCGGCCTCTACGGAGCCGCCGCGCTCGCGCGCCGCGGGTGGCACGTCATCATGGCGTGCCGGGATCTCGCCAAGGCCGCCGCGGCCGCTGACGCCCTGCAGATCCCGATGGCGGCGCGAACCCCGCTGCCCATCGACCTCGGCTCGCAGCAGAGCGTCCGCGACTTCGTGGCCGCGTTCCGCACCCTGGGCCGCCCGCTCGACGCCCTGGTATGCAACGCCGCGGTCTATCTGCCGCGCCTCACCGAACCCGCGCGTTCGCCCGAAGGGTACGAAATCAGTGTGGCCACGAATCACTTCGGGCACTTTCTCCTGGCCAACCTGCTCCTCCCCGATCTCGAGGCGAGCACGCACGCCTCGCGGCGGCTCATCATCCTGGGCACCGTGACCGCGAACTACGAGGAGTTCGGCGGCAAGATCCCGATTCCGGCCCCGGCGGATCTGGGCCATCTGGAAGGATTGGAAGCCGGCTTCCGCGCGCCCGTCGCCATGATCGACGGCAAGCCGTTCAAACCCGGCAAGGCGTACAAGGACAGCAAGCTGTGCAACATGATCACGGGGCGTGAACTGCATCGCCGGCACCATGCGCGCACCGGCATCGTGTTCAACACGCTCTATCCGGGGTGCGTGGCCGACACGCCGCTCTTTCGCCACACCCCCCGGGCCTTCCAGCTGATCTTCCCGTGGTTCCAGAAGAACATCACCAAGGGATACGTCACGCAGGAACTCGCGGGCGATCGACTCGCGCAGGTGGTCGCCGATCCCGCCTTCGGCACCCAGAGCGGGGTGCACTGGAGCTGGGGCAACCGGCAGCGCGACGGGCGCGCGGCGTTCGCGCAGCCGCTCACCGCACGGGCGCAGGATGCGCAGTTGGGGACGCGCCTCTGGGATCTCAGCGCCGCCTGCGTGGGGCTTTAGGCGGCGCGCGCCCGTCGTTTGAGAGACGCCGCCAGTCGCCGGACACTCAGGGCGAGGCCGGTGTAGACGAGCACCACGGCACCGAGCGAGACAAGACCGGCGATGGTCTGTCCAAGGAGACCCAAGGCCTCACCGGTATGCAGAAAGCGCAGCCACGAGCGCAGCTGTCGGCCGGTTGATTGCGAGGCGAACGGTGCCCAGGTCGTGCTGTCCGAGGTGCGCGACACCGTGAGCGTTCCCCGCTTCTGCGGTTCGCCGCCCGTCCCCGCATCGATCGTGTAGACGAGCGGCGCCGACGCCGACCGCGGCCACGCCACCGAGATCGAGGTCCACTCCGGCACCCGTTGCGCGGCGATCGCGACCACGTCGCCCACCCGCACCTCGGCTTCGGGCGAGGGCACGGTCGCGGGCGCGGGCGCGGGCGCACTGCCGGCGCCGGTCGCGCCCGGCGCCGGCTCGCCCACCGCCGCGTACACCAGTCGCGACGCCCACGGATAGGAGATCACTACGCCCGAGGCGACCACCAGCGCGAGCGGAATGGCACTCCAGAATCCGATGACATTGTGCCAGTTGAAATCACGCGCCTTCGCGGCGAGCCCCCGTCGAAACCAGGTCACCTGACGGACCGCCTTCCACGTCAGGTTGCGGGGCCACCAGAGCCACATGCCGGACAGCACGATGACGAGAAAGGCGAGATTCGCCGCGCCGGTGATCTTTCGCCCCATCGCGCGCGCTTCCCCGGCTCGTGCCAGCCACCGATGCCAATCGGTCACGCCGCCGAAAAACCGACGCATGGACGCGTTCCCGGTGCCCAGCACCGCCCCGGTGTACGGATCCACGTAGGCGCGACCGTCGCGTCCGAAGCTCACTTCCACCGGCGCCATCGGATCGACGCGCCACAGCGCCGTCGCGGGCCGCTTGCCCTCCCGCGCCGTCACCAGGCTGAGCAGGGAGTCTGCGGACAGCGGTGTGGCACCCGGGAACGCATTCACCGTAAGCCCGCGCACATCCGCCCAGTGCTGGAGTTGGCGTTGGTACGTAAGCAGGACCCCCGTCGCCGACATGATGAGCACGACCGCACCGGCGAGCACGCCGGCAGCCAGGTGGGTCCAGAAGAGCACGGAACGGAGGGTTCGCATCGGAGAGGTTGGTTACTTGAGAATGCTTCTCATAAAGCGCGAATCAGTGTACGCATAAATCCCGAGTTCTGCAATCGGCATTTTCAACCTCCGAACTCAGGGCGGGCAGCCAGCACCCGGGCTCGGTACATTGAACAGACCACACCGGTGCCCGTCGGCACCGCGGTCCGGAGGTTCCATGACGCGTTTCTCCACCCTCGCGCTGGTCGCCTCGCTCCTGTCCGCTCCACTCGTGGAAGGACAGCCGCTTCGCACCATCCGTCCGCTTTCGCTCAAGCCGGCGCAGGTCGTGCGCCTCGATCTGGCGGACGGACATCGTCTCACCGGCCCCATCGCGTCGCTCGACGATTCTCTCCTCACGATCCGCGTCGCGAACGCGCCTGTCGTGGTGCGCGCCGGCGACATTCGGGCGGTGGCCGTTCAGCGTCGACATACGCTGCAGGGCGCCCTCATCGGCGCCGGGGCGCTCAGCGCCGTCGTGCTCGCGAGCGACTGCCTCTCCCATTCGGAGCACGCGGAATGTGACTTCGACATTCCCATCGTGTTCGGTGGCGGCATCGGCGCGCTGGTGGGCCACGCCGTGCACAGTTGGCAGGTGCGCTTCCCGGAGCGACCACCGCGCTGACCATGTCGAGCGCCGGACGCGCGTATCGTCGTCCGCGGCTAGGTTGCGGGCGTGTCCGACGCCGCGCTGCATCGCTACCTGGCCTTTCGCCGCACGCTCGGCCCCCGCCCACCGCTGGAGCACATCACGGTGCACGCCCGGGGGCTCGACTTTGCCGTCTATCGGACGCCGCGCGTGAACGACGCGCCGCCGCTTTTGTGCATCAACGGCGGACTGCTCTTCGATCATCGACTGCTCTGGCCCGCCCTGGCTCCGCTGGCCACGGCGCGACAGCTCGTGCTCTACGATCAGCGCGGCCGCGGCCAGTCGCAGCCGCCACCCGGACTCGCCGCGTCGCGCATCGAGTTCGACGCGGGTGATGTCGTGGCGTTGCGCGAGGCGCTGCACATCGAGCGGTGGGCGCTGCTTGGCCACTCGTGGGGCGGCGGCATTGCGATGCTCGCCGCGGCGCTCGACACCGAGGCGGTGGACCGTCTCGTCCTGGTGAACGCCGTGGGCATCACGAGTGGCTGGCTGCCGCCGCTGCACGACGCGGCGCTCGCACGATTGACGGGCGCGGCCCGCACGGTGTTGGCGGCGTGTGATGTACGCACCCTGGAGCATCCCGATCTCGACGCGCATGCCGCCTACGCCCAGGCGTTCTTTCCGGCGTGGTTCGCCGATCAGGGCTTTGCCCGCCATGTCACGCCGCCCGTCGGGACCAGCCGCACCGGGGCCGCTGTCGCCGCGCGTCTTCGCCGCGAGGGATATGACTGGACGGACCGGCTGCGTGACCTCGCCGTACCCACGCTCGTCGTGCACGGAGCGGCGGACGTCCTGCCGCTTTCGGAGGCGGCCCGCACGGCGGCGCACCTCGCGGCGGCTGGCTGTGCTGCCCGCGTGATGCCCATCGCCGACGCGGGCCACAACCCGTTCTGGGAAGCCCCCGATGCGTTCTTCGCCGCGGTGCAGGCCTTTCTCGAGGAGGGGCCGACCGCTTCCTGACGTTCGCCGTCACGCCTGCTCTCCGTGCGCCGATGAAGTCCGCCGAAACGCTCCTCGCTTGTTGTGTCGTGGGCCTCGCGTGTTTCATCGGCGGGCAGGCAGTGGCCACCCGCAGCCGAGCCGTGCACAGCGAAGCCGCCGGTGCCATCGGTGAGCGCATGCCGCGCCCCGCGCTGCGCGCGATGCATCCGGTGCATGGCGAGGAGATCGTCGTGCCGGCCACGCTGCTCGCGAATGGCGGCGAGCGCCCGTCGCTCGACCCTGACGAGATGCGCCGCCGCGTGCAGTTGGGGGGCGAAGGGACCTACATCGGCGAGTTGCTGCGATCGCGCGATTCGGTGATGGCCCGCTGGCCCGATCGCGTCGGTCGCCCGCTTCGCATCTTCGTCCGTGAGGGCGAGCGGCTCGAGGGATGGAACGCCGACTTTCTGCCGGCGGTCCGCGATGCGTTCGACACGTGGACGCAAGCCGGTATTCCGGTGCGCTTCACGTTCACGGCCGATTCCGCACTCGCCGACATTCACGTGCGCTTCCTCGACAAGTTCGCCAACGGCATCAGCGGCAAGACCGTCTGGAGTCGCGATGCGAACTACTGGCTCGTGTCGAGCGACATTCAGCTCGCCATCCAGCACCCCGCTGGTGGCATCGTGACGCCGCCTCAGATGCGCGCCATCGCGCTGCACGAGGTCGGTCATCTGCTCGGGCTCGATCACGCCAGCGACAGCGAGAACATCATGGCGGCTCGCGTGCGGGTGCGCGAACTCAGCGAAGCCGACAAGGCGACCGTGCGGCTGCTCTACTCGATGCCCGCCGGCT
>JBDHVK010000028.1:0-31353 GCA_039809645.1 Gemmatimonas sp.
CGCGGCGGCGGCGGGTGGCGGCCGCGGCGGCT
Source organism: Gemmatimonas sp. (assembly GCA_039809645.1). Lineage (GTDB taxonomy): Bacteria > Gemmatimonadota > Gemmatimonadetes > Gemmatimonadales > Gemmatimonadaceae > Gemmatimonas. Next base: position 33 of record JBDHVK010000028.1, read on the forward strand.
TCGGTGGCCCGGGCGGCCCGGGTGGCGCGCCGGCAGCACCGGGTGGGTTCAGCGAGTTCTACGGCGTGGCGGGTGGCGAGAGCGGCTACATCTCGAGCAACCCGAAGGACCCCGACATCATGTACGGCGCGAACTACGGCGGCAGCATGGACCGCCTGAACCGTCGCACCGGCAAGACGGATGCGATCGATCCGTGGCCGCTCAACCCGATGGGTCACGACGCGAAGGACTCGAAGTACCGCTTCCAGTGGACGTACCCCATCGTGCACTCGCCGCACGATGCGAACACGATCTATGTCGGCTCGAACGTCGTGTTCCGCTCCACCAACGGGGGCAACAGCTGGACGCCGATCTCCAAGGATCTGACCCGCAACGATCCGCGCACGCTGGGCGCGTCGGGTGGCCCGATCACGAAGGACCAGACGAGCGTCGAGTACTACGGCACGGTGTTCACGATCGCCGAGTCGAAGCTGACGAAGGGGCTGATCTGGACCGGGTCGGACGACGGCCTGATCTACGTCTCGCGCGACAACGGCGTCACCTGGAAGAACGTGACGCCGAAGGGACTGCCGGAATGGATGCGCTGGTCGATCATCGAAGCGAGCCCGCACGCGCCGGGCACGGCGTGGGCCGCCGGTAACCGCTATCAGATGGATGACTTCGCACCGTACCTGTACAAGACGACCGACTACGGCGTGACGTGGACGAAGATCGTGAACGGCATCGCCCCCGATCATTTCACGCGCGCCATCCGTGAAGACCTGCATCGCCCAGGCATGGTGTACGCGGCCACGGAGCGCGGCATGTACGTGTCCTACGATGGCGGCGCCAACTGGCAGAGCTTGCAGAAGAACCTGCCGCCGGTGCCGGTGCACGACATCATGCTGCGCGACGACGACATCGCGGTGGCGACGCACGGCCGCGCGTTCTGGGTGATGGAGAACCTCACGCCGCTGCGCTGGGCGCCCGAGGCCGACAAGGCCGCCGGCAACGCGCCGTTCCTGTACAAGCCGGTGCCGTTCTATCGGCTCAACGGTCAGGCGCAGCCGACGTTCACGTATCGTCTGCCGGCCGACTCGATGGTCGTGAAGTTCGAGTTCTATGATGCCGCCGGGAAGCTCGTGGGGACCGCGGCGAGCAACGATACGACCACCGCGCAGCCGGCGGGTCGGGGCGGCGGCTTTGGTGGCTTTGGTGGCGGTCCGGCCAAGCCGGGCAACCGGAAGGGCGTGAACCGCTTCACGTACACGATGCGTCACGACAACGCGAAGACGTTCCGCGGCATGGTCACGTGGGCCGGCAGCGGCAACGGCCCCGCGATGGCGCCCGGCACCTATCGCGTGCGCATGACCGCCGGCAACAGCGCGCCGATCTCGTACGACTTCAAGCTCCTCCCCGATCCGCGCGCCGACGCCACGGAAGCGGATCTCAAGGAGCAGGTGCGCTTCGCCCTCGAAGTGCAGCAGAAGATCACGAAGGCCAACGAAGGCGTGATCGAAAGCCGCAATCTCAAGAACGACCTCAAGGATCGCGCGCCGAAGATGACGAGCGATGCGACCTTCGGTCCGCTCGCCGATTCGTTCGCCGACGCGCTCAATGTCGTGGAAGACTCGCTCTACCAGACGAAGAACCAGTCGGGACAGGATCCGCTCAACTTCCCCATTCGCCTCAACGACCAGCTGGGCGGCCTGATGGGCTTCATCATGCAGGGCGAGCGGCGCCCGCCGAAGCAGGCCTACGACGTGTGGCAGGTCCTCGGCCCCAAGACCGACGCCGAGCTCACCAAGATGGAGACCGTGATCAACACCAACCTTCCGAAGATCAACGCGAAGCTCAAGGCGGCGGGTCAGAAGGAGATCACGCGGAGCAAGAATGAACCGGCGACGCCGGTGAGACCGATCACGCCGTGAGCGCACAGCGGTTGGCCTGCTGATGGCCTGACCGACGTCTCATGGTCGAGAGCCCCTCGCAAATGCGGGGGGCTCTTGGCTTTGCGGGTGTCGCGGTGGCGGGTTGTCGCCGCGCCGTCGTCACGCCGCGCCGTCGTCACGCCGCGCCGTCTTTACGCCTCGCCGTGCCCGAGCACCACGCGCAGCACGGCAGCCGCGCGGCGCCGACTGACCGGCACGCGCGCCCCTCCGGCCAGCTGAAGGATTCGGGTGCCCGAAGGGCCATCCACGACGCGGTGCACCGCATCGCGTCGTACGATGTGCGAGCGATGCACGCGAACGAACTCGGCCGGCAGGCGTCGCACCAGCCTCGCCAGCGGCTCATCGTGCAGCAGCCGTCGCCCCGAGCGCAGTGCCAGCTGCACGTAGTCGTCGTCGGCCTGGATGTGCACGATATCGTCGACCGATACGCGCTCGAGCCCCACGCGGGTCCGCACGAGCAGTTCGACTGGGCGTCCGCCGTCAGCCTCGGGCTGCACCCGACCCAACGCGAGCTGCAATCGCGCCTCACTCACCGGCTTGGGCACGAAGTCGGCGACGCCCACCTCGAACGCCTCGATGGCGCGCTGCGTGTGCGCGGAAACCACGATGATCTGCAGTCGCGCATTGACGGCGGCCGAGAGGAGCTCGAAGCCATCGGCACCGTGCAGCTCGAGATCGAGCAGCAGGAGCTGCACCGGCTGGTTGGCCAGCATCCGTCGCGCGCCCGCGAGGTCGTCGGCACACCAGATCTCGGCGTCGGCGTAACGCGGATGGGTTCGCACCAGCCGGAGCAGCCGGCGCTGCGCCGGAAGATCGTCCTCCACAATGAGCACACTCATGGCGAGGCGCTCACGGTGCCGCGCTTCCGAGACGGAGCACCGTGCGCCAGCCGCCCTGCGCCGAGCGTCCGTAGACCAGTGACGCATCGTCGCCGAACGACGCCCGCAGCCGCGCGCGCACGTACGTGAGACCAAACCCCTCGACGCGATCGCGGTCGAGGGTGGCATCGGTTGCGGCGTCCGCGTCCGCAGCCGCGGCCGCGGCCGTCGGCTCGGCGTATGGTGCCTCGAACGACAGCACCGCCGCGCCGCGTTCGCTGGTCTGTCGCACGGTGAACACGGCCCCGGCTCGATAGGCGCCGTGGGTGAGCGCATTCTCGACCAGCGTATGCAGGACGCCGGGCGGTACGCGCAGCTCCGGCGCGACCCCGATGGCATCGAGCGTGAAGGAACGACCGCTGCGCAGCGACATGAGCGCGAGCAGGCGATCGCAGGCGGCCAACTCGTCGCGTGCGTCGATCAGCGGCGCATCGATGGGATGCGCCAGCCGGTGAAATTCGTCGCCAAGCAATCCCACCATGCGCACCGCGGTGGCCGGCTCCTCCTCGATCCACGCGGTGAGTGCGTTGAGCATGTTGAGAAGCCAGTGCGGCGTGAGTCGCCTCCGCTGGAGCTCGAGTTCCAGCTGCTGTACCTGCCGCTTGGCAGTCTCGGCCACCGCCTGTACGCGACGCATCTGCCGGGCGTGGTCCACCAGCAGCACCAGCGTGAGCAGGGTGACGCCCACGAACAGCTCACGATCGAGGAATCCGCCCGATTCCATCACGCCGGCGGCCGCGAGCAACAGCAGCACCGCCGCCACCGGCCGGGCACCGGGCTCGCCGCGCCATGCCGCCGGCACGGTGGCACCAAGCGAAACCGCCCCGGCCGCGGCGAGGATCGCAAGCGTTCGCAAATCGAAGCCGGGGAGCAGCCACACGAGACCCGCCGCGGCCGCGTACCCGATCAGCGCGCGCGCCGACCACGTACGCGCAAAGCGGCGTGTGCAGTAGGCAACGAGCGCCGCGCCGAGTCCCGTGGCCGCCACGAGAATGAGCACGAGACGCCAGATCTGCCCCACGTATGTGATGGGGAGGAACGTGCGCCAGAGCTCGGCGGCACCCTGCGCGAGCGCGCACAGGATCAGCGCGGCGAGGAGCGTGGTGTGTTGACCATGCCCATGATGCGAGGTGTCGGCGCGGGACACGACGGCGAAGTACACCGCCGCGAGCAGCAGCGCGCCGAGCGCCAGCAGGATGGGCGGCGAGCCGCTGCCCACGCCATCGCGAACGAGTTCGAGCGGTGCCAGTGCCAGCACATGCACCGGCATGCGAACCTTGAGCGGCCCGTGGTGACTGCTGAGGAGGACGGCCAGCCGATGCACACCCGGGCGCAGTTCCTCGCTGCGCAGCGGTGCGATGTGCACGAACTGTCCGGGTACTTCTTGCTCCGGTACCGTGGCGACCTGGCCGCTCGCGCTGATGCGCTGCCCGTCCCAGTAGATCGCCGTCGAGGCCATCGCCTGCATGAGGATCGCCATGGGCGTGCGCGTCGCGGCGGCCGCGTCGGGGACGGTCACATCGGCCAGGATCCAGAGCGCCGTGCCCTGCGGGTCCACCGCGTCCACGGGACGCGACGAACAGTGTGTGGTGCGCACCGGGGGCATCGCCAGCGAATCGCTCGCGCGGCAGACCTGTACGGTCGTCACGCGTATCACTGGGGCGGTGACGGGCTCGGTGACCAGCCCGAGGACGGCGAGCACGTGGAGCAGCAGGGGCATGAACGGACGATAGCGCGCGAGAGGCAGGAGGGCACGACCGATCACCGACGCGTGCCGACCGTTCACCGGGTCGCGCGCGGCGCATGGCGAGCACCCCCGTACCGTACGGCGTCTTCCGCCACCGAGGTTCGCTCGTATGTCTGTTCCCGCTCGTCTCGTCGCCGTCGGACTCCTGCTGCTCGGCATTCGCTCCGCCGTCGCGCAGGCGCAGCCAGCGCCTGCGCTGACCATCACGCCCTACGCCTTCAAGGCTCCCGACGGCTCGATCATCGATGCCGAACTCGGATCGTTCACAGTACCCGAGCGACGTGCCAACCCGAATTCACGGCGTATCACGCTGCGCTTCGTGCGCTTCCGGTCCACGTCCGCCACACCAGGCGCCCCCATCGTCTATCTTGCCGGCGGACCAGGGGCCTCCGGCATCCGGACCGCTGCGGGACCGCGCTTTCCGCTGTTCATGGCGCTGCGCGCCGTGGGTGATGTCATCGCGCTCGATCAGCGAGGGGTGGGACAGTCGGCCACGATGGCGCCGTGCATCGCGCGTACGCCGGTGGACTTTTCGCACCCGCTCACGCGCGCGTCGCTCGTGCAGTTCACTCGCGACGGGCTCGCCGACTGCCTGACACAATGGAGCGCGGCCGGTGTTGACGTCGACGGCTACACCACGCGTGAGAGCGCCGCGGACATCGAGGATCTCCGGCGCGCGCTGGGGGTGCCGCAGATCGCCCTCTGGGGGATCAGCTACGGCTCCCATCTCGGACTCGCCGTGCTCAAGTATCATGGCGCGTCGGTCAGTCGCGCCGTGTTTGCCGGGATCGAAGGGCTGGAGCAGACCGTCAAGCGTCCGGCCTTCACCGACAGTCTTTTTGCCCGCGTGCAGCGCCTCGTCGATGCCGATAGCGCCGCGCGCGCGATCTTCGGCGACGTGGCCGCGACGATGCGTCGCGTGCACGCGCGGCTCGATTCGGCGCCGGTGCTGCTCACCGCCACACCGCCCGGCGCGACCCAACCACGCTCGGTGCGCATCAGCGCCTTTCCGCTGCAGATGCTCGTGAGTTCGATGATCGCCGATCCGCCGGGGATTGCCCGGGTGCCGGCGCTCTACGCGGCGCTCGACGCGGGGCAGTTCGAGCCGGTAGCAGGACTCATCATCGGCCAGCTCGGCGGGTTCTCCGTGTTCAACGGCATGCCGGAGCTGATGGATCTCGCCTCGGGCATCGACGCCGATCGGTTGGCGCTGGTGCAGCGGGAGGCGGCGCGTGGCCTGCTGGGCGATGCGCTCAACTTCCCCATGCCGCACGTGGCCGGGCTGCGTGCCTCAATTGATCTGGGTCGTGGGTTCCGGGCGCCGCTCACGTCGTCGGTCCCAACGCTGTTCATCTCCGGAACCCTCGACGGACGCACGTCTCCCGCCGAGGCGGCCGTGGTACGCGCCGGCTTCCGCAACGGGCGGGCGCTGCTGGTGGAGAACGGGGGGCACAACATCTTCGAAGCCGACGCGCGGGTCGCCGATGCGGTGCTGACGTTCCTGCGTGGCGGTGAGCCGGTGGACCGGATTACCCTGAAGCCACCGCGGATCGCGATGCCGCAGTAGCCCGCCGGTCGGGCAGCGCACACGGGCACGGGGAACCCACCGCCGACAGATGGCGCTGGGCGTAAAAGAACGCCCGGGATGCTCGCAACTTCCTGCGCTGCGCGTATACTCACTCGCAGCAATCCGGATTCTGCGGCGCCGCATGGATCGGTAACGCACTGGTCAGGTCCCCTATCGGTTCTCATGTCGCAGGAAGCCGTTGTCTACTCCGTCAATCTCATCATTGGCCTGATCCTGGCGGCGGTGATGAGCCAGCATTGGCGGCTGGAGGCGGGTGGGTTGTCGCTGCGCTACTGGATCATCGCGGCGTGGGTTCTGGCCGGGGCCGATTTCCTGTTCGTGGTGCGCAGCGCGATCGATCTGCCACTGATACGGGCGCTGCCCACGCTGGCGGTCACTGCCGGCCACGCCATGTTGTTGCTCGCCGCACAGCAGGTGACGGGACGCACGCCGATGCGCCGGGTGGCGATGGGTATTGTGGGGGTGCACGCCCTGCTGCTGCTCGGGTACATGGTGGTGCCGGCGCTCAATGGCTGGCGCACGATCACCAACGGCATCCTCTGGGGTGGGCTGGCGCTGTGGGCCGCCGCCACGCTCTGGGAAACGCCGACGCCGCTCACCCGGATGCTCAAGGTGCCGGCCATCGTCCTGGCCGCGCAGGGTGGATTTCACGCCATGCGCATCACCCTCGCGACCCAGGCGCTCGTGGAACAGGGCAGCTGGCTGCGCAATCTCGTGCAGCTGCTCGGTGACCTCGAGGTCAGCCTCTTCATGGTGAGTCTGTTCGTGTCCGTGCTCGTGGCGTTTCTGCGTCAGAGCAACGCCGATCTCCAGACGGCGCTCGACAACGTGCGACAGCTCTCCAGCATGCTCCCCGTCTGCGCGTGGTGCAACAAGGTGCGCGATGACGATGGCTACTGGCAGCGCATCGAACAGTATCTTGCCACCCACAAGGTCAGCGTGACGCACGCGCTGTGCGAGAGCTGCGCCGAGCAGCAGTTCGCCGAACTCGAACGGTCGACCTGACGGGCGTCGGACGGATCGGATAAGCTCCGTCATGACGCAACGCGTGGTGGCGGCGGTCGTGCGCCGCGGTGAGCAGCTCCTCGTCTGCCAGCGGCCGGCTCACAAGCGGCACGGCGGTCTGTGGGAATTCCCCGGCGGGAAGTGCGAGCCGGGGGAGAGCGATCACGACGCCACCGCGCGGGAGCTGGACGAGGAGCTCGGTGTGCGGGTGCGCGTCGTGGGCACGCCGCTCTTCACGGCACACGATGCGGGGTCGCCCTTCGAGATCGTGTTCCTCCCCGTCGAGATCGACGGCGACCCGGAAACCCGTGAGCATGACGCGCTTCACTGGGGGACAGCCGAAACGTTGCTGCAGCTCCCGCTTGCTCCCAGCGATCGACGCTTCGTCGAGTGGGCGCTCGACCAGCGGTGCTGACGAGCTCCCGACTACTTCCCGCCCTTCGCCTTCCACGCCTCGTATTCGGCGGGCATGCACACCGCACAGGGGCGATAGCCGGCCGCGATCGCGGTGGCTTCATCGGCGAAGAACACGCGCTGCTGCTCGTAGCTGCGCCCCGTCCCGAGCGCGCGCCGGGCGGCCTTGCAGTCCAGGCGTCCGTAGATGCGGTTCTTGCGATGGCCGCCGATCGTTCCCTTCGCGGGGCTGGCGAACGGCGACCCGTCGGCGCCGATGAGCGTGTAGAAGGGTCTGTCAGTCATGCGCGAAAGGTAATCAGGGACGCATTGCGGACGATTCGGTCGAATTGGCCCTTTGCGACACGGTGACAGTCACGTAGGTCTCGATAGCGGTCTTTTCGCACGAAAGTGCGGTCCCTTCGAGACGGATGGTCCCGTGGCTGGCAGCGTATCACATATCCGGCATTTCGTGCATTTCCACGACCCGGACGTGCTCGGGATCGGTTTTACCAAGGTGGCGTCCTGGAGCGTCCTCGCGAACAAGCGTGTTCGCGATCTCGCAGGTGACTTCGTGTGGATGATCGGCCGCGAGCCCAAGTCGTCCGAGCACTTCCTGTTCGGCCGATTCCGGGTGGACTCCGACGCGCCCGGCAACCACGAGCAGTTCAAGTACCGCATTTCGGGACGTACCGGTCTGTGGCTCAAGCCAGCGGTGCCCGTGAGCGCCCTGCCGTGGTTCAGCGGCCTGCTGCAGAAGTCCACCAGCGCCTCGAGTTTCGTGGCGGTGACCGACGAGCAGATCCTCGACGGCCTCCGCCACGTGATTCACCCGCCGGTCGCCGCAGTCGCCTGAACCAGCCTGCCTGAACCAGGCTGCCTGATCAGCGAAGCGACTGCTCCAGGTCAGCGGCGATGTAGGCCATCACTGCCATGACCGCGACGCACCGCTGCACCTCCTTCGGATCCAGCTTGTCGGAGGTGTCCGCATCGGTGTGGTGGAACCAGAAATAGCGCGACCCATCCACCTCGAGTCCCATCCCCGGGACTCCGGTCTGCATGATCGGCCCGATGTCGGCTCCGCCGCCACTCGGGCCGATCTTGTTGGCCCCGACGGGCGCCAGCAGCGACGCGATCGCCTCCACGGCCTTCCGTGATTCGGCGGGACCGGTGAAGCCAAACCCGAGTGGGGAGAAGACACCCCCATCGCTTTCGATCGCGAGCTGGTGAATCTCCTGCTGGTGCGCGTCCCGGTAGGCCTGGCCGCCCTTGCCGCCATTCTCTTCGTTGGTCCAACCGACCACGCGAATCGTGCGGCGCGGCGTGAGCCCCAGCTTCTTGAGCAGGCGGATCGCTTCCCACGCCACGACCACACCACCGGCGTCGTCCATCGCCCCCTGCCCCACATCCCACGAGTCGATGTGGCCACCCATCACCACGATCTCGTTCGGCTTCTCGCGCCCGACGAGTTCACCCATGACGTTGTGACTCGGCGCATCCGGGAGCGTCTTCGCACTCATCTTGAGTGTGACCACAACTTTCTGTCCACGCGCAATCATGCGCCGCATCATCATCGCATCTTCGGCGGTGACGCTCGCGTGCGGAATCTTCTTCACGGTGGAGTCGTAGCTCATGTTCCCCGTGTGCGGCGTGCGCATGCTGTAGGGGCCGGCCGCACGGGCGAGACTGGCCACGGCACCCGCCTTGGCCGCGGCAATGGCCCCCTGACGGCGAAACGCGCCGTTGTAGCCGTAGTCGCGCCACTCGGCGTCGTACAGCACGATCTTGCCCTTGGCTTCCGCGGCGCGCTGCGTGAGCTCCTCGAAGCTCGCCACGACCATCACTTCGGCGGTGATCCCCTGCGGCGGCGTGGCGATGCTCCCACCCAGGCCGAGCATGGGCAGGGCCTGTTTGCGCGGTGAGATCAGCGTGAGTGATTCCGCGCCGCGCACCCAGTGCGGCACCATCACTTTCTCCTTGCGCACGTTGGCAAGGCCATCGGCCTTCATCGTTGCGACGGTCCAGTCGATCGCCTGCTCGAGGGCCAGTGAACCACTCAGCCGATGACCGAACGTATCGGTGAGTTCGGCAATGCGATTCCAGGCACCGGCGCTGTCGGCCTGCGCCGCCGCGATGATGCGAGTGGCGACCTCGCGGTACTTGTCGGGGATCTGGGCCGCAGACTGCGCGCTGGCGAGGGTCGGCGCCAATGCAGTCAGCGTGCTGAAGAGCCACAGGGAACGTCGCATGGGGAAGTGGGACGAAGGATGGGAGAGGGGTTCAGCGCCTGCCGATGAAAAATGACGCCCGGCATGGTCGAAGGAGGGTGCACTCCTTTTCCCATCGCCTTTCTCGGACTCTCATGACCAACCTGCAGATGACCGGCGCCGCGTTCGCCAACAGCCCGTCACGGGCCACCGTCTGGACCGGCCGCGTGCTGTTCGCGCTGGCCGTGCTCTTCATGCTCTTCGATACCACCATGAAGTTCTTCACGACGCCGGAAGCGGTGGCGGGTACCGAGGCGCTGGGGTGGCCCACCGGTGCCGTGCGTCCGCTGGGCGCGATCGAAGCGGCGTGCGTGCTGTTGCTGCTGATTCCACGCACGGCGCCGCTCGGCGCGCTCTTTCTCACCGGCTACCTTGGCGGTGCCGTGGCGACGCACGTGCGCGTTCAGAATCCCTTGTTCACGCACGTGCTCTTTCCGGTCTACATCGCCATCCTCGTATGGCTGCCGCTGTACCTGCGCGATCCGCGCGTGCGCGCGGTGCTGAGTCCTATCGCTTCGCCTCGGCGCGCCCGGCCTGAATAACCGGAGCGGCCTGCTCCACGGTGCCCGAAAGCAGCAGCCCGAGATACCCCTTGGTGAGTCGATCGCTCATGGTGCTGGCGTTGGCGGTCATCATGCTCGGCATTCCCTTCGCGGCACCGGCGTCGCGTACCTTCTTGCAGGCCGTTTCGGCGCCAGCGCGATCGCCACTCATGGCCTGCGTCAGGCTGCCGATCCCGCAGGAGAGCAGGCTGTAGCCGGGGAGGGCGGCAATCGCCTCCATCTCGGCGATGGCCCCGGGATCTTCGACCATCAGCATCGCGATGAACGTACCCTTGGGATTCGTGGACGACCACACGTTGGCCTTGGCGTCCTTGAAGAAGCTGATCGCGTGCTGCGCCTCGGTGGCCGAGCGGACGTGCGGCACGACGACGCCATCGGCGCCCAGGTCGTGGATTTCCTGGATTCGCGCCTTGGTGAGCGCCTCGCCAGCCGCTTCGATCGTGGGGATGCGCACGAGCAGCGTCGGCTTGCTCTTCGCGTTGCTCGCCTTGAGCCCGGCCACCATCTCCTTGACGGCATTCGCGTCGTAGGCGGCCTCGAGATTGAGAAACAGGTAGTCGAGGAGCGGCTGCTCGGCGAGCGCTTTGGCGCCGGCGGCCGTGTAGAGCGGCGGCAGGCGCTTGCCGTCGGCATCGGTCGCGTTGGCCGGTCGTTCACTGGGGACGAAGATGCCAAAGGCCGCCTTGTTCGCTTTCCAGAGCTCGAGGGCGGTGTGCTGGGCGGCCAGCGGTGCAGGGGCGCCGCACACGGACGCGAGGAGCAGGGCGCGCACGACGGCGCGCGGGGACCAGGGGCGGGGAGAAAACATGGAAGCGGGCAGCAGGGGCGGGTGGCGGGCGTCAGACACGGCGCCCAGACGGGGACGGCCGAATCTCGCGCGCAATCGCGCGCGGGGCCATATCTCCGACATGCGTCCCGTTCTGCTTTTCGCCCTGCTGCTGGCGGCCTGCGGTGAGTCGCCTCGCCCCAGGCCCGCCGCGGCCTCGGCGCCGCCCCCACCGCGCGTCGTTCCCGGGCCGGCCGCAACACCCACGCGGGCCCCCGATCGGTATCAGGCCGAGTTCACCACCAGCAAAGGCGTCTTCGTGGTGGATGTCACCCGCGCTCTCGCCCCGCGCGCGGCCGATCGCTTCTATGAGCTCGTGCAGAACGGCTACTACGAGCGCACGCGCTTCTATCGCGTGGTGCCGGGCTTCATCACGCAGTGGGGCATTCACGGTGACACGGCGGTGAACGCCCAGTGGGATCAGGCCACCATTCCGGACGAACCGCGAAAGGCCTCGAACGAGCGCGGCCGAATTGCCTTCGCGGCGAACGGGCCGAACTCGCGCGCCACTGAGGTCTTCATCGCGACCGGCGACCAAAGCTCCACGCTCGACCGGCAACGCTTCGCGCCCTTCGGATCGGTCGTGCAGGGCATGGACGTCGTCGACAAGATTAGCGCCGAGTATGGCGAGGAGCCCAACTACTCGCGCATCAGCCATCAGGGGAACAGCTACCTGCGCAAGTGGTTTCCCGCGCTGGATTCCGTCGTCGCCGCGCGCATCATTCAGCCGTAGCGCACGACTCACCAACACAGAGACCCCGAACCCGCATGTCGTACCTCTGGTTCAAGGCGTTCCACATCGTCTTCATGGTCAGCTGGATGGCGGGCCTGTTCTACCTGGTTCGCCTCTTCGTGTATCACGCGGACGCGAATCGCGAGAGCGAGCCGCGCAAGGGCATTCTGGCGCCGCAGTTCGCGCTCATGGAGCGGCGACTGCTGAATGTGATCACCACACCGGCCATGGTTCTCAGCTGGATCACCGGTCTGTCCATGGTCGTGCTCCAGCCCGGCCTGTTGAACGAGCCGTGGTTTCGCGCCAAGCTGCTGCTGGTCCTGCTGCTCAGTGCCTATCATGGCCTGTGTGTGAAGGTCATGAAGGAGCTCACGAGCGGCGCCACGTCGCGGACCGGCGAATTTTTTCGCGTGGCCAACGAAGGTCCCACGCTCGTGCTCGTGCTCGTGAGTGTGCTGGTGATCTTCAAGAGCGCCGTGCATTTCGGCCAGCTCGGGTGGACGCTGGCCGGTGTGCTGCTGTCGATCTACCTCGGTTTCAAGGCGTACGCCGGCTATCGGCGCACGCATCCGGAGCACTGAGCGCGTTCAGACCGCGGCGACGAGCTCGATCCGATCGAGCGTCGCCGCGAAGAGCGCCGCGAGGCGACGGAGCTTGGCGAGATCGTCGATGTACCCCGAGAGCGAGAGTTCGAGCGGATCGAAGCCCGGTGTCGGATCGCTGAAGAGCACCTTGTCGTCGCGCAGTGCGAGCGATCCGTCAAAGTCGGCGAGATATTGCGCGCGCAGCGCTGCATCGGCGAAGACGGCGCGTACGAAGTCGGGCGTCTCCCCCTTCAACACGAAGGCCTCGTCGAACGCGGTGTCGTCCACGTGAATGTCGAGGCTGCCGAACCACTCGGCGACGCTGGTGCCGAAGTTGGCGCGCGATACCGAGAACCGTCGCGAGCGCGCCGATGGCCGGAGCGCCGTGAAGACGGTCGACAGGACGGGTACCATCACCTTGCCGACCATGATCATGCTCACGTCGGCTTGAATCACGATCGGTCCGTGCGGATGCGCGATCTCGATGCGCGCCTGCTCGCCCGGCCCCGGATCGTTGAATGTGCCCTTCACCTCGGCGGCAAAGGTGCCCCACACATCGAGGTGCTTGCCGCGGAGGATGCGCTTGAGTCGGCTCCCCATCGCTCAGCGCACCTCGGCCGGTCCCGTTTCCACCGGCGTGTCCGGCTGGCTCCCCCACTCCGTCCAACTGCCGTCGTACACGGCCACCTGCTGCGCGCCGGCGACGCTGAGCCCCAGCGTCACTGCACAGGCGGTAATGCCGCTGCCGCACGACGCCACGATGGGCGACGCCAGATCGAGCCCCGCTGCGGCAAACTGCGCGCGTAGCACGTCGGGTGACTTGAGGGTGCCATCGGCATTCACGAGCGTGGCGTAGTGCACGTTGCGCGCGCCGGGAATGTGACCGCCGCGCACGCCCGCCCGCGGCTCGGGCTCGGTGGCCTGAAAGCGCCCGGGCGAGCGCGCGTCCACCACCTGCTCGGCGTGCGACGCGACATTCGCCTGCATCGCTGGCAGATCGCGCCACTGCGCGTCGTTGAGCGCCGGCGCAAACGTGGCCCGCGGGAGCGACACCGGCTCGCTGCTGATGGCGCGCCCCTCGGCCGTCCACTTGGCGAGGCCGCCGTCGAGAATGGCGACGCGCGCATGCCCCATCGTGCGGAGCATGTACCAGACGCGCGGTGCGCTGAAGTTCTGCGCGCTGCTGTCGTAGACGACGATCGCGTGATCGCTGCCCAGCCCCAGCGCGCCCACCCGATCCGCGAACACCGCGGGCGCCGGCAGCGTGTGCGGGTACGGGGCCGTCTCGTCGCTCAGCGCATCGATGTCGGCGAAGACAGCGCCGGGGATGTGTCCGGCGGTGTATTCGTCGCGCGCCTTGCGACCGGTGACGGGCATGTGCCACGTGGCATCCACCACGCGCAGAGACGGGTCACCGAGATGCGCGGCGAGCCAGTCGGTCGAAACGATCGGAGTGGGCAGGTCGAGAGACATGCGTCCATTCAACGACGCCTGCGCCACTCGCACAAGTCCGGGGATTGCTGGGTCCGCCGGCCCCGTTTTCATTGCGGGGCATGAATTCCGAGCGACTCGCCCCCAAGCGGGTGGTGATGCTGGGTGCCACGGGCACCATCGGCCGAGCGACCGTGCGCGCACTGCTCCGCCACGGACACGCGGTGAAGTGTCTCGTGCGTCCGGGGACGCCGTCGGCCGCGCTGCCCGACGGCGTCGAGGTGCGTGCCTGCGAGGTCACCGACCCGCTGTCCATCCGTGATGCCCTGGGGGGCGACCGCTTCGATGCGGTGGTGAGCTGCATGGCTTCGCGCACCGGCGCGCCGAGCGATGCGTGGGCGATCGATCATCAGGCGCATCTGCACATCCTCGACGCGGCCAAGGGGCATGGCGCCACGCAGTTCGTGCTGCTCTCCGCGATCTGCGTGCAGAAACCGCGGCTCGAATTTCAGCGCGCCAAGCTGGCGTTCGAGCGGGAGCTGATGGCCTCGGGGATCACGTGGTCGATCGTGCGCCCGACGGCCTTCTTCAAGTCCATCTCCGGCCAGGTGCAGCGCGTCCAACAGGGGAAGCCCTTCCTCCTCTTCGGCGACGGTTCTCTCACCGCCTGCAAACCGATCAGCGACGACGATTGCGCGGAGTATCTCGCGACGTGCCTGCGCGACGCCGACCGCTGGAATCGCGTGCTTCCCATCGGCGGCCCGGGGATGGCGATGACGCTCAGGCAGCAGGGGGAGCTGCTCTTCAGCCTGGCCGGCAAGCCACCCAGGTTCACCAGCGTACCCGTCGTGATGTTCGACGTGGTCATCGGCCTGCTGTCGACGTTGGGCGTGATCATCCCGCCGCTCAGGAACAAGGCCGAGTTCGCGCGCATCGGCCGCTACTACGCCACTGAGAGCATGCTGGTGTGGGATGACGCGCGGCAGCGCTACGATGCCGCCGCCACACCGTCATTCGGCAATGACACACTCGCCGATCACTACCGGAAGATGCTCCGCGGCGAACGCGCCGACGATCGCGGCGCGCACGCGGTGTTCTGATCAACGACTCTGATCAACGACTCGGATCAACGACTCGGATCAACAGCTCCGACCCCTTGAACGTCGGGCGTTGACGGACTCATCCGATGGGACGCGGGGGCGCGATGAAGCGCTTGGATGTCTGTTCGTAACTGTGGGCGAGCGCGAGGATCTTCGCGTCGCTGCCGGGGAGTCCGACGAAACTGAGATTGCCCGCCGGCATCCCGTCGGTGCCGTACCCGGCGGGAACGCTCACTTCGGGCAAGCCGAGCCAGTTGCCAAAGCCGAGGGCGGTGCGAACGTCGGGCCAGCCGGCCTGCGTGACCCACGCACCAAAGGGCATGGTGGGGTACACGAGCGCATCGAGTTGCTGCTTGGCCATCGAGTCGGCGAGCTGCGCCACCACGGTGTCGCGCGAGCGCAGGAACGAGCGTGACGCTGCGTCACGCTCGTACGGCTGCTCGATGAGCGCGGCCATCACTTCGTAGTCCACTGGCAGCACGTCGTAGTACGCGCGATAGGCCGCGAGGCCGCGTTTGATGGCGTCGCGGGCGTCGAACGGGTGTGTCGCGTCGCCGTGCCGGAGGAAGTAGCGCAGCAACGCATTCGCCGTGGCGGCGGGGCTGTTCGCGTTCGGCGCGACATCGCCGCGCGCTTGCGCGGCCGCCGCGAACTGATCGCGATAGGTGACTCGCGTTACGGCGGGAGCACACGACTCCACGATAGCGCCGGCACTGAGGCAGTCGGTGATGGCGCGGTCGAAGATCGCCTGACACTCGAGGCTCATCTGCGCGCGCGGCACGTGCGCTTCGACCAATCCGAGACGCGCGCCCTTGAGCGCGTCGTCGCGCAGCGTACGCAGTGTACCGCGCGTGTACCGCGCGGTCGTCGCGAGCGCATCGCCGGCGTCCGGGCCGGCGATGGCGTCCAGCAGAAGCGCCGCCTCGGCGACCGTCCGCGCGAGCGGACCATGCGTATCGAGCACCGGCCAGGTGGGAATGACGCCGGTGCGCGGCACGAGGCCGAACGACGGTTTCATGCCGACCACCCCGGTGCACTGTGCCGGGATGCGATTGGAGCCACCATCGTCCGTACCGAGCGCGGCGAAGGCGATGCCGCAGGCGACGCTCACCGCACTTCCCGCACTCGAGCCACCCGGTGTGCGGGTGCCGGTGCGATCATGCGGATTGCGTACCTGACCGGTGAGCGTGCTCGTGCCAACCCCGCGATAGGCAAAGTCGTCGGCGGCCGTCTTGCCGAGCACCACGGCGCCGGCCGCCCGCATGCGGGCCACCTCCACCGCATCCAGCAGCGCTGGCTCGGGAAAGAGCTGCGACCACTCGAGGTTCGACGCCGTCGTGGGAAGCCCCTTCACATCGTAGATCGCTTTCGCGAACAGCGGCACGCCATCGAGCGGCCCCCGCAGCGCGCCGCGCTTGAGTCGCGCGTCCGAGGCCCGCGCTTCGACCAACGCACTGTCGGCGAGCAGGTCGATCGCATGCAGCGTGGCGTTCCAGGCGCGCGCACGCTGCAAGGCGGTCGTGGTGACACTCACCGCCGTCCACGACCCCGCGGCGCGCCCGGCCTGATAGCCGGCAATGGTGCCGCTGAGGGGATCGTCCACGCCGCCGCGCAGGGCGTCGTGCACCAACGTCGACCAGTCGGCAAAGGGCAGCGCACAGAGGGCGCCAAGTTGGCGCAGGGCATCGCGGCGAGTGGGGCTCATGCGTCCAATCTGCGCGCGGGTTCGCCTCACCGCATCGTCACCGCGAGCGCCGCTTCAGAAGGCACGCGGCCGACGATCGGGTCAGCTGGACTGCGACCGTTCGATCATCTCGCGCAACTCCGCGATCGTGAACGGTTTCGCCAGCAGGCAGGCGCTGTCGGTCCGCAAATAGTCCGACAGGATCTCGGCATGGTAGCCGGACATGTACACCACGCGCAGATCCGGCTGACGAAGCTGCAGGATGCGAGCGACCTCCACCCCATGCATGCCGCCGGGCATGATCACGTCGGTCAGCAGGAGATCGACCCGACCGGCCGCGGTGTGTGCGGCGATCGCTGACGATCCATCGACCGCCTCGAGCGTCTGATAGCCCATCGCGCGCAGTTCGCGCAGGCACAGGCGACGCACCGCATCGTCATCCTCGACGACGAGCACCTGCGCCGCGCGGCGCTCGGTACGCGGGGCCGTCAGGCCACGGGCTGGCATCGTCGATCGCTCGGTGGTGTCTTCGGGGAATCGCAGATGGACCGACGTTCCGCGACCGAGCTCGGAGACGATCTCGAGGGTGCCTCCGCACTGCTGGACGAAACCGTAGACCATGCTGAGTCCGAGCCCCGAGCCTTGGCCGCTGGCCTTGGTCGTGAAGAACGGCTCGATCGCGCGTTGCCGGACCTCGGGTCGCATCCCGGTGCCCGTGTCGGACACGACGATCTCCACCCAACGCGCACCCTGTGCCGCGCTCGCGGCCGGGCGATGGGCCGGCTCCGCCACGCGCGCGGCCAGCGAGAGACGTCCACCGCGCGGCATCGCATCCCGCGCGTTGATCGCCAGGTTGAGGATGGCCGTTTCCAGCAGTCCGGCGTCGGCTCGGATGGGCGGCAGGGCGTCCGTGATGTCGGTATCGATCGTGACCAGCTCGGGGATCACCCGCCGGAGGACCTTCGCGTATCCCGTCAACAGGGGTCTCACGTCCACTGGCGTCAGCTGCAGCGGCTGCTGGCGGGCGAACGCGAGCAGCCGTTTGGTCAAGTCCGCCCCGCGCTGGGCCGCGTTCTGCGCCTCCTGCGCCAGCTCCACGACCTCGGCGTGCGGGATTTCAGGCGCCTCCAGCAGCTCGAGATTTCCGCGAATGACCGCCAGCAAGTTGTTGAAATCGTGTGCCACTCCACCGGCCAGCTGACCGAGTGACTCGAGCCGCTGCGACTGACGCAGATGCTCTTCGAAGCGCCGACGGGAGGTGATATCCGTGTTGGTGCCCGCGATCCGGATCGGCATGCCGTCGTCGGCGCGCAGCACTCGACCGCGCGTGAGCACGTGCACATCCGAGCCGTCCCGGTGGCACATCCGGAACTCACACTCGAAAGTCGAGTCGCCGCGCGTGATCGCCTGATTGATCTCGGCCAGCGCGCGCTCCCGATCATCCGGGTGCATGAGACCGATCCACCCCTCTTGGCTCGTCTGCTGCTCACCATCCACGTATCCCACCATCTCCCAGAAGCGCGACGAGCAGTAGGCCGAGTCGTGCAGCAGGTCCACGTCCCACAGGGCGTCCTGGGTCGCTTCCAGGATCAGCTGGAGGCGGGCATCGGCCACCCGTCGCGCCGACTCGATCTGCCGAATCGCGGTCACGTCGACGAAGAACACGACGATGGCGCTCAGCGCGCCCGACGCATCGCGCAGCGGAAAGGCGTCGCACATCCCCCATCGCAACTCGCCGTCCGAGGGACGTCGACTGCCGATCAGCGCCTGGTGGATCGGAGCGCCGCCTTGAATGACCCGGGCCACCGGAAGGGCGTCCATCGCCAGCGGTTGCTCGCGCTCATCCACGAATTCCCAGCGCGGGTCCGCGCTGCCGACGCCCACCAGCCGATCGAAGGTGATGCCGAGTACCGCCGCCGCCGTCGCATTGGCGTACAGAATCCGCGTATCCGGCGCGTGTACGACCACACCCGCGGGGAGGCTGTCGAGCAGGGAGGCCGCCGATCCGACGGCGCCACCCGAGAGCACCGTCCCTCCAAGCTCGCGCGAGCGATCCTCGATCAGCGCGAGAAATGGCGACGTGCACGACCGATCGGTCGTGACCGGCACCACCGTGAGGCGACAACGCAGCGGTCGGCCCGAGGCGTGCGCCAGCAGCACTTCGCCGTCGAACGCCGTATGCGTCTCGAGCGCGAGTTGCAGCTGCGACGCGGTCGACGCCGGAGATTCCGTGCGGACCAGCTCCGGCAGGGAGAGCGTCGGCCAGCGCTCGGCCGAGTAGCCGAGCACGTGACTGGCGGCCGCGTTGCCGGACACGATCGCGCCGTCAGCCCCCAGCGCGACGGCGGCTGATGGGGTGGACGCGGCGAGGGAGACGCCGGTGCGTGAACCGCCGCCGGTCCGCATCCGGTCAGTACCGCTGGAAGAACTTCTGGATTTCGCGCGCGTCGCGGGTGCGGGTCAGCGCCACCATGAGCAGAATGCGCGCCTTCTGTGGGGTGAGATGCTGCACGGTCACCATCGGCGGCACCGGCGAAGGGCGACGCATCGTGTCGGCCGCAGCGGCACTCTCACGCGGCGCGGCCGGCCGCGCCGCGGCACCGCCAAAATCGCCACCCCCGCCCACCGCCGACATGTTGTCGCCGTAGGCGAAGATCGACGCCACGACCACACCGTCGCGCCGGAGCTGCGTGTACACCTGCGATTCGGCGAGCGTCATCCCGTTGCTTGCCACCGCAACACCATCGGGCTTCTTCGCGAACATCGGCCCCGTGCCACCCGGATACGAGTAGGTGAGCTCCACGGTGGGAAGCGAATCCACCTTCATGATGTCGAATTCACTCGCGGCGCCATGCACGCGTACCGGCGCGAAGAGAAACTCCACACTCGCGTTGTTCACGACGCCCAGCATGCCCATCTCGCCGCCGCTGAAGCCACCGGTGCGCTGGTACATCTTGCGCGACTCACGCGCCGAGAGAATGCGATCGTCCATCACCACCATCACCCCTTTGCCCACCGCCTCGGGGGTGACCACGGTGCGCACCGCGCTCAGTAGGTTGATCGGCCCGTCCGGGCTGATCCCCGTGGCCGGTCGCTGTGCGCCAACGACCACCACCGGCTTGTCCGAGCGCACGGTGAGATAGAGGAAGAACGACGTCTCCTCGAGACGATCCGTCCCGTGCGTGACCACGACGCCGGCGACATCCTTCCGGTCCCGGAGCACGGTGTTGATCCGCTTCGAGAGCGCGAGCCACTGCGCCGGCGTGATGGCGGTGCTCGCCACGTTCGAAAACTGTTCCGTTTCAATGTCCGCGAAACGCGTCAGCTCCGGTACCGAGGCGACGATCTGCTCGGCGGAGAGGCTGCCGGCGCGATACGCGCCCAGCGTACCGGGCGCCTGCTGCGCGCCGGCGATCGTCCCGCCGGTGGCGATGATGAGCACCTTGGGTTTGGCCGTACCCACGGTCGCGGTCTGCTGCGCCGCAGCAGGAAGGGGCAACGCGCCAAGCAGCGCGAGACCCAGCGTGGCCAGCGCGGAACGCCTGCGCAGAACGATCACGAGCTCTCCAGAGATCGAACGGGGACGAAACAAGCCGCCGCAAGGCGCGACGGACGGTGCGGAAGCGACGGGGCCAAACTAGCCCGCGTCGCCCTCGCTCGTCCACAAACTGCCATAGAGCACCGGGCCGCACGACTGACAGATGCTGTGGCTGAACTTGGCCTCGGAGTTCTTGGAGACCCAGGTTTCCACCGCCTGCCAGTACCCGCGGTCGTCGCGCACCCGCTTGCAGTTGGAGCAGATCGGGATGAGTCCGGAGAGCGTGCGCACTTCGGCCATGGCGGTGCGCAGCTCCTCGTTCAGCTGTTCGAGATTGGCATTGGCGGCCGCGAGGTCCGCCGACCGCTTTCGCTCCGCCCGGGTGGCGCGCACCAGTAAGGTCACCAGGGTGCTGACCACCGCCAGTACCAGCAGCGTGCCGACCACCGCGCGACGCTGACGCAGAATCGTGAGCTCCTGCGCCTGCGTCGTGACCTGAAGCGCCGCGTTCTCCTTGCGGGTTGCGGCAACCTCGAATTCCGCTTCGTGCGCGGCCACGCGCTGCGCGGCGTCCTGGTCGAAGACCGAATCGCGCAGCGCCTGATAGCGCTTGACGTGCGCGAGCGCCTGCGGAATGCGGCCGCGCCGCTCGTCCACGTCGGCGAGATGTCGCACCGCCGCCAACGTGATCACCCGCTGCTCCACCGATTGCGCGAGACGCAGCGATTCGGTGAACCGGCGATCCGCTTCGACCAGGTCGCCGAGCGCCCGTGCGCATTCCCCCAGCTGAAGGAGCGACAGGGCCTGCCCGCGCACGCTCCCGCGGGCGACAGCGCTCGCATACGATGAATCGAGCACCCGGCGCGCGGCCGTGAGCTGCCCGCGGCGCAGCAGCCAGGCGCCGCGCGCGGCCAGGGAGTTGCCAGCAGCATCCATCGAATCGGCGCGGGAGAGCAAGGCGCCTGGGCGCGCGTACGCCGAGTCGGAGCGGGCGATGAACAGCTGCGCGCTGTCGAACTGGCCGGCGTCGATCTCCACCAGGGCGAGGCTGTTGTAGGCGTACCCCAGCACGGCCGGCGCGCTCGAGGTGCGCTCGGCCAGCGCAATCGCCTCGCGCAGCTTCGCCCGTGCGCGCGCGAGTTGTCCCCAGTCCTGGTACGTCTTGCCGATGTTGGTCAGCGTGCGCGTGAGGCCCAGGGTGTCATGGACGGCACGGCGCAGCGCCTGCGCCTCCGTATAGGCGCGGATGGCGGGCTCGTAGAGGCCGGCCTGATAGTTCGCCGCACCGAGCCCGTTCAACACGCGCGCATACTCCACGCGCAGCGTCGTATCGCGGGCCGCCTGCGTCTTGCGCAGCGCCGCCGCCGAGCCGAGATACGCCACGGCGCTGTCCTGCCGGCTGTGGCTCCAGAAGAGCAGTCCGAGCCGATACTCGCCGGCTGCCAATCCCAGCGAGTCGTGCTGTTGCTGCGCCTTGGTGATGGCCTCGCGATAGCGACGCTCGGCCAGGGCCGTTTGCCCGGTCCGCTCGACCTGATACGCGGCCATGACCGCCCGTTCGACCGGCGTGCTATCGCGCTGCACGACCGCCGATGAACTCGGGCCGCCGGCCTGCGCCAGTGCGACCTTCGCCAGTGCGACCTGCGCCAGTGCGACCTGCGACGCAAGCGTCACGACACCGGCCAACGCACGTCCAATCACCCCGGTACGCGCGCCGACGATCGCACGCCCCCGCCTCCTGCCTCCCGTCACCACAGCCGCCCCGGGTCTGCTATCTTTCATGTCTTCACCCGGACCTTCATCGGCCTCGAGTACCCCGTGCCCAACATACTTCAGCACCTCCCCATCGGCGAGAAGGTCGGTATCGCCTTCTCCGGCGGCCTTGATACCAGCGCGGCACTGCATTGGATGCGCGCCAAGGGCGCGATCCCCTATGCATACACCGCAAATCTGGGCCAGCCCGACGAATCCAACTACGACGACATCCCAAAGAAGGCGATGGCGTATGGGGCGGAGCAGGCGCGCCTGATCGAATGTCGCGCGCAGCTGGTGGCCGAGGGGCTGGCCGCCCTGCAGTGCGGTGCGTTCCACATCAGCACCGCCGGGCAGACGTATTTCAATACCACGCCGCTGGGACGGGCCGTCACCGGGACCATGCTCGTCGCCGCGATGCGGGAAGACGGCGTCGATATCTGGGGCGACGGCAGCACGTTCAAGGGGAACGACATCGAGCGGTTCTACCGCTACGGGTTGCTCACGAACCCGAATCTGCGCGTCTACAAGCCGTGGCTCGACCAGCAGTTCATCGACGAACTGGGCGGCCGCACCGAGATGGCGGAGTACCTCATCCAGAGTGGCTTCGAATACAAGATGTCGGTCGAGAAGGCGTACTCCACCGACTCGAACATCCTGGGCGCGACGCACGAGGCCAAGGATCTGGAATTCCTGAACAAGGGCATGCACATCGTGCAGCCCATCATGGGCGTGGCCTTCTGGAAGGACGAGGTTCCGGTCGCGAAGGAGACCGTGACCATCAAGTTCGTCGAAGGCTATCCGGTGGCCATCAACGGGCAGGAATTCGGCAGCGCGCTCGAGCTGTTCACCGAAGCGAACGTGATCGGCGGTCGCCACGGCCTCGGCATGACCGACCAGATCGAGAACCGCATCATCGAGGCCAAGAGCCGCGGCATCTACGAAGCCCCGGGGCTCGCGTTGCTCTTCATTGCCTACGAGCGCCTCGTCACGGGCATCCACAACGAAGACACGATCGAGCAGTACCGCATCAACGGCCGCAAGCTCGGCCGGCTGCTGTACCAGGGGCGCTGGCTCGATCCGCAGAGCCTCATGCTGCGCGAAAGCGCACAGCGCTGGGTCGCGCGCGCGGTGACGGGCGAGGTGACCATCGAACTCCGTCGCGGCAACGACTACTCCATCATGGATACGTCGAGCCCGAACCTCACGTACAAGCCCGAGCGCCTCACGATGGAGAAGGGGCAGGAGTTCTTCACGCCGCTCGATCGCATTGGTCAACTCACCATGCGCAACCTCGATATCATCGATACGCGCGAGAAGTTGGCGGTGTACGCGGCGAGTGGATTGCTGCGGAGCAGTGAGAGCAACGGGGTGCCGCAGCTGAAGAGTGGGGAATAGTCCGCTTCCACCCGGAACTCACGACCACAAGCACGAAACCCTGAACTGATCGGTTCAGGGTTTCGTGTTTTTGGTCGTGGGTGATGGGTTTACGTGGCACTCATGTACGCCAGCACCGCCCCCTGAGGATCCTGCACGATCATGATGCGCCCGTACGCCGATGGGATCGGTCCGCGCAGGATGGGGCCCCCGTGCTTCTTCCACACCTCGTTCGCGGCTTCGAGGTTCTCGACGGCGAAGTAGGCGAGCCAATGGGGCGGGATGCCTTCCCAGGCGGGACCGCTCATGAGCATGGCACCGGCTACGGCGTCGGCGGCTGCTTCCTGATGGAAGGTCCAATAGTCGACGCCGGGCATGTCGAGCTTGTGCGCGCGGAGGCCGAACACGGCTTCATAGAACGCCGCATTGTCAGCCGCCGGTGACGCCACCTCGGCCCAACACATCGCGCCGTGCTCGCCTTCGACGCGCGCGCCGGGAAAGCCCGTTGCCTGCCACAGACCGAATGCGGCGCCGCCCTTGTCGATCGCGATCGCCATGCGCCCGTTCCCCGGCACGTCCATCGGCGGAAACATCATCGACCCGCCGTTCGCGACGATGGCGGCGGCCGTGGCGTCGGCGTCGGCGACACCGAGATAGACCGTCCACATGGAGGGGGTCTGTTCCTGGCCGGGCATCTTGGGCGCAATGGCGCCCGCCGGCTGACCGTTGCGGAAGGCCATGGTGTAGTGGCCCATCTCGGGGCCGCTGTCCACGAAGGTCCAGCCGAAGAGCTCCCCGTAGAGCGCCTTGGCCGCGTCGAGATTGGTTGTGGACAGGTCGAACCAGACGGGACGGTTCGTGAGTGTACCAGTAATGGCGGGCATGGCCGGATTGGGATACGAGGGGCCAGCGGGAACGGGATTTGTGCTTCGGATCTATCGCCCACGCTTGGGGGTCGCAAGAATTCTGTTGAACCCCTCGCCGTGCGAATTCGCCCTGCGACTGGCGCCGGCGCCCCCGCGGTTCTCCCACCTCATTTCGGAGTGTCCCATGCAGTCAGTCGTTCGCGCCGCTCTGGCGCTCGCGCTCATCGCGCCCGTTGCGCTGCACGCGCAGGAAGAAAAGTCCACCGCCGTGAAGGGCGGCATTCAGGTGAAGGGCTGGATGGGCAAGGTCGACGCCAACGAGGCGAAGGCCGGCATGACCCCCGACAGTGCGAAGATGTTCTCGATGGCCAAGGACATGCACGCCACGACCGGGCCGGCGATCACGTACTGGAACCCGTCGATGGTGGGCAAGGGCAATTACACCGTGAAGGCGACGTTCACCGAGCGGGAGTACATGGGGCTCAACAATCACCCGCATCCGTACGGGATCGTCATCGCCGGCAACAAGATGGGGACCGACGACGCGAGCTTCCTCTACTGCGCGGCGTACGGGAACGGGACGTTCATTGTGCGCGGCTTCGGACCGGCGCCGTTCCAGGTGAACGGCCGGCGTGGGGAAGCGAATGATGCCGTGAACAAGGCTGCCGAGAAGGGCAAGCCGGTGACGCAGGAAATCGCGATGAGCGTGACCGCCGACAAGGTCACCTGCAGCATCAACGGCAAGGAAGTCGGCAGCTATCCCAAGGCCGATCTCGTCGCCGCCGGCAAGCTGACGACCACCGATGGCATGGTGGGCTTCCGCATGGGCCACAACACCGACGCACACATCGCCGGCTTCTCGCTCACGAAGAACTGAGCCGTCGATGCGCATAGCGGTAATCGGGGCGGGTGCCGTGGGCGGTTTGCTCGGCGCCCGCCTGCAGCAGGCGGGTCATGACGTCCACTTCGTGGCGCGTGGCGCGACCGCCGCGCACCTCGCGGCGCATGGGCTCGTGATCGACAGTGTCGATGGCAACGTGCGACTGCCGCACATTGCCGTCACCGCCGATCCCGCTTCGGTGGGCGTCGTCGACCTCGTGCTGGTCGCGGTCAAAGCCACGCAGGTGGCAGCGTTGGCACCCTCGCTGCGTCCGCTGATCGGGGCGCATACAGCCGTGATCCCCATGCAGAACGGGGTCGAAGCCGGCGTCCACCTCGCGGATGCCCTGGGCGCCGGTCACGTGCTCGAGGGAGTGGCGCGTGTCATCGCCGCCCTCGCGGGGCCTGGCCACGTGTCCCACACGGCGGTGACCCCGGTGGTCGAGTTCGGCCCCCGCGCCGGCGCCCCGCTGGATCCGCCGGTCGCCGACCAGCTGTCGGCCATCGAGGCCGCCTTTCGCGACGCCGGGCTCGTCCCGCTACAGCCGGCCGACATGGCGATTGCCAGTTGGGAAAAATTCCTCTTCATCGAGCCCATGGGCGTGGTCAGCGCGGCGTCCCGCCAGTCGTTCGGCACCGTACGATCACTCCCCGCGCTTCGCGCCCTCACCGATTCGGCCCTCGACGAACTGATCGACGTGGGACGAGCAGTGGGTGTGGCATGGCCGCCTGATGCCAAAG
The DNA here is from genome assembly GCA_039809645.1 of Gemmatimonas sp. GTDB lineage: Bacteria > Gemmatimonadota > Gemmatimonadetes > Gemmatimonadales > Gemmatimonadaceae > Gemmatimonas. Next base: position 25,916 of record JBDHVK010000028.1, read on the forward strand.
CACGGGTCTGGGAACGCTACGACAGTTTGCCGGCGGACAGTACGACATCGCTCGCCCGCGATCTCATGGCAGGTCGACCGAGTGAGTTCGATGCGCAGACGGGCGCCGTTGTGCGGCTCGCGGCCGCGCACAACCGGTCGGTGCCGGTGCATCGCACCCTCCACGCCATCCTATTACCAGTCGCCGTGAACGCCGACTGAGCGCGCGACACGCACCCGGCTGTCACGTTTTCCACAGCCGGGTGTGGATACACTCCACTTCATCTGGGCGCTGCAACCGACGGGTTCGTAATCGGTTGCAGCGCCTTTTCCCTTTGGTACGTACATTCAACGGTGTCTCATCCCGGCATGCGCTTCGTGCCGCGGGATGATGCCCAGATTCAGTCCTTCACCGGCCTCCCACCTGCCGGGCAGAAGGAATGCCGCAGGTCGTTGGCCCGCAGGTCGTTGCAGGTTCCGCAGGTCTCCCCGCGCACCATCCCCGTGGAGTGGCAGGCATGAAGGTTCTGCTCGCGTGGTCCGGCATCACCGCAACTGTGACGGCGCTCGTGTCGTCGCCGGTGATCGGACATTCCCGTGCGACGCCGCCGACATCGGCCGGTGATCGCGTCCCGCTGCCGACGTTTCTCGCGTCGCCCATCACGCCCTCCGTCGACAAGGTCGCGCCGGGCCACACCCGTACCGGCTCGCGCGTGCGATTCGGCACGCGCGGCATCGCCGTCGCGGCGCTCGACTCCACGATCAGTCGCTACTGCGGATCGTGCCACAATCCGACCATGAGGCGCGGCAACCTCAGCCTTCGCGGATTCGGTATCGATTCCAGTGCCGCGCATCTCGATGTGGCCGAGAAGATGATCCGCAAGCTGCGGGCGGACATGATGCCGCCGCCGGGGTCGAAGCGCCCGACCGGCGACACGCTCCTCTCGCTCGTCGAGACGCTCGAGAACACGATCGACGCGCTCCCCACCAATCCCGGGACGCGCACGTTCCAGCGCCTCAACCGCGCCGAATACCAGCGCGTGGTGAAGGATCTCTTCGGTCTCGAGGTCGATCCGGGCAACTGGCTCCCGCTCGACCAGAAGAGCGCGAATTTCGACAACGTCTCCGACGTCCAGGCGCTCTCGCCCACGCTGCTCGAGGGCTACATGAACGCGGCAGCGGGCGTCGTGCGCATGGCGCTGGGTGATCGCAAGGCCGTCGACGCGCAGGCGACCTACAAGCCGTCGATCTTCGTGTCGCAACATCCGTGGGATCATGTCGAGGGCACGCCCTACGGCACCCGCGGCGGCATGATGGTGAAGCACATCTTTCCCGCCGATGGCCAGTACGACATCCGCGTGAACGTGGGCGGTGGCATCGGGCGGCCGGTGGAAGACGTGGACGTCTCCATCGATGGCAAGCGCATCGCGATGCTGGCGTACGACAAGGGCATCGCGCGCAACAACGAGTCGGCCGACCTGCCGCTTGGCGCCGACTACATCCATACGGGTCCGCTGCAGATCCCGGCCGGTCAGCACACGGTGTCGGTGGCCTTCGTGCGCCGCGCCGAAGGGCCGTACGAGGATCTCATCAAGCCGCATGAGTGGTCGCGTGCCTCCGGTGGTACGGCGTCGGCCGGCACGACCGAGCCGACCTACCTGATGGACTTCACCATCTCGGGGCCGACCAAGATCACCGGCCTCAGCATGTCGCCGTCGCGGCAGCGCGTCTTCACCTGCGCGCCCACGGCGAAGGTCGCCCAGCGCGCCTGCGCCGAAACGATCCTCAGCCGCTTCGCGTCGCGCGCCTATCGCCGCCCGCTGTCGGCCGACGATCGCGCCGACCTCATGAAGTTCTATGACAAGGCGGCAACGGCGGACAATCCGAACGGGTTCGAAGACGGGGTGCGCCTCGGCCTGCAGGCGGTGCTCGCGAGCCCGTACTTCATCTTCCGCTTCGAGAAGACGCCGGCCACGGCGACCGAGGGACAGGATTACAAGATCGATGACCTCGAACTGGCGACGCGCCTGTCGTTCTTCCTCTGGAGCACGATCCCCGATGAGCGGCTGCTGACGCTCGCCAAGAACAGGACGCTGCACACGCCGGCCGTGTACCAGGCGGAAGTGAAGCGCATGCTCGCCGATCCGAAGGCCGAAGCGCTCGCGACGCGCTTCGCGGCGCAGTGGCTCCGTCTGCAGGACCTCGAGAAGGTCCACCCCGACGCGTTCCTCTTCCCCGACTTCGATCAGTCGATCGCCGACGCGATGTACAAGGAGACGGAGCTCTTCTTCAACGACATCGTGCGCAACAACAAGAGCGTGCTCACGGTGTTCACGGCCGAGTCCACGTTCGTGAACGAAAAGCTCGCCCGGCACTACGGCATCCCGAACGTGACCGGCGATCACTTCCGCAAGGTCGCGTACCTCGACGAACAGCGCCGCGGGGTGCTGGGACACGGAAGCGTGCTGGTCCAGACGTCTCTCGGCAACCGCACCAGCCCGGTGTTGCGCGGCAAGTGGGTGATGGAAGTGTTGCTCGGGGCCCCGCCGCCACCGCCGCCGCCCAACGTGCCCGACCTCGAGCAGACGAACGGCGCGAAGGAAGGGCGGCAGCTCACCACCCGTGAGCGCATGGAAATGCACCGCACCAACCCGACGTGCAAGTCGTGCCACCAGTTCATCGATCCGATCGGCCTCGCGCTCGACAACTTCGACGTGACCGGCCGCATGCGGTATCGTGAGAATGGCGCCCAGCTCGACACGCGGGGCCAGCTCTACGACGGCACGGCGCTCAACACGCCGGCCGATCTCTCGAAGGCGTTGCTCAAGCGGCCCCTGCCGCTCATGCGCAACTTCACCGAGAACCTCATGACGTACGCCCTCGGCCGTCGCGTCGAGGACACCGACATGTCGACGGTCCGCGCCATCGTGCGCGACGCCGGCAAGCAGAACTACCGCTTCTCCGCGTTCGTGACGGGGATCGTCACGAGCAAGGCCTTCACCTCACGGCGCGCCGAATCCGCGGTCGCCGACGACTCCAAGTAACCGCCCTTCACTGATCCGGAGCATTCGATGAATCTGCTGACCCAGAAAGCCCTGCATCGGCGCACGTTTCTGAAGGGCATGAGCGCGGCGATCGCCCTCCCGTATCTCGACGCGATGGTGCCGGCCGGCCGTCTCTTCGGTTCGTCGGCCTCGTGGGCGGCGGCGACCCGCCAGCGCTTCGTGGCCATCGAGTCGGTGCACGGCGCCGCGGGCAGCAATGCGTGGGGCGCCTCCAAGTTCCTGTGGGCGCCGGAAGGCGTGGGGAGCAACTTCCAGCTCAACCCCGAGGGCGCCCTCGCGCCCCTCGATGCGTGGCGGAAGTATCTCACGATCGTGAGCAACACCGACTGCCGCATGGCCGAGCCGTTCGACGCGCCGGAGATCGGCGGCGATCATTTCCGCTCGAGCGCGGTGTTCCTCACGCAGGCGCACCCCAAGCAGACGCAGGGCTCGGACCTGTATGCCGGCACCTCGCTCGATCAGCTCATTGCGCGCAAGATCGGCCAGGACACGCCGATGCCGTCGCTGCAGCTGTGCATCGAGAATCTCGACCAGGCGGGTGGCTGCACCTACAACTACTCGTGCGCCTACACGGACACGATCAGCTGGTCGTCGCCAAACGACCCGCTGCCGATGATCCGCAATCCGCGCGCGGCCTTCGACCTGCTCTTCGGTGCCGGTGCCGACAACAAGGATCGCGCGGCGCGCCGCAAGGAGAACGGCTCGATCCTTGATTGGGTGGTGGGCGAGATGTCCACCCTCAAGACACAGCTGGGGCCGACCGATCGTCGTCGCGTCGATCAGTATCTCACCAACATTCGCGAGCTCGAGCGCCGCATTCAGGCCATCGAAGCCAAGAACACGAGTGGTGAAGAGCGGGCCATTCCGGAAGCGCCCGCCGGCGTGCCGGACAGCTTCGAAGAGCACATGAAGCTGATGTTCGACATCCAGGTGCTGGCCCTGCAGTCGGACATGACCCGCGTCGTGTCGTTCAAGACCGGCCGCGACGCGTCGAGCCGCACCTATCCCGAGAGCGGCACGAACAAGGGCTTCCACCCAGCCTCGCACCATGGTGGGCGCGAGGCGGCGGTGCTCGAGTTCAACATGATCAACAAGTACCATGTCTCGATGATCCCGTACTTCCTGCAGCGTCTGCAGGAGACGAAGGACACCGACGGCACGCTCCTCGACAACACGACGATCATCTACGGCTCGCCGATGGCCGACGGCAACATCCACAACCACCGTCGCTGCCCGCTGATCGTGCTCGGCGGCAACACGGCGATCCATCAGGGCAACATGCACCTCAAGGCCCCGGACGGTACGCCGATGGCCGACGCCATGCTCTCCCTCCTGCACAGCTTCGGCGTGGATGCGCCGAGCTTCGGCGACAGCGTGCAGCCGTTCACTCTCTCCGCCACCGCCTGAGGTGTCCATGACGCACCGTGTCTTTGCCAGCCGGTTGACGATGGCGCTCGCGCTGGGCGCGGGGTTGTCGTCGCCGCTGGCGGCGCAGAACAACAGTGGCAACGCGGCCGACGCGAAGAAGTCGGTCCGCGTGAGCACGCCGCGTGAGTCGCGCGCCACACCGGCAATCGCCGATGCGGCGCAGCGCGGCGATCTCGCCGAGGTGCGCGCCCTGCTCCCCAAGTACGACGTCAACGCACCGCTCGGCGACGGGATGACGGCGTTGCACTGGGCGGCGGAGCGTGGTGATGTGGCGATGACCATGGCGCTGCTGCGCGCCGGCGCCAAGCCCACCGGTCTCACGGTAAACGGTGGCTATACGCCGCTGCACGTGGCGGCGCGCAACGGATCGGCCGAGGTCGTGAAGGCGCTGCTCGCGGCCGGCGCAGACCCGAAGGCGATCACGACGACGGGTGCCACGGCGATGCATCTCGCCGCCGAGGCGGGCAACGCAGACGTCATCAAGGCGCTCGTCGCCCGGAAGGCGGATGTCAACGCGAAGGAGACGAGCTGGGGCCAGACGCCGCTCATGTTCGCGGCGTCGGCCGATCGGCCCGCCGCGGTCAAGGCGCTCCTTGCCGCCGGTGCCGACCCGAAGGCCCGCACGCGCACGGTGAGCCTCACCGAAGAGTTGGCGCGCTCGCAGGCGGCGGCGAAGCGGCGCAACGAAGTGTTGTGGGGATTCCTCCCCGAAGCCACGCGCGACTCGATCAAGAAGGCCGAAGCCAAGAAGGCGGCTGATGCCCTGCGCGCCGGTGTGGGTGCGGCGGGTCGCGGTGCATTCGCCGGTGGCGGTGGCGCCGCCGGCGGCGGCGCCGGGCGCGGCGCAGGACGTGGCGGCGACTCGACGCGCATCGCGGCCGCGCCGGACACCACGTTCAAGGTGCCGAACCTCCCCGACAAGTTCTTCACGCCGGCGCAGATCGCGGAGGCGGTGCTCGCCGGCCGC